>JAMOUS010000034.1 GCA_027067975.1 Bacteroidales bacterium | reverse complement strand
AAATGGACATTCCCTTCAAGGTATTTCTCTTTCTTCTCCTGTTCGTTCAGGAGTTTGACTGCCACGATGTTCCTGAGCTGTTCCCGGTAGTGTGTGGAGATGATCTTCCCCTTGGGATCGATCAAGAAGGTTGTCGGGTAACCGGAGATGTGGTACATCTTAAGGAGGGTGTCGTGATCCGGGGGATACTGGGGGATCTGGGGCCAGGGATGGGGATGCTGGGCGAGGAACTTTTTTACCGTTTCCGGCTTGTCGTTGGCGATGGCGATGATCTCCAGCCCCTTGTCATGGAACTGATCGTAGAGTTCCTGCAAGGTGGGGAGGAAAGATACGCAGGGACCGCACCATGTGCCCCAGAACTCGAGGATGACCCATTTTCCGCGGTAGTCGCTCAGCCGGATCTTTCGCCCGTCCAGGGTGGTGGCAGTGAAATCGAGGGCTTTCATCCCTTCCTGGCTGCCACCGCGCTCTTCCGCCTCCCTGTCATGCTTCAGCACGATCGTGTCTCCGCTCATGGTGATGCGCTCGATGCGGAAATACCTGCCCGGCGGGATGATGAGATATTCCCCGATCGACAACCATTGCCGTTCGGGGATGCTTGCCCGGTTTGCATCCAGGATCACCACCTTGCTGAAATGATGGTAGTCGGTAATGTGAGGCATCGTCTTGATTTCCAGGGGATAATGCTTCTTGTTGATGACCAGGTCAGCTTTCCGGTGCTCCATGATCTGCATGTAGATGTTGCCGAAACTCATGAAGAACCTTACCCAGGAGGAGTCTTCGTGAACCTTCCCACCCTGGACATACTCATACCGGAAACTTTCCACCTTGGGGGGGAGGGTGTCGGGAAGGACGGGTTGAAAAGGGTCGTAGCGTATCATGGGGCTTGCGGTGTCGTTGGAAAAGTCGAGATCGTTGTTGCGGTCGAGGATATAATACATTTTCCCGGAAGCGTCTTTGCCGATGGCCGCCACAAAATAGCAGTGGATCTCATGGGGGGTGAGAAGGGTGGTGTCGATATGCCAGTCGTCATGCAGCTTTCGGAAAAAATCGGTCGCAAGCCAACCTTTCCGGTGATATTGGTAAACGAACTGGTCCCACGAGGTGGGGTTAATGGAAATGCGTACCTCTTGGAAGGTGTCCGGAACATTCAGAATGTGAAAGTTCTTTTTGATCCCATACCAGGGAGATGAGCTGTCGGCATTGAAAAAGGTCATGGGGGTGAAGGTGGGGCTCATGTGTCCCCACCCTTTTTCTTTCCGGGTGGGGAGGGAGATGGAGTGGGTGTGACTGCTGTTGCAAGCGATGCCGGCGAAGAGGAGTGAGAAGGCGATAGGCAGCGGTAGGATACGTTTCATGTGAGGGGTATTTGAGGGGCTGTGTATGGCACGGGTGAGTACGAAGCAGGTCGATCGTTACGGCCGCATGCCGCAAGGAAGAAGAGCAGACGGAACAGGGATGATCGGGTCATGGCCGGGTTTCATCAGAGGTGGGAAAACTTTTAAGGAAAAATCGCAAAAACGGTGCCATTTCTTTTTGCCGGGACGATTTCCCTTTGCCTCACTCTTTTGCGATATATACCGTAAGATGCCGTGTGGGGCCGGTGGCTGGTGCCCAGAGGCACTGACGTTCGTACATGTCGTCCTCGTTCACGAGGAGGTCGCAGTTCACGTCCATGAACTTCAGGTCGCCTACCTCAGAAGGTTGGGACTGCTTGGGGGAGGTCTCGACGTCCTTTTCGCTGGTGAAGATACCGGCCACGATATAGCCTCCCAAGATGTTACATGCATCTCCTTTTATGGCGACGAAGCAGTAATCATATCCGGGAAGTCCGTAAAAGAGGGCTCTTCCAGTATCGTCGGTGGTAAGGGAATCGACCATTTTGTTCTGACCGTCGTTTTGGTGCTGCCAGATCCGGATCGTGGCTCCTGCAGCAGGCACTGCCACGGGGTTCTCCGGCGTTCTGCTGCAGCAATCGAGCACGGTGAAAGCCACCAGAGGTAGGCGTACTTCCACGGTGTAGTAGGTGGTGTGTTGGCCGTTCTCTGAGATCACAGTGTAATCGACAGGCTCCGAAAAGTTGGTAATGGCCCCGGAAGGGGGATACACCGTCGCGCCTTTAGAGACCTCGACATGCGGGATTAGATGTTTTAGGTCTGTCCCTTCTGGTGCGCGGGCCACGCCGTGCGCATCGTCGAACACAACTTCCCCGAAATCGAACCGCATACTGAGTATCGCTGCCTTATCGGAACCTTCCTTGTTACAAGACACAAAAAACATTCCCGCTCCCATTGCGAGAAAAATGGAAGCAAACCCATTTCTTTTCATCATTATGTGTATTGGCGGAGGCGGAATTTATTTTACCTTTACCCCGTTGTCATTCATTCAAATATTAAAGTTATGAAAAAAATCCCATTTCTTTCTCTGGCAGCGGGGATGCTGCTGTTTTTTTCATGTAACACCGACAAGATGAAAAGTTCAAAAAATGTAGAGTTGGAGACAGACCTGCAGAAGTTCAGTTACAGTCTGGGCACGAGTGCAGGAAAATATTATGCCCAGAACGGTCTCGACAGCATCGATGTGGCGGCTTTTACGGCCGGATTGCAGGATGCGCTCACCGGCAAGGAGCTGAAGATCACCGAACAGGAGGCCGACAAGATCATCCGCGACTTCATGCAGGCTGCTTCGGATAAGAAGAATGCCGCCCTCAAAAAAGAGGGCGAGGAGTTCCTGGCTGAGAATGCCAAAAAAGACAGTGTGGAGGTGCTGCCTGACGGATTGCAGTACAAGGTGATCAAGATGGGCGACGGGCCTAAACCCACTGTCAACGACAAGGTGAAGGTCCATTACGAGGGGCGGCTCATCGACGGTACCATCTTTGACAGCTCTTACCGCCGGGGTGAGCCGGTCACCTTCCCTGTCACCGGCGTGATCAAAGGCTGGACGGAGATCCTGCAGATGATGCCCGTAGGATCGATCTGGGAAGTGTATGTCCCTTACAACCTTGCCTATGGCGAGCGAGGGGCAGGACAGACCATCCCGCCCTATGCGACGTTGATCTTCAAGATCGAGTTGCTGGATATCGAGAAGCCGAAGCAGTAACCCTCCAAATAAAAAAAGCCGGGAAAGCTCCCGGCTTTTTTTTCTTTTGGGTCATGATCAGCTGCTCCAGCTCCCTTCCGAAGGCGGGTAGCTCATGTAATACTTGTAATGGCCGCTCCCGTCAGCGTTCCACCAGATCTCCATGGCAAGGTTGCCGCCAAAGTACACTTTGGCCGAGCCCGACCCGTCGGCGTTGAGCGTACCCCTCATCATGTAGAGGCCGCTTTGGATCTTGAAAGTGAGATTTCCGTCGCTGTCGTAGTTCCACTGGGCCGAGAAGGGGGTCAACCCTTCTCCGTACAGGATGATCTCGCCGCTCTTACCGTCACAACTCTCTTTTCCTTCGATGTAAGGGGTACGTCCTTCCCCCATGTCGATCTCCACCTTCCAGTAGCAGGTGTCGTTGCGGGTGTGGTAGGTGAACCAGTAGGTCATCCCCTCGGCCGACCATGTATAGGCCACTGCGCCGGGGATGTCGGCATGGAAGGTGCTTGCCTCCTTGGGCGGAAGCATCATACGGGCCGTGCTGCTGATCTCGTTGATGGCGTTGAACACACTGGCCGCCAGGGTCAACTCCTTGTTCGTAGGGTTCTGGAGCTTATCAGGTACATCTACCAGTGTGCTGTCCTTCGCAATGGAAGGGAGCTTCACTTCCGGTTGTGCTTCTTCGTCTTTGCTACAGCCGGAGAACATCAGCGCAAAAGTACCCACTAAAAATAAAATGATCCCATTTGTCCTCATGGCTTGTCTTTTTTTAGGTTCCTGCTTCCCTCTTGCAAAAAGTGTGCCTGATCCTGCTTTATGACAGAGGATGTCAGATCTTGACAAGAAGGTTGAGGAAAAGCCAATGGGAGGACCTGCGCTGGATGACCGTCGGTGTCCACGTGCGCCAGGTGAGCGCCAGAGCGATCTTGTCCACAGGAGAAAATTGCAAACCGGTGATCAAACCGGTACCGGGAGAACGTTCATCCCAGGTGCCGGTCTCTCCCCGGATGCCGGTATTGAGGTGGTCTATCCGCAAAAAATACTGGAACTTTTCGGTCATCTGCCACGACAACGAGGCGGAAACTCCCCATTTGTCTTCCCCCCGTGTGTGTCCGGCATTGAAATAACGGTCGACCTCCCAGCCGGCCGTGAGATGATCACTCCGGTATCCGGCAAAGAGGGAGACCACCGAGCGGGTGAAAGTGTGGGGATAAAGATCGGCATAACCGCGTATCACCCACCGTTCGCTTGCCTGCCAGGTGATCCCTGCGGCATATTTGAAAGTGCTGTCCACCTGCAGACGGGTATATCCTTCTCCATTGAGCATCGAGAAATCGACCTTGAATCCACCGGCAAAACGGTAAGACAAGATCATTCCCAAATCGGCGGAAGGACCGAAACGCTGGGCATCCATGAAAGCTTTGGCAATGTAACGGTGTCCCCAATATTTTTCTGACAGTTTGAACATCTGTGTGCCTACCAACCCGAACTGCCATTGGAAACCCTGGGCATGGTATTCTACATAAGCGTTTTTGAAATAGGCATAACGACGGAGTTTCGAAGTGATTCCCAGGTCGTCGGGACTGCCGATGTCGAGTTTTACCACAGTGGTGAAGTGGGGATGCAGATCATACCGGTATCCCAGATAAACCCGCGTCAGCGCAAAGCCGGTACGGCCCGTGCCTCCGGGGGTGAACTCGGTGTGGAAATTGGAATAGATCGTGATGATCGGCTTACCGGAAGGCCGGAAGGGTATTGTGTCGGGCTGTGTTGCCACGGCGGTTAAAGAAACCGACAGCCAAAAGAGCAGGATGGCGAAGCGTGAAGGACGGATCATGGTGATGCGTTTTCACGACAAAGATAGGAAGCTTTTCCGGTGGTGGGATGGCTGGCGGGCAGATTTAAAGAAAACTTAACATGGAATGGGTCATCGGATCACGAGGCGGCAGCGGTATGAGCGGGAGCCTGCAGTGGTTTCCAGGAGATAAACCCCTTTCTGCAGATCCTGTAGATCGAGGGTCAGCACTTTCGAGGGTGCATAACGGTACGTTGCCAGCACCCTGCCGGTGAGGGAGAGTATGCGTACTACTATCGGATCAGGGGGGAGGGGATCTCCCAGACGGAGAAAGAGGCGACCTTCCGTTGGATTGGGATGAATGGAGATCTTCGCGAGGCTGAGGGTTGGCGTTGCAGTGAGGATGTTGCCCTCGCCGGGGGTGGCCACGGCCAGTGGCTGCCAGCTTCCGGCGCCGTCGGGAAAACGGCCTGTCGTGGGCATGCCGGCAGCCGTACGGTAACGTTGATAGTCGAGGTAACGCAGTCGATCGTTCTCCCAGACGGCCAGGCCTGTCTCACCCTGCCGAGCGTCGAAATCGAAAGACAACTGCAGGTGTCCCCGCCACGGGCTCTGCAGGTTGCCGATCACCAGGTAACCGTGCGGCGGGATGAGGGTCTGCCAGGGACGCCGCAGCGGAAGGCGCCACCGGCCCGGACGGTCCAGATCGTCGGTGAGGAACAGCCCGCCGGCATCTACTGCCACATCGTTGGCGTTATAAAGCTCGATCCACTCATTCTCCCTTGGATCTTCAGCGACGTGGATCTCGTTGATGCGTATGCCGTTCATCGGCGGGGCAAACCATAGCCGGTTGTCACGTCCTGCCGTGGGAGCGTCGGTGAGCTGCCACGGACCGCTGCCGTCGGGAAGACGGGCCAACGCCATCTCCAGCGGTACGTCCTCATAGACCACCGAGTCGAGCAATACCATCTCTCCTCCCATCCGCCGGAACAAATAGACTGCACCGTCGCCGCCCTGCAGCTTGAAGTTCAGATGCCGTCCGTGCGACACCTCGCTGCCGTCGGCCCATAAGGTGAGGTGTTCTTTTGCCTCCAAGATGTCTTCTCCCGGTAAAGGCCGGTATGGACAGTATATCGGGTTCTCCCGGTTTGGAGTAAGGTACAACCCTTCAAGGGAAACCGCCTCATCTCCCAGGTTGTACAATTCGATCCAGTCCGTGAAACGGGTGGGAGAAACGGTAGGCAGGTAATGGTTCCGGGGCATCACCTCGTTGATGAACAATGTGTTTTTTTTCGCAGATGAGTCGAAGAGTGCAACCAGTGCCGTATCTTCCGTGATGGTCAGCCGGATGCGGGCTTCACGGCTTACAGGAAGGTCTTCTATGCCGACCTCTTCGGTGGCGAGCATAAGGTCGAAGCTGATGTCCGAGCTGACAGGGCTCACCTGGTGGATCTCGACGGCAAGCAGATTTTCTCCTTCCCGCAAGAGGGAGGCGGGTATGTAAGAGGTTTTGTATTGTTTTTCCGCCTCCCCGCCGACGGCGCTGACAGCGGCAGTTCGGTAGTTCACTGTGCCGGCCGGGAGGTTTTCCCGCACCACCTCTTGGCCGTTCAGGTAGACGATGGCAGCATCATCGGCGAGGAGATCAAGGCGCAACTCCCCTTGGGGCAGAGGCGCGGGGACGTCGAAATGTTTTCGGAACCAGGTGGTGAGGTACTTGTTGTCGGCATCGGGGCCGTAGCTGACGGTGGTGACCTCATCGCCGTCGCCATAACCCAACTGGGCGGCTCCGCTTTTCCAATGGCTGTCGTCGTAAGCCGGGTCGCGCCAGGCCGTCCCTTGGTCGGAGCCGTCGTCGAGATAGCGCCAGACGGCCCCTGAGGGGACAAGGGGGACGGCTTTCATCCTGGCAGAGTACCAGCCTTTGAACTGATACCCGGGACGGGCCTCTGCTTCCAGGATGATCGTTTGCCCTTCGAACCAGGTGCCGTGATGATCCGGTTCATGGACCGACACACCGTTGACGGAGAGCTGCCCGCCGGCGGAAGGGACCATGCTCAGACGAACTTCCCGGGCGTCGCCCAGCCCGAAAAGATCATGCAGTTCCTTTAACAAGGCCGGAGTCCGGGCCGATGCTACATACCGGAAATAGGAAAAATACTTTTCCCACTGACTGTAGCCGGAAAGACAAGGCCCTCCGTAGCCGTCCTGCCCCTGAATGTATCGATCGTTCGAAGGATCTTTCCACCAGGCCGGGTTGCCTGCGGCATCGGTGTTCCGCCACTTGGCGATATGGCGGGGCATGTCGTGCTCGTAAAGCCGTTTCAGGCTGTCGACCATATGGACGGCGCGTTCAGGGGTGAAAGCGTTATTGAGAAGGGCGGTAAAAGTATTGACAAAGTACCGGCGGGCTTGTTCGTTTTTCAGCACGGCTGCGAGAATGTCGCTGGCATTCAGGGCTGCGGAGATGCCCCGGGCGTTGGGGCTGGTGAAAGCGCCGTCACAGTCGTATAACAGCCAGCGCCAGCGTCCTCCGTCGCGGCGAGGCCGCCATAGACGAAGGTTGTTGTTGCGGTTGTAAATCCAGTCGCCGTGCCCGGAGTAGATGCCCACCATGAAATAGTTCAGCATTTCCTCCACGTCTACCATGGTGTTAAACGTTAGGAAACTGGCCGGATCGGCGAGGTCGTGGGTGGCGAGGAAGTCGCGCATCCTCCGGTAATGCTCCCAGTCGCCCGCCTTCAGGGTGCGGTACGATTCGATATAATCGATGCGGTCTTGCCGGATGCCATAGTGGGTGCGGATATAGTCGGCATTGATCTTTTCCCGGATGTTCATCACGCCCCAGAACTCGCCATTGATAAAGAGGACGGCAGGGCGGTTGGCCTGGAGGTCGACATCCGCCTGGTTGATGGCCAGGCTCTGGAGGACTGCATCACGCAGTCGCGTGCGGGCCCACTCATTGCCTCCGTTCCGGAGGATGAAAGAAGTGTAACGGGTCTCAGCCCTCTCGGGGAAAAGTCTGTAATCGATCGGCTTGTAGGTGTAAAGGGCGAGCGACTTGATCACCGCGCCGCGGGTCCATCCGCCGTACACCTTTACCTGGCCGTCAGCGGAAAAACCCTTCCGGTGCCGCTCATCAAAGAAAGTGATGTTGACCGGCCGTTTCCAGTCGCAATTGAAGTTGCTCTTGGGCGAGGGGCCGTGTCCTGTCTGCCAGCCCGTCAGGCCATTGGTGCCCTCGACGTAAAAGCCCACAGAGTCATCCCAGAAATAGTACGGATCGATGGCCAGGGAAATCACCGGAAGGGCGACATCCTCCTGGATGAAATAGGTTTCCGTGCGTACCTCGCTGCGCAGATGCCCCGGCTCCCAGGCGGCGGCACGCAATACCGTGTTCGAGGAGATCTCAATGGGACCTTGGTACAGGGGGGAGGAAAGACCGGGTTCGGAACCGTCGAGGGTATAATGGATGACCGCTTCCGGTGCTTTGCTGTACAGGTATACTTTTACCTTGTTCTCATAGAATCCTCCTTCCCGGGAAAAGGAGGGGGGCAGGGAGGGAAGCACCCAGGGGGCGGCGTCCCGGCCGTTGGGGGCTCCCGGAGTGGGGTGCGGAAAGAAGCCTGCCTCACCCCCTCCCCCGGGGAGACCCCACGAGATGTCCGGCAACATGGGGGGATAGGGCAGGCTGTCCACAATACGGTCGGAATGCCACAGGTAGACGGTCCCTCCTTCCCGTTGGAGGCGGAAAGGCAGGTGCAGGGCGCGTTGGCGGAGGAGGGTGCTGTCAGCCCAAAGCAACAGATATCCGCCTGCCGGAATTGTACTGCCGTAAGGAAAACGCCAGCGTTGCGACAGGGAACGACGGGTGGAAAGCCAATAGCCGGTCAGAGAAAGCGAGGTGCCATAAGGGTTGTGAAGCTCGATCCAGTCGGAAAAAGCATAGCGGTCGGGATCCATGTTCACCGTGTGATTGGAAGGCAACACCTCCGTGATCACAGGATGTTGGGCGGCAGCCGCCACCAGCAGCAACCACAGTACGAACGTCAGCCTTGCACGTTGGGGAAATCTCACCGGATCATCAATTTTCTCACTTCTGACACACCTGTCTCAAAGGTTACCCTGACAAGATACAACCCTTTTTGCAATGAGGTCGTGCCCATCTCTACGGAGTGCTGCGACGGGATCTTCCGGCAGATCATCTTCCGGCCGGAGATCTCGTAGATCTCCACATTCGTGATGGGAGAGAGGGCTTCCAGATAGAAATGGTCGACAGCAGGGTTGGGAAAGAGACGCAGGGCGGCACCCTCGTCCGGGATCTCGTGATGAAGGGCGGGGCAGTGGTCGGAATCGCCCACCATGTTCTCATCGAGCCAGTTGAGACGGATCCTGATCCAGTTCTTCAGTCTTTCCACCTCTTCCTCCCATGTCTGGGCCGGAGGTTCGATCTCGGGCGCTCCCGTACGTACACCTAGGACCTGCCAGCGTTTGAAATGGTTTTCCTGCGGCACCTTTACCGCGTTGTAGATGGAATCCATGAAAGCGTAAAGATGATCCAGCGAAAGGACCGTTTGTCGCAGTGCAAAATAACGGCAGTTGATCTCATCGGCAAAAGTGGGATCTTGCAGCATCCGCACATACCAGCCCGGGGTGTAGGTACGACGGCAGTCGTTGGTGCGGTAGGCCCATCCCGCTCCTACGGTGTTCGCCAGAAAAGAACAGTCGTGGATGTTTTTCCAGGCCCAGTCAAAGTCCCACACCGGCCCCGCATGCAGGCGGTTGTCGATATCCTTTCGGTCCTTGTGGTAATACCGGCTCTTTTTGTATCCGTCGATGTTGCGGGAGACCTCACTCACAATGAAATAGTCAATGAACGATTTCACATCGATATAATCGCGGAAATATTCGGCAAAGTTATCCTGATGCAATAGCGCCTGAAATTGATCCACATATTCCTGCAGATAGGCTTTCTGGGCATCCGTGATGATGTAGTATTTGGGATAATAATAGACGAAGCGGGTGTCGTAATCGGGATGATCGATCGGCGAATAGGCGGACAACCAGCTGTCGTAGCTGTGGGCATAGTCGGTCTTGAAGATGTAGCCTCCCGTGAGATTGACGCCGCTGTTCTCTTCGGGGGTCAGTTTCTTGATGTCGATGCGGTTCTTGTCACGTTTGATCTTTTCGCAGAAAAGGTAGATTCCCTCATAGTTGCCATTGAGCACCACATCCACGAGGCGGAACCGGACGGAATAGTGTCCCATCTCCCGGAACATATTGAACGAAAGGGGGTTCCGCATGAAGGTCTTTTCGTTGTAGTGGGAGATCAGGAGCCAGTCGTTTTCGGCCGGCATGCCCAAGAGGGGGACATCGAGGTTGTTGCCGAGCGAGTCGCGTGTCTCGAGGCTGTAAGGCTTTTGCGGGTAGCCGGCCGAACTGGAACCCCGTATCTCGATGCCGATGTGTCCGTTGTAGACGTTTCCGCTGTCGCTCACGCTGTTAAACGCTCCCGGTCCGTGGTAAATGATCTCCATCCACGCATCGATCTTGGGCTCGTCAGGGATGGACTGTCCGTAGGTGTTGATCTTGAGGACAGGGAGTGTAGAGCCCTTGTAATAAAAGGGTTCGGTGAACCAGTCGGGTACGGGCAGATAGTACGATCCGCTCACCGAAAGACCCACTGAGAACCAGGTAAGGGACGACATGTCCGAAGAGGTGGCCGAACTGTTATGCACTTCGACCGCCAGCAGGTTGATGCCGTTGTGCATCATCTCTTTGAGTTTTTCTTTCGGAATGTAGAATTGTTCCGGCTTGCCTCCTGCATACATGTGGGCCTCATGGTTCACGGAGGAGATCTCGTCCCAGGCAGGGTAAGGAGAGGAGAGTCCCGGCGAGCGGGCGATCTCTACACCGTTGAGATAGGCTACAAAAGCATCATCATAGTCGATGTCGAGGGCGGCTCCCGTGATCACCGAAGTGTCGCGGATGACAAAGGTGGTCCGGTAATAGAGCGCATTACAGCGTTCGATCACCGTCCGGTCGTCATTGTCCCCATAGCCGATCCCGCCTCGGCCCTCTTTCCATATACGGTCGTCAAAACCGGTGGAACGCCAGTTCGACGGCGGCTCTCCATCATTGGAGGTGCTGTACCGGAACAAGGTGTCGGCGTAAAAGATCGTCTCCCAGTGATCGGTGTTCTCCTGGGCTTTTCCGTTGCCCGGAGAAAAAATGACCACCAGCAGAGAAAAAGTGGAAATGATAACAGCTCTCCTCATCAGGTTCTCTCCCTTGAATCCAAAAAATTGTATGGGCCGTCCGCAAAGGTATAACTTTCCCGTTTTGTGACAAGAGGCCCGGTAACAGGGGGGCTTGACTTATCCTTGGAAAACAAGGAAGATCACGAGGATCATGATCACCACGATCAGCAGCAGTGTGATCGCTCCCGTAGTCCCTTTGTGGTATGTCTTGTTTTGCAGTCCTAGGCCCATCCCTGCAATTTCCTTTTTGAAATGAGTTTCCTTGATACAAAGATCATCAACCTTTTCCAGAAAGGGATGGAAAGATCTTTCCGATACGGGGAGGAGGCTGAAGAAAAGAGGGAATTTTTCACTAAAAAGGGGGAAAATCCTTCCCGGGGGATCAACTGTTCTTTTTGATGTATTCGGAGGGTGACATTCCGTAGACGGTTTTGAACACTTTTCCGAAATAGTTGGGATCGTTGAATCCGATCTCATAGGCGATCTCCGAAATGTTCTTGTCGTCGCGGGAAAGGAGGAGGGCGGCGGCGCGCCGTATCCGCAGGCCCTGGATGAACTCTTTGATCGTCATGCCGGTGAGGGCCTTGAGTTTGCGGTAAAGGCGGGTCTGGCTCATGTTGACCGCCTCGCTCAGTGCATTCACATCGAACGAAGGGTCGGACATATTGGTCTCCACGATCCGGATCACACGTTGGATGAAGCTTTCGTCACTGCTGGTGATCTCCAGTTCCCGTTCCGCCCAGAAGGTGTAATCCCGGAATTTTTTCTTCATCGACTCCCGCAGTTGCAGCAGGCTGCGGATGTGGGCTTTCAGTTCACGGAAGGCGAACGGCTTGGTGATATAGATGTCCGCGCCTTTTTCCAGTCCCAGGATCTTT
>JAMOUS010000033.1 GCA_027067975.1 Bacteroidales bacterium | reverse complement strand
TGGTCCTGGCTGTTGAGGGCCGTGAGCATGATGACTGGAATATGGCTGGTGGCCAGATTGTTTTTGATGTGAGTGGTCACCTCGAAGCCGTTGAGCTTTCCGGGGAGCAACACATCACAGATGATGATTTCGGGATTGGCCTCCTCCATGATTCGGAGGGCCTCTTCGCCCGTCTCTGCCTCCAGGACGTTGTATTCTTCTTCCAGCCCTTTCACGATGAAGTTGCGCAAATCCTTGTTGTCTTCAATGACCAGGATCTCGGGCAGTTTCTCCCGCAGGATCTTGTCGATCACATGTGTTTTCTCCGGGGCGGGCGCGTGGGGGGAGGTGATATCCGTCTCATCCTCTAACGGGGGGGTGATTTCCGGAACATATTCATTGCCGCGGTGTTCGGCAATGTCGGCCAGGTGCTGATTGCCTTTCCGCAAGAGGACGATAAATACGGACCCTTCACCCGGCGTGCTGCGTACGAAGATCTTGCCCTTGTGCAACTCGACGATGCGACGGCTCAGGTGAAGACCGATGCCGATGCCCGACCCCCGGTTCCCGGGAGCATCGCCGATCTGGTAGAAGCGTTCGAATACTTTCTCCTGCTTGTCTTCCGGGATCCCGGGACCCGTATCCTCCACCAGAAAATAGACATACTCTTGGGGTTGTTCCACTTCTCCCTCCAGCAGATGTTGTACATCCGCGTCGGTAGCTTCTCCCGTAGCCAACCGGATCATCCCCCCGTCCGGAGTGTATTTGAAGGCATTGGAGAGCAGGTTGCTCACAACCTCTTCCATCTGATCAGGATCCATGCATACCTCCAGTTCTTTATGAGCGGCATGGAAACGGTAATCGATCCGCTTTTTTTCCGCAAGATTGGAAAAGATCGAAGCCTGGTTTCGCAGGAAAGCCACCAGATCGGTTTTCTGAACTTTCAATGTGGCCTGCCCGGTGGAATACTTGCGGAAATGCATGAGCTTGTCGATCAGCTTCAACAGTTTCTGTGCATTCTTCTCGATCAGCCGGTAATCGCTCTGCCGTTCCGAGCGTGTGTAGTCGTCATTTTCCGTGCGGAACTTCTCGATAAGATTCAAGATGAGTGTGAGCGGGGTCCGGAACTCATGGGAGATGTTGGTGAAAAATTGCAGTTTCAGTTGGTTGGCTTCTTCAACGGCCAGTACCATCTTTTCCATCTTGTCGCGTTCCTCCCGGATTTTACGGTTCATCCGTTCCAGTTCTTCATTCTTTGCGGCAAGGATATCGCGTTGTTGGGTGATCTCCCGTGTTTTGTCCCGGATGAGCGCCTGCAGTTCTTCTTTTTGGCGCCGCAGCTGGCTGGTGCGGATGATGTAAAGGAGATAGGTGAGCAAGAGAATGGTGAAAAGCACCAACAAGCGGAAAAGGAACGTTTTGTAGAAGGGGGGGGCTACGATGAAGTTGAGCCGGGCACTTGAGCGGTTCCATACGCCGTCGTGGTTCGATCCCATCACCTCCAACGTTACATTGCCCAGCGGAAGATGGTCGAAACGGATGCTGTTGTTGTTCCCCAGGTAGATCCAACTGGTGTCTTTCCCTAACAGCCGGTACCGGTAGAGGTTCTTTCCCGGGATGGCAAAGTCGAGGGCGGCAAACTCGATATACACGTCCCGGTCGGAATGTTTCAGGCGGATGGTGCGGGCCAGTTCGATCGGTTCCTGGAGGATCACCCTGCCGTCATATTCCCTGCCGGGAAGGATCGTTTCGTTGCCGATGCGCAGGGAGGTGAACACCAGCGGAGGTTGTGTCATATCGCGGTGGATGCTATCGGGATGGAAAAAGTTGAAGCCATTGTTCCCGCCGAAGAGGAAGAAGCCTTCGGAAGTGCGGAAGTATGCGCCGGAGTTGAACTCATTGTTCTGTAGACCATCCCGCTTGTCATAATTGACGATCTCGCCGCTGCGGGGGTCGAAACGGGTGAGGCCCCGGTTGTGGCTGAACCACAGACGGCCGTGATCATCTTCATTGAGGCCGTAGATCACGTCGTCGGGGAGCCCCTCGGCACGGGTATAACGCCGGAACAGATGGCTGTCGGGAATGTATTCCACCAGACCGCTGCCATAGGTGCCGGCCCAGATATGCCCTTGATGGTCTTCCAAAAGCGACAGGATGAAATTGAACGAATAGGTGGAGGTGTCGCCGGGAATGCGGTAAAAATTGTGGAACCGGTTCTTCCGACGGTCGTACATGCATAAGCCGCTGCCGGCCGTGCCCACCCAGGTATTGCCGTGCCGGTCTTCGATCACGGCAAACACCCGCTCATGTCCCGGCAAACGGTCAGGGGCATTGTTGGGATGATGAGTGAAGACGCCTATTCGCGGATCGTAACTGATCAGGCCCGCATCGCCGGTGCCGATCCAAAGAATGCCGTCACGACCTTCCGTGAGCACCGAGATGTTGTCGCTGGGCAGGATCCGCAAACCGGGTCCCTGACGGTAACGGCTGTGATAGATGTGAAGTTGATGGCGGGATGGATCCCAGGAGAGGAGGGCGGAAGAAGTGCCTGCCCATAATATCTTGCTCCGGGTGAACTCCAACGCCAGGACGGGACGGTTGCCGATGCCTGCTGTCAGCGGTGAAGGGGGTAAAGTGAAAATGTGCTCCCGCGCATCAAAACACACCAGACCGTTCATCGTCCCAATATAGAGCCTGCCCGTGCTGTCTTCCTCAAAACTCTTGATATGATCGCGTTCGTAACTCTTCTCTGTCGTATAAGGCACCTTCAGGTGATGAAAACGGCTGGTTGCGGGGTTCATCACGCTGATGCCGTTGTTGCTGGTACCGACCCAGATGAAGTTGTTGTCTTGGACATAAATGCTTCGGATCACATTGTCAGAGAGGGAATGTTCGTTAAAGGGTTCGTGGCGGTATAGATGGGCATTCTGACTTGCCGGATCGTAGATCACCAGCCCTTCGTCGGTGCCGATCCACAGTTTGTTCTCATGGTCTTCCGTGATCACCTGGAACAGAGGCATTTCTTTGTCGAACAGGTGATGCAGAGGAGCTTCGATAAAGGTTTCGGTACGGCGGTCGAAACGGAACAAACCCAGGCGTACGGAGCCTACCCAGATGCGTCCCTGACGGTCTTCGTAGAGGGCGGTAATGGGATAGATCATCCCGTTCCGTACCAGCGGGTAATGGGTGAAAGTGCCTTCTTTCTCATTAAAGATATCCAAGGCGGCGGAAGTGCCTGCCCACAGTTTACCCAGATGATCGATGAGCAGAGCATAGATCATGTTGTGGCTCAGGGAGGAAGGATCATTGTCCCGATGCAGGTATCGAACGAAGGTTGAGTCATGCGGTTCAAAGCGGTTGAGTCCCAGGACGGTGCCGATCCAGAGATTATGTTCGTTGTCTTCGGCGATAGCCCGTACATAGTTGTTGCTCAAGCTCCTATTGTCATCCGGATCGTTCAGGAAGGCAATGAACCGGTCGTGCCGGGCGTCATACAGGTTCAAACCGTTGAAGGTGCCCACCCACATCCTGCCATGGGAGTCGATGAAGAGTGTCCAGATGGAGCTGTTGCTCAGCCCTCCTTCCCGGCCGTAGGTCTTGCGGTATACACGGATCTTGTAGCCGTCATAACGGTCAAGA
>JAMOUS010000032.1 GCA_027067975.1 Bacteroidales bacterium | reverse complement strand
CGTGAGCTGGACCGTCATCCTGCTGGTGTACGTGTTCTTTGCCTCGACCATCCCCGTGCATAAGCTCCTTCAGCCGCGCGATTTCATCAACACCTGGCAGCTGATCATCGCCATGTTCCTACTCTTCCTCGGCGTGGTGGTGGCCCATCCCGCGATCACTGCACCTGCTGTAAACCCTGCCGCCCTCGAAAAAGGAAGCGATATCCCTTCGCTCATGCCCTTCCTTTTCATCACCATCGCCTGCGGGGCGATCTCGGGTTTTCACTCACTGGCAGCCTCCGGCACCACGGTCAAACAGGTCGACCAGGAAGAGGATACCCTCTTTGTCGGGTACGGTGGGATGCTCTTTGAAAGTGTCTTGGCCCTCCTCGTGCTGATGGCGGTGGCCGCAGGCATGGGAATGGGGATGAAGGTGAACGGCCACCTCCTCACCGGCTTGGCTGCCTATAATGAACACTATGCCTCATGGGTCACCGCCTCAGGACTGGGAGCCAAACTCTCCGCTTTCGTCGTGGGGGCCTCGAACCTCATGGAGAGTTACGGCATCCCCGCCCGTGTGGGTCAGGCGATCATCGCCGTTTTCATTGTCAGCTTTGCCGGGACCACGCTCGACTCGGCCACGCGGATCCAGCGTCTCTCGCTCCAGGAGATCCTCACCCGCCGCGACGGGCGTATCATAAAACCTTTCCATAACAGATATGTCGCAACCTTTGTCGTCGTGCTCCTGGCCGCGCTGCTTGCCTTCTCCA
This sequence comes from Bacteroidales bacterium, assembly GCA_027067975.1. GTDB lineage: Bacteria > Bacteroidota > Bacteroidia > Bacteroidales > VadinHA17 > DRPN01. The sequence continues at coordinate 3,111 of JAMOUS010000032.1, read as the reverse complement.
AACCGGCAGCCAAAGGCGCCCTCATCCTGTGGCCCCTTTTCGGGTCGCTCAACCAACTCCTTGCCGCCCTCGCCCTGGCTGTCGTTACGGTTTATCTTGTGATGAAGAAAAAGAATTTCTGGTATACCGCCATCCCCATGCTTTTTGTCCTGCTCTTTACCTTATGGTCAATGGTGGCCAACCTGATCCGTTTCGTCGGGAAAAAAGACATTTTGCTGGCCGTTATTTCAGCGATCATCCTCATCCTCACAGCCTGGCTGCTCACCGCGTCCGTAGCAGCCCTCCTCAAGAGAAAAGGGGATGTACAAACACGATCATCATGAAAGCGATCCAACTGATCCGTTACGGTGACCCTGAAAAAGCTTTTCAGATCCAGGATGTGCCGGTACCTGAACCGGCAGAAGGGGAGGTGCTCATCCGTGTGACCTCCTTCGGGCTCAACTTCGCCGATGTGCTTTCCCGGCGTCATCTTTACCGTGATGCTCCTTCACTGCCTTTCGTCCCGGGATATGAGGTCGTGGGATATGTGGAAGAAGACCCATCCGGGAAATTCACAAAAGGGGACAGGGTGGTCGCCTTCACCCGCTTCGGGGGATATGCGGAATATGCGGTGTCGGACACCCGAGCTGTGGCTCTCTTGCCCGAAAACATCGGTGATGCGGAAGCCACCGCCCTTGCCACACAATATTGTACTGCCTACCATGCGGCCATCGATATGGCCAACCTGAAGAAGGGCGAAAAAGTCCTTGTTCACGCTGCTGCGGGTGGGGTGGGCATCGCCCTGGTACAGTTGGCCCGGATGCGAGAGTGCCGCGTCGCAGGAACGGCAGGATCCGATGAAAAGATCGGCTTCCTCAGGAAAAAGGATGTCGACCCGGCCATCAATTATCGGAAAGAGGATTTTGAAAAATGGATCCGGGAGACAATGCCCGGCGGAAAGATCGACGTGGCTTTCGACCCCGTGGGAGGGAAGAACTTCCGGAAAAGCGTCCGCCTGCTCGACCATGGCGGTCGCATCGTCACCTATGGCGCCTCCGACCAGATGAACCGCAAAGGTCCTTTCGGGGTGATGGGACTCCTGCTTGCTTTTGGCTTTCTGCACCCTGTGGGCCTGATCATCGGCTCCCGCGGCGTGCTGGGAGTCAATATGCTGCGTATCGCGGAACATAAACCGGAGGTGCTGCAACATGCCCTCGAAGAGGTGGTGCGCCTGGCGGGTGAAGGCCACCTGAAACCGGTCGTGGGAAAGGTCTTCCGGGCCCGGGAGATCGCAGCGGCTCACCGCCTCCTCGAAAGCCGAAAATCAATTGGGAAAATTGCCCTGATCTGGTGAAACCCTCAACCTTCTCCACTAATGTCATCGAGAAGGGAGGATTTTTGTCTGTCTTGATGAGCGATGGCCTTGCCTGACCCTTCCCGGATAACGGAACTCCTGTTGCTACTTTTGTCCGGGCCGATTCCCTGTTCGTGTCGGAAACGGGAATTGATAGGAAAAGATCCTTTCATCTAAGGGGGAGAACCGAATTTGGCCGGCCTGTTTATTGAGATCCGTGGATGATTCTTTAAATTTGTGCGTTTTACTTTCCGTGTGAAATGAGCGAGCGGCGACACATCGATATGAAAGGGCTCACCCTATTTCTGGTGGGAGTGGTGATCCTGCTTTCTTACCTCAACAAGGCTCTCTTTACCCATAGCCACCTCCTTCCCGACGGCACCATCGTCGTACATGCCCATCCTTACCTGAAACATCGCGACGTGCCCGGCAAGGAAGGAGGTCACTCTGCCGCCCATCATCATCCTTTGGACCTCCTCCATCTGCCTGACCATCATGTTCTCTTTTATCAGCCGGTGGAGATGCTGCGGATCGAAAAACCATTCGTGCCTCCGCATGTTCTTTCCTTGCCGGTTCTCGAGGTCTTTGTAGCTCCCTGTTTTCCATCTCTTTTCATCCGGCCGCCCCCTGCCGCCTGAGAAAACGGTCCGGTCAACCTCCCACATGCGGCGGGGTGATTCTCTCTCTTCACGTGGAGAGGGATAGAAGCCGGGCCGGCTCAGCCTTCTGTTTTGATATTCGTGGATCTGTTCCGTATCGAATACCGTATTCGGACCGGGGAGGTATGGTACCTCCTCATATATCCTTACGGGGCGGTTCTTACATCTTCCAAAAGAAAAGATCATTATCATGCGTTACAAAATAGTTCTTTGGTTCTTTCTCATTCCTGTGTGTGCCGGGGCACAAGTGAAAAAAAAGACAGATGCCAACATCGTCGGGCATGTGGTCTCCGGCGGAGAACATCTTCCTTATGTGAATATTGTGGTGAAAGGTACCACCATCGGCACGATCACCGATGCCACGGGCCATTATATGCTCACCAACCTGCCGCCGGGCAAGCTGGTGTTGGAGGCCCATCTGTTGGGGTATAAGCCCCAGGAGAAGGAGGTTGTCGTGCAGAAAGGCACCACCCTCGAGGTCAACTTCGATCTGCAAGAGGATGTGCTTGGCATGGAAGCGGTGGTGGTCACCGGCAGCCGCAGCGGTGAGAAAAGATCCCGTTCACCGGTGATCATCAATACGGTCACTCCCAAGCTTTTCTCTGCGATACAGACGGTGCAGATGCGCGAGGGACTCGATTTTTGCCCGGGCCTGCGGACCGAGACCGACTGCCAGAACTGCGGGTTCAGCCAGTTGCGGATCAACGGCATGGAAGGTGCCTATACGCAGGTGCTCATCAACGGCCATGCCATCTTCAGCAGTCTGGCAGGAGTGTACGGGCTCGAGCTGATCCCTTCCAATATGATCGAACGCATCGAGGTGATCCGCGGCGGCGGATCAGCCCTTTATGGCAGCAACGCGATCGCCGGCACAGTGAACATCCTGCTCCGCGACCCCCTCTCCAATACTTTTTCCGTTACCCTGACAGGCGGAGGCGTGGGATGGGGCGTGAAGGGCAGCGCTCCCCCCGCCGGGGATCATTCCCTCCAGGCCAATGCGTCGGTCGTCAGCAACGACCAAAAAGGAGGAATGTCCCTTTTCGGCAATTACCATCTGAGAAACTTTTTCGATGCCAACAATGATGGTCTCTCTGAAATGCCGGAAGTGAGCAATACCTC
>JAMOUS010000031.1 GCA_027067975.1 Bacteroidales bacterium | reverse complement strand
CTTCGGGACCCGTGGTGGGGATGATCCTGGAGAAGGAGAACGCGGTGGAGGATTTCCGCAAGCTGATCGGTGCCACCGACCCGGCCAAGGCCGAGGAGGGAACGATCCGGAAGCGTTTTGCACGTTCGTTGCAGTCGAATGCCATTCACGGTTCCGACAGCGACGAGAATGCTGTGATCGAGACCGATTTCTTCTTCAGTAAGCTGGAACGCTACTGAGTGCAGGGGTCATTTCCCTTCTTCATTTCGCAGGCTGTAAAGAATACCCTGGTCGGTGAATACCGGCACGATCACCTCCCAAGCCAGGAAATTGACCAGGATGCTGGCGGCACGGCTGTCGGGTATGGAGGCCAGGCGCCGGAAGGCACTGCGGCTGATGTGGTCGTGTTCGGCGAGATATTCGAGCAGAAATTGTTCGGCGCGGGAATAGTGCACCCATGTACCGCGACGGCTGGTCTTTCTTTTCCATGAACGTACCAGGATGCTGTTGGCCAGCCGGTTCTGGTCATTCACCCGCACATAGGCGTGCCAGCGGCCATGGTCGTCGGGGGCGCGATGCGGTCTTCTCGGCGCCGGCGGTACATGTACTTCCACAACGGTGAGACCTTCTATTTCATGGATGTGGGTGCTGTAACGTACCGGCGGCCGGCAAAAGGTGATCGCCGCCGTCTCGATCATGTAGATCTCCTCGTCGGACCGCACCCCTGCAATACGTCCGTTGTCTTTGACACCGATGAGGAGCGTGCCCCCCTCACTGTTGGCAAAAGCCACCAGTGAACGGGCGATCTTGCGGCTGTCGTTGATCGCATACTTGAAGTCCAAGTGCTGACCTTCCCCTTCCCGGATCAAACGGCGAATGTATTTATTCCCTTTGGCCATGCCTCCAAAATTATCAAAATCCCCAATATGACCGTATGAAAACGACGGCAGTCCAGAGGAGCAGCCGTCGTTTTCGAGGTTGAGGGAGAGGGTAGAGGATATCCCGATCAATTGGGAATACGTGTTTTCTTTTTGAACCCCAGGAAACGATAATTGAGAGAAAGAAGGATCGACTTGCGATCACCGATGACCCCTCCTTCCGTGCGGAACTGCCAGGTCTTGTTGATCTGGTATTGCAGTCCGATGAGGCCGTTCCAGTGTTGTTTGGTCTGTTTGTCCATGTTATACCGGACAATGGATTCTCCGTTCCTGTTGTCGATGGCGTCGACGATCGGGGTGAAGATCTTGTCGGCGACGCGTTTCTGAACGTCGGTGGCTTCGTTGTTGTACCAGTTCCAGTAGTTGTTCACGAACTGGTCTTTGTTGTCCCACACGTCGTCGGGCAGGGCGTCACGCAGCGAGATGGAGCCGAGGGTGCTCGACTGCATGGAGAGGTACATAGCCCCCACCCACACCGAGAGGTTGCTTTGCGGTTTGTTCTGGAAGCGGAAGAGTTTCCCCATGCGCAGTCCCATAACGTGAGCACGGGTGGCTTCGTCGAGCAGCTCGGGCTTGTTCCAGGTGAAGTTGTTGTCCATGGAGATCCATACCGGTCCTACCCCGCCGGCCAGCAAGACCCCAAAGCCGTAAGTGGCAATGCCCTGGTCGACCTCCGAGGTGAAGTTGACTTCCTGCGGGGTGTTGGGGAAGGCCTGTACCTCCACGGTGGTGGTCGAGTTTCCGTACCCGAAGATGCCGTACAGATCGATGAAAGGGAAGATCCACAGGTCGGGGCGCACATTGAACGACCACGACTGGTTTCGGTTGTCGCCAAAAGAGAGGACACTCTCCGGCAGCGGAGTAAGGGGAAACTCGAAAAGACCGTCGTGGGCGTTGTCGAAGCCCAATTGGAAATTCTCGATCCTGACCCCTTGATTGGTCCAGAAGTAGTTGGCCATCAGCCCCAGCGGATATTGGATGTCTATGCCCTGTTTGTAGGCTTTGGCACCCCAGAAAGGGAAAACCCGGTCATACTCGATGTTCTTCAGACTGTCGGTGTAAGCCTCGAACTTGCTCCGCATCCGCTTGTTCGCATATTGTGCGTGTGAGGGGGAAGGAAGCAACAGCAAGGAAAGAAGGGTGAAGATAACAATGTTGTGCAGTTTGTTCATACACGAAAGTTTAGGTTAATATTCTGTTATGGTTGTTCTTTATCACGTATTTTTTGTTTTTCGGCTTTGCGGGCTTCTTTCTTCTTTTTCCGGGCGGCTTGCTTGGCCTGGGCTTTTTCCCCACGGCCGATGGGGATGTCGAGCACCAGGAAGAGCGACTGGTTGTGTGTTCCCGGCTTGCCCTTGTAGACATTGGTCAACCCCCAATAGTAATCGAGGCCGATGGTCCAGCCTGTGCGACCGTTGAAACGGTAACCCGTGCCGGCCATCATTCCCAGATCGATACGGTTGATCATCTCTTTGTTGAACTCTTTGATGATCGATTCAAAGCCGGTGCTGTCCGAGGTGTATTCCACCCATGCCTTGTACATCAAACCGGCCTGGAGACCCCCTTCCAGATAAAAGTGTTTTTTGCGGTATTTGATCAGGGTAGGAACCAAAAAATAGTTGATCTTCTGGTTGTATCTGCCACTGGTGGCCCATTGATTGACCCCCAGGAACTCCAGGTCGTTCTGTGTCAGCTTGCCGGCCCCTATTCGCGATTTTACCAATACACCCGTGTTAAAATACCAAGATGTTTCTTTTTTCATGAGGATGTCGAAATAAAAACCCAGGTTCCAGTCGGTGAAGAACTTGCGCGTGTCCATGCCGGTGATCTTCGAAAAGTTACCTCCTCCTTCCAGTCCGAATTCCAGCTTGTCGGAATTGAGCTTGTCTCCGAAAATGAGTGTTATGAGTACCTGAGAAGAGGCAGTGGGAAAGAAAAGAGATGATAAGATAAGAATGAGGAATGCACGTTTCATCCGTTCCTTTGTTAAGGAACAAATATAAAGAATCCTTTATGTTTCACAAGGAAGCACTTTCCCCGGGGAGGTGTAAAAAAGGTGGAGGAGTCATGTTCCACGCTTCCCATAGCGTCATGCAATCTTTGCGTCCTTCGTGTCTTCACAGTGTTCTCTGTGGTAAAGTTTGTTGTTTCGAAAAAAACACAAGGCACACGGAGGGCTCCACAAAGCTTACAAGGAATTCTCAGAGTGATATGCAAGGATACCGATACTCCTGTCCGTTCCGGCTCAAAATGCCGTAGGAAAGGTTTTTTGTGCTATTTTTCGAAAAAATAAGATAAAATCTAATCGTGAAAAAGCGTTTTCTTTCTTCCCGTTGGTTGATTTTCCTTTTTTCGATCGTTTTTTTTCCGGCCTGTGATGAAGGTGAAAGCGGGGCATCTCTGCAGCAGGTGCGTCTCGACACGGTGGGCAAGGGTGACGATTGTGTGGTGGTGGCGGTGGTGCATGGTACCCCCTACGAGATGGGACATCAACTGGGTGAGATGTTGGGTGATGAGATCCGCACCTGTCTGGGAAACTTCCTGGAGGCGGTGCGGCAGGAGTATGCCGATTACAACGTCGATTGGTTGTTGGAGGGGGCGTGGCTCGACAACAGCCCTTTTATCGATCCCCGCGTAAAACAAGAGATGGAGGGGTTGGCTGCCGGCAGCGGAGTGCCTCTTGAGGATATCCGTAAGGCCCACATGGTGCCGGTAGTGTCGCCCTATGCCTGCAGTGGCGTGGTGGCGTGGGGAGCCGCTACCGCCGATGGCCATACATACCAGTTGCGGAACCTTGACTTTACCATGGATGCTGGACTGCAAGACCATCCCGTCGTGGTGGTCTACCTCCCCGACGAAGGGATTCCCCATGTCAATGTTACCTTTGCCGGATACATTGCCTCCCACACCGGCATCAATGCCCGGCATATCGTCTTTGGAGAGAAAGGT
>JAMOUS010000030.1 GCA_027067975.1 Bacteroidales bacterium | reverse complement strand
TGGCCCCCGGCCTCTAGCGCGGGAAGGAACATCAGGAAAAGTGGAAGGATGGATATCTTTCGTTTCATCATGTGCCGCGTTTTTCGGGTTGTTCGTCAAGAAAAAGATGAATGAAAAGATCTTTTAACTTTTCAAGGGGATAGATACCGCCGGTTGCGATGTAGTCCATCCCCACACCGTCCAGGATGGCGATGAAGAGATAAGCCTTTGCGAGAGGATCCTGTTCTCCCTGCTCTTCGAAATATTTTTCCAGCAGCTTCATCAAGGGAAGAATCCGTTCGATGAACTGTTGGCGGAAGATCGGCAATACGGAAGGCTGGACCACGAGCGAGAAGAAAAGCTGATAGAAACGGGTGGACTCTTTCAATCTTCCGAACGTCAGTTCGATGTAACTGAGGAGCATTTCCCGGTTGATCCCCTGGTCGGGGATCAGGTGGAGGTCGCGGATCAGTTCGTCCATTCCGTTGGCAAGGACCTCTCTGAGAAGGTGCTCTTTGTTGTCGAAATAGGTGTAGAGCAAACCTTTGGAGATCCCGGCTTTCCGGGCGATCATGCTCACGGAGGAGCCGTGATAGCCGTGGGTGGCAAAAAGTTCCAGGGCGGTGTCCAGGATCTTCTCCCTCTTTTCCAGACGGATCTTTTTCCACTGTTCGGGTCGTCGGGGTGACACGATGTTTTGGTTTTGACTGAACGTTCGGTCAAAAATAAAAAAATTTTGGGACAAAAAGGATCCTTTTCTTATTTGCCTGAATGTGAAGGTTCCGGCGGGAATTTGTAACTTTCCGCAGAGATCTTCGTCATACCTCCGAAAACGGGACAGATGACCATAGCGGAGTACAACCGTAGTGTGGACGATTATGCCGACCCGGTATACCGGTTCCTGTTGGGCGCTTTGCGTCAGAGGGAACTGGCCGAAGATATTGTCCAGGATACGTTCGAAAAACTATGGGTGAAACGGGAGAATGTCTCTTATGAAAAGGTAAAAACCTATCTCTTCACGACGGCCTATCATACGATGATCGACCGGCTCAGGAAAGAAAAACGGATCGTGAGCCTGGAAGAGAAACGACCGGATGAGGGCGGGATGGAAATGGTCCCTCCCGATCTCAATGAGATCCTTCACGAAGCTCTCGAAAAACTGCCGCCCGACCAGAAGGCAGTGGTGTTGTTGCGTGACTATGAGGGATATTCTTACCGGGAGATCGGAGAGATCACCGGTCAGAGCGAATCCCAGGTGAAGATCAACATTTTCCGGGGGAGAAAGTTCTTGAAAAACTACATTGGCAGCATTGAAGCGGTGATATGAAAAAAGGGGGGATGAAAATAACGGAGTGGAACTATGAGGCCTATCTGCTCGACCGGATGGAGGGGACCCTCACTGCCCGGGAAGAGGAGGAGCTGGAGCGCTTTCTCCGGGAGCATCCGGAGCTTCAGGAAGAGTGGGAAGAGGCTTTGGAAATCCGTTTGGTTCCCCCGGAAGAGAGTTTCAGGGGGAAGGAATCCCTGAAGCGGCCCGATCCCTCCTTTGCATCTGTGGATGAGAGGAATGTTGAGGATGCGATCATTGCTTCATACGAAGGGCTGCTGAACAGCTCGCAGCAGGAGACCCTCGAGCGGTACCTGGCAGCACACCCGGAAGCAAAAGCCCTTCATCGCCTGTATGGAAAGATCACCCTGCAGCCTTCCCGTGAGGAATATCCCCGGAAAGATGCACTTTACCACAAACGAAGGATGCGGCCGTTATGGTTCTTCCCGGCTGCGGCGGCTGGCGTGGCCCTGTTGGCAGCTTTGTTCTTTTTGTTCCGTCCTCAGCCTCCGCACGAATCTTCCTCCCTCCCGGAAGTTGTTTTGTCCAACCCGGCAGTTTCTAAAGACATTTCCCTCCGGAAGGAGACGGAGGTCTCAAAAATACCCTCATTGAACAGGGTGAAACCTGCGGAAAGGGTTGCAGAAGCCGGTCAAAGAGATCTTTTGCCCCCCCATACCAGGGAAAGATCCCTTCCGCCGGAAAGCCCGGCCGGCAAAAGATCCGCCTCTTTGGAACCGGTGCCTGTGATCGAACAACCCCTGCCTGTGGATGATTTGGCTCTTCGTCAACTGCATACGATGGATATTTTTTCTGACAGGGCAGGGGAGAATCTCCTCGCGGAGGAAGACTCCCCCTCTTTCTTCAAGAAAATTCTCCAGCAAAATAAACTCCGGGGGAAAGTAGATCCTAAAGTGTTGTTGGTGAACGGTCTCACACGGCTCAATGAAGAAGCTTTGAAAATAGGATATGAAAAGGTCGAAGATCCTGAGCAGGGTGTCGAATACATTGCGGTCACATCCCGTTTCTTTTCGTTCGTCCGGCGTCGTGAGCAGGAACGGTAACTTCAGGTTGGTTGTAACTTATCCTCATTCAGAACGTCCTACCACCGAAAAACAAAAATTCCGGAGATGATGAGAAAAGTGATCGTATTATGTTGGATGGTGCTGACAGTGGGAGGAGGTCTCATGGCACAGGAGAAAAGGGACTCTCTCGCGCAGCAGGATAGCCTTGCACGGATGAAGCAGGACAGTGTGGTGGTCAAGGCAGGAAACAAAGTGGTGATCATCTATGATGACGGCAGCACGGAGGTGTTGGACGAACGGGAAGATCGCCTCGCTCATTCCTATTCGCCCCAAGAAGAAGGGGATCATCTCATCCTCGGCGAAGTATATGAGGGTCCCGACCGCACCGAGGTGCGCATCGGGGAAAAACCGATCCTCCAAGTGATCGACGATGATGATACGGTGGTGGTGAGGCTGGGAAAAAAGGGGGTGAAGATCATTGAAACCCCTGACGGTTCCACGATCAAAGTGGTCAGGGATGATTCTTGGAAAAAGGAACAAAGCAAAAAAAGAAGAAAAAGTTTTGATGGCAACTGGAGGGGTATCGAATTTGGCATGAACAGTTACCTCGATCCCGATTATAAATTCCCGGGGGGATATATGAGCGTTTATGACGGGAAATCGTGGAACATCAATCTCAATTTTGTGCAATACAGCTTCAACTTCAGCCGGAACGGACATTTTGGGCTGGTCACGGGCCTGGGCATCCGGCTTCAAAAATACCGTTTTGCAAACAACAACAACATCATGAAAGACTCCACCGGAGTGATCGTGGAGAAACCCTATGATCAAAACCTGAAAAAATCGAAATTGGCGGTTGACTATGTGACGGTGCCTGCGATCATAGAGTTCCACACCCGCGACTATAACTCAGGGTTCAGGATCGGCGTGGGTGTGATCGGCAGTCTGAAATACCGGTCGGTCACCAAAGTGAAATGGTTCGAGGAGGGCAACAAAAAGAAGGAAAAGAACAAAGGCGACTTCAACATCTCGCCGCTCGACTATGCCCTGACAGTCCGTCTGGGAGTGGAAAACTTTGAAGTGTATGCCAATTACAGCATGGTGCCGCTCTTCAAGAAGGATCAGGGACCTGAGGTATATCCCTTGTCTGTCGGCCTGGGAATCAAGTTTTAATAGGAACATGGAGAGGATGGGAAGGGCTGTGGCTTCACAGCCCTTTTTTCATTATTTTTAGCCGGTTCAACCAAATTTTGTAGAAGATGAGATTATTGTTATTGAGCAATTCGACCAATGCCGGTGAAGAGTACCTGGCATGGGCCACGGGGATGATCTCCGATTTTCTGGGAGAAGGGTCGGCGGAGGCCCTTTTCATTCCCTATGCGGCGGTCACCTTTTCTTGGGATGAATATGATAAAAAAGTGGCCCGCCGTTTTGAGGAGATGGGGCACCGGCTTGTCTCGATCCACCATTCGGGTAAAGAAAGGCAGGCAATCGAGAAAGCGGAGGTGATCGTGGTCGGAGGTGGCAATACCTGGCAT
>JAMOUS010000029.1 GCA_027067975.1 Bacteroidales bacterium | reverse complement strand
ATGGTCGAGGGCCATCTGTATCTGACGGGCAAACCCTTCCATTTGTTCGAGACGGTATCTTTTTTCCCAGTAAAGGTCGATGCCGATCTCCCCCACGGCGATGAAAGGGTGCCGTTCGAGCCAGGCGGCAGCTTCTCCGATCTCTTTATCCCAGTCGTCTTTCAGGGAAGAGGGGTGAATGCCCATCATGGGGTAGCAGTGGGAGGGAAATTGTTCCGCCAGTTTCAGCATGGGTGTGATGCTGGAGGTGTCGATATTGGGGAGAAACATCTTTTCAATGCCGGCAGCGAGGGCCCGTTCAACCGCTTCGTTCCTGTCGTGGTCGAACTCAGGCAGGTATAGGTGGGTATGGGTGTCGATGAGTGTCATGATGCGATGGAATGTGATGAGGGTGCAAATTAGGAAAATTCCCGCCATGAAAAAAAGGGGGCGTGAGCCCCCTTTCCCTGCATGACGGAAGTGTTTACACGATTCCCTGAGCGAGCATGGCATCGGCCACTTTGACGAAGCCTCCGATGTTGGCGCCGTTGAGGTAGTTGATGAATCCGTCCTTTCCCTTTCCGTATTTGACGCAGGTGGCATGGATGTTCTGCATGATGGTTTGCAGACGGCTGTCGACCTCTTCGCGTGTCCAGGAGAGACGGAGGGAGTTTTGGCTCATCTCGAGGCCCGAGACGGCCACGCCGCCGGCGTTGGCCGCCTTGCCCGGACCGTAAAGGATCTTGTGCTTGAGATAGACCTCGATCGCTTCGGGGGTGCTGGGCATGTTGGCTCCTTCGGCTACACAGATACACCCGTTCTGGATGAGCATTTCGGCATCCTGACCGGTGATCTCGTTCTGGGTGGCACAGGGGAGGGCCACATCACACGGCACACTCCAGGGACGCTCGCCGTCGTGGTATTCGACACCGTATTTCTCTGCATATTCCCGAATACGGCCGCGGCGTACGTTCTTCAGTTCCATGACGAATTCCCATTTTTCTTCATTGATGCCGTCGGGGTCGTAGATGTATCCGCTGGAGTCGGAGAGGGTGACCACCTTGCCTCCCAGTTCGTTGACCTTTTGTACTGCATACTGGGCCACATTGCCGGAGCCGGAGATGGCGACGGTTTTTCCTTTGATCGACTCGCCCCGGGTGTTGAGCATCTCTTCTGCAAAATAGACCGTACCGTAGCCTGTGGCTTCGGGACGGATGAGGCTGCCGCCCCATTCGAGACCTTTCCCTGTGAGGACGCCGGTGAACTCGTTCTTCAGCCGCTTGTATTGTCCGAAGAGATATCCGATCTCACGGCCCCCTACTCCGATATCTCCTGCAGGCACATCGGTGTTGGGACCGATATGGCGGAACAGTTCGGTCATGAAGCTCTGACAAAAGCGCATGATCTCATTGTCCGATTTCCCTTTGGGGTCGAAGTCGGACCCTCCTTTCCCGCCTCCCATGGGCAGGGTGGTGAGCGAGTTCTTGAACACCTGCTCAAAGGCGAGGAACTTCAGGATGCTGAGGTTGACCGTCGGGTGGAAACGCAAACCTCCCTTATACGGGCCGATGGCGCTGTTCATTTCGATGCGATACCCTTTGTTGATCTGGATCTCTCCTTTGTCATCGACCCACGGTACCCGGAACATGATCACCCTTTCCGGTTCGGTCATCCGCTCCAGGATCTTGGCATGTTTGTATTTGGGGTTTTCCTCGATGAACGGGATCAACGACTCGGCAACCTCCATAACGGCCTGGTGAAACTCCTTCTCGCCCGGGTTTCTGGCGATGACCTGCTCAAGGAATTTTTCTACTCTTTTGTCCATAATGTGCTGGTTTTAATGGTTAACGAATACAAACTTATTCATTTTTTGCATAGAAAAATATGACCAAACACAGGATTTTGTAAAGGGACGGGTACAAATCTTTGAATATGAGGTAGGAGGGGGGGTGAGGTGGCGGCGAATGTTAAAGAACATGTTTTTCATCCCAATGCCTTATAGAGGTTTCCGGGGAGGTTTCTGACCAGGCCGGCGAGTTCGAGGTTGAGCAGGAGGGCGGAGGTTTTGCTCACAGGCAATGCGGCCAGAGCGGCCAATTCATCCAGGGGCAGTTCGTTTTGTTCTTTGAGGATGTCGAGAAGGAGTTGTTCTTCCGTTGAGAGTTCCGGGAAGAGGGAAGGCTGGATGGTTTGGGGGCCTTGGGAGGGACTTTCCCAGCCGAGGAAGTAAGCCAGATCGGCGGCATTCTCGATGAGGGCTGCCTGGTTGGTCTTGATGAGACGGTTGCATCCCCGGGAACGTTCATCGGTAGCGCGACCCGGAAGAGCAAAGACCTCGCGATGGTAAGAACTGGCCAGGTCGGCGGTGATGAGGGCGCCTCCTTTTTCTCCCGATTCGACGACCAGCGTGGCATCGGCCAGTCCTGCGATGATGCGGTTACGTGCGATGAAGTTCTTCTTGTCGGGAGTGTGTTGAGTGCTGTATTCGGTGAGCAGACCGCCTTGCGCGATGATCTCGCGGGCCGTGGTGCGGTGGGCGGCGGGATAGATCATATGGAGGCCATGGCCCAACACGGCCACGGTGGACAGTCCGTGTTGGAGGGCGACACGGTGGGCACAGATGTCGATACCATAGGCCAGCCCGCTTACGATGAGCAGTTCGGGGTGATTCTCGGCCAATTCGGCCACGATGGCATTGCACCGGTCGATGCCGTAGGCAGTGGCATGACGAGTACCCACGATGCTCAGCACTTTCCGGCTTTCGAAAGAGACCTCCCCCTTCAGATAGAGAAGGATGGGGGCATCGTTGCAATGTCGGAGCCGGGAAGGATAGTCGTCGTCGAGGAACCAAAGGGTCCGGATATGGTGCTTTTCGACAAACTCTGTCTCCCGGCGGGCCTGTTCCAGCGCCTTTTTTCGTATGGTGCGGGATACCAGTTGTTCGTTAAAACCCGGCAACCGTTCCAGTTGTGCAGGGGATGCCGAAAAAAACTCTTCCACGTCGGGGAAATGCGTCAGGAGGGACCGAGCTCTTACTGCCCCCACCCCCGGCAACAGTGTGACAGCGATGCGGTACAGCAACTCTTTCATGGGCAGGTTTTCAGAGAATTCCCTGATCCAGCATGGCGTCGGCGACTTTCAGAAAACTGGCTACGTTCGCCCCTTTGAGATAATCGACATAACCGTCGTTCCGTTTTCCGTAGCGTACACAAGAGGCGTGGATCTCTTTCATGATCTGATGCAGTCGTGCATCTACTTCTTGTGCGGTCCATTTCATTTTCATGGCGTTCTGCGACATTTCCAGGCCGGATGTGGCCACTCCGCCGGCGTTGGATGCCTTCCCGGGGGAGAAAAGGATGCCGTGTTCCTGGAAGAGATGGATCGCTTCCGGAGTACAGGGCATATTGGCTCCTTCGGTAACGCAGAGGCAGCCGTTCTCAATGAGGTTGTGTGCATCCTCTTCGTTCAGTTCGTTCTGTGTGGCGCAGGGAAGGGCGATGTCTACCTTCACCTCCCAGGGGTGACGGCCGGGCACAAACTCCACCCCTTCGAACTCATGGGCGTACGGTTCCACGATATCTTCGTTGGTGGCCCGCAGTTCCAGCATGTAGTCGATCTTTTCTCCGCGGATCCCGGCGGGGTCGTAAATATATCCGTCGGGGCCGGAAAGGGTTACGACTTTCGCTCCCAATTCCGTAGCCTTTTTTACTGCTCCCCAAGCCACATTTCCAAACCCTGAGACGGCGATGGTTTTGCCGGCAAGCTCTTCTCTGCGTGTGGCCAGCATCTCTTTGGTAAAGTAAACCACACCATAGCCGGTAGCCTCCGGCCGGATGAGGCTGCCGCCCCAGTTGATCCCCTTGCCGGTGAGCACCCCGCTGTGCTGGCGGGAAAGCTT
>JAMOUS010000028.1 GCA_027067975.1 Bacteroidales bacterium | reverse complement strand
CGAGGAGAGAGCATTGGTGGGCACGCTCTACAAAAAGGCAAGCCCCCAACAAGCTTTTGACGAAGGTCTCCGTATCACGGGCCCCAAGATGGTGGACTATGTTGAGCAGGCCCGTCGTCTGGCCCGAGACAATACCCTTTTGCTCTACTGCTGGCGCGGCGGAATGCGCAGCGGTTCCCTGGGATGGCTCTTTGAGACCGCCGGCATGAACATCTATCTCCTGAAAGGGGGTTACAAAGCTTTCCGTCGCCATGTGCGGGAACAACTTGCCCGCCCTGCACATATCATCGTCGTGGGCGGAATGACCGGATCCGGAAAAACCGAGATCCTTCATCATCTCCGCGAAATGGGCGAACAAGTGATCGACCTCGAAGGGCTGGCCCACCACAAAGGCTCTGCTTTCGGAGCTCTCGGACAACCCGACCAACCCTCTACCGAACATTTCGAGAACCTCCTCTTTGACCAGTGGAAAAGACTGGACCTCCGCAAACCCATCTGGCTCGAGGACGAAAGCCGCTCCGTAGGCAAGGTATTCATCCCGGAAGAGCTCTTCAGCCAAATGCGGGAAGCTCCCTTGCTGGATATACATGTCGACACCGACTACCGAATCGACCGACTGGTACGCGATTATGCACTTTTCGATCCCGAAGAGCTCATCGCTGCCATCCGGCGCATCGAAAAAAGGCTCGGAGGTCTGAACAGCCGTCACGCGATCGAAGCCGTCCAACGGAAGGATTTCCGGAAAGCCACGGAAATCCTCCTGAGCTATTATGACAAATCGTACCGCCATACCATGTCACGAAGGAACCTCGAACGGATCATCCCCATAGAACTCCCGGGCACCGATCCCCGCAAGCATGCCGAACATCTCCTCTCCTTCGCCCGAGAACTTTCCCTCTCCTGAGAAAAAATCAGGCAATGCCATGCTTTAAAACATATTTTTTCTTATATTGCCTGTAACTCAAATTTTTACTGCCATGATCGAGACCTTTGGATACATCACCAAGGAGGAGAAATTGCACACCCTCGAGTCTGACCTTGTAAAAAACACTTTTATTCTTGAAGCAGCGGCTCCCTTCCCCGGTTACCATGGTGAAAACGTACCCGTATCGGAAAAACCTCATTATCTTTTCTTTGTCACGCGCAAGGATTACGGACTGGAGAAGATCATTCGCACCGGAGTGGAGATCAAGAAATTTTTCCACGCTCCCTTTGGCGCCCGGCCTGCCAACCTGAAGATGTACAACACCGACTATCCAGCCATTCGCATCAACCATCTGGAGAGCTACTCCCTTATCGGCGAACTGCATCGCTGGTTCACCGACATGGGCATCCAGTTCATGAAGAGAAAACAGTTCGACGACAACAGCCTCATCCGTGTCACAAAGCAATTCCGGCTGGAGGAGATCGAAACGGGTATTTTCCGGGATTTGGAGGATCCGCTGATGCACTATGTGGAGATTCCCACCCATCTGCCCTGGAAGATATTCGAGGCGATCACCTTGCATATCAAGAACAACGTCTCCAACAATAATTTTGATGCGGCCACGGGAGTTCTCTTCATTCGTGACCTTGTCGATGTGGTCCGTATCTATGAAAAGGACCCCGGCATAGAGCGTTTGCGTATGCTGCGCGAACGTTATCTCCAAGAGATGGAAAAACTGTAAGGGACGTTATTCTTCCGTCTTTTCCAGGCGAAATAGCTTGTCGGAACGGCGCACCTTTTTCTCCACAGGGATCGAGCAGCGTTCACCTTTGCGGGCCACCTGTACCGGCCTGCCCTCTACCCGGAGTTCCTGCACCGTGGTTTCGATCACCCCTGTAGTGGGACCGGTGATGAGGATCTCATCCCCCACATGGATCTCCTCCGCTTCCAACAGGAACTCTGCCACACCAGGTTTTGCAAAATAATTGATCCCTTTGCCGGCATAGCTTTTCCGCCATGTGGCATGGGAACCGAAACGGTCACTCCACTCTCCCAGTTTCCTTCCGAGGTAATAGCCATCCCAAAAACCTCTGTTGAACACGGTCGCCAGCCGTTCCTTCCAAACCTTGATCTGGTCCCGCGTATATTCCCCTTTTTCCAGTGCCCGTAACGCTTCATCGTATACTTTTGTCACGGTGTATACATATTCCGGAGGGCGGGCCCTTCCCTCGATCTTCAGCACGCTCACCCCTGCCTCCAGGATCTGGTCGAGAAAGTCTATGGTAGCCAGGTCCTTCGGCGACATGATGTACTCGTTGTCAATTTCCAGTTCATAACCGGTCTCTTTGTCCGTGACGATATAAGAACGGCGGCAGGTTTGCAGGCAAGTACCTCTGTTGGCCGAAGCATTGTATTCATGAAGGCTCAGGTAGCACTTTCCGCTGATGGCCATGCAAAGGGCCCCGTGGGCGAACAGTTCGATCCGCACCGGATCGCCGGAAGGACCACGTATATCCTCCTCGCGGATATTCCTGGCGATCCTCCTCACCTGCTTCAGGTTGAGCTCCCGGGCCAACACGACAACATCAGCATACCCGGCATAAAATTTCAGGGATTCGGTGTTGGAGATGTTCAACTGGGTCGAAAGATGGATGGAAAGGCCTTTCTTCCGTGCATACTGCAAGGCTGCCTGATCGGTGAGGATCACGGCATCGACACCGGCGTCGGCGGCCGCATCCAGGATCCTTCGCATAATATGCAGTTCCTGATCATACAGGACCGTATTGAGCGTCAGGTAAGCCCTCATCCCATGTTCCCGCGCCAGGGCAACCACCTGCGGCAGCTCTTCCAACCGGAAATTATTGGAAGAACGGGCCCGCATGTTCAACTGCTTCACCCCGAAATAGACAGAGTCGGCCCCCCCCTCTGCCGCAGCCAGCAGGGAGGCATGGTCACCGGCAGGGGCCATCAGCTCCACGGCTTCTCTCCTGATCTTCTCCATCTATTTCGGCTTCTTCGGCAATACTATGCGGAAGACCGTTCCCTCTTCCAGTTCGGAATAATTCACAAAAAGCCTGCCGTCATGGTATTCTTCGATAATCCTTTTGGAAAGCGACAACCCCAGTCCCCAACTGCGATGCTTGGTGGTGTACCCGGGCTTGAAAACCTCCTTGTATTTCGACTTCGGGATCCCAATGCCATTATCCTTCACATCCACATACACGTATTGCGTGTTATCGGTAATGAAGAAATCGACCGTCCCTTCCCCTTTCATGGCATCCACGGCGTTCTTGCTGAGATTCTCGATCACCCATTCGAAAAGAACTTCATTGACCGGAACGATCAACTCTTCATCCATGCGAAAGTTCAAGCGGAACTGGACCTTCTCCGAAGTTCTTTTCTTCATGTAAGCGACAGCATTGGCCAATACCTTTTTGATGTTGGTCTCCCTTAATACCGGTTTGGAGCCTATTTTCGAGAAGCGTTCCGTGATCTTCTCAAGGCGTTTCACATCTTTTTCCAACTCTTCGACGAGGGCAGGTTCTACTTTTTTGTTTTTAAGCAGTTCCAGCCAGGCCAACAATGACGAGGTGGGTGTCCCCAATTGGTGGGCCGTCTCCTTGGTAAGGCCCAGCCATACCTGGTTCTGCTCCGAGCGGCGGCTCGCACTGAAAGCCAGATAGGCCACAAAGATGAAAAGCATGATCACCCCTAACTGCACATAGGGGAAATATTTGAGCTTGGTGAGCAACGTGGAATCCTCGTAATAAATGATGTTCCGGGAACCGTCCCCCAGGTCGATGACGATCGGGTCATGCTCCCGCTCCATTCGCGCCAACTGCTTAAGCAAATCCTGGCGGTTCTGTAACTTCTTCTCATCAATGTTCCGGGAAGCCACCAACACCGTATCTTCATTCACAAGGACTACCGGTACGGTCGTATTGTTCTCGATCACATCCAGCGGGAAACCATAGTC
>JAMOUS010000027.1 GCA_027067975.1 Bacteroidales bacterium | reverse complement strand
TTATCGCCGATGTACCCTCCGCTGTCGTCGGAATATTGCAAAGCATCCACCAAAGGTTCCATAACGCCCGTGCAGATGTTTATGGTGGTCATATAGTTACCGTTCTGCAGTTGTTTTTCTGCGATGTCCAGCAGGGGGGAGACGGCCTTGCCGACGTAACCGGCGGCCGACCAGTCGATGAATCCCCGTCGCTTGGCGGCACGCAGGATCGCCTTTACCTGTCGTTGGTAGGCACTTTTTGTGTCGCCGGAGCTATGTTGCGGGAAAGCGGTCAGCAAGGTGTTGCGGAAAGGAATGTCCTGCAGGGCGATTTGGCGGACGAACTCCTTGAGTTCTTCATGGGGTACCACTTCCAGCAGTTCATTCACTTTGTCGGCAATGGTCTTTCGTTTTGCCGGCTTTTTTCTTGGAGTGCGGGAAGAAGAGGCTTCTTTTTTCTTTAAACCCAGTTCTTCCTGTTGCAGTTCGAAGATCACCGCCACCACATGTTTGCATACCGGACCCATGTCGTAAGGACAGTTACAAACATGTTCGGTGATGATCCCGTCACGGATACGGAGGGTGACGGTATAGTCTTCAGTTCCTTCGACGATGGCCTGGAACTTTCCCGGTGTTATTTCTTCGAGCGCGCGGACATGCCCGTTTTTAAAATATCGATATCCCCGTTGGAGGATGGTGTTGTCGATGTGTTGTTCGAAGTTCTCAAGAGGGATCTGCATGCTTAATGGTTAATTCTTTTTGTGAAATAACAAAAATATATGAAGAGAAAAAAGGGACTTTAATTTTTTTAAGGGTCAGGCCTTAATCTTGTTTTGTCCGGGCCGGAAGAATTGCTTCTGCTCAATTGGAGATGGGGGCCGGTGAGAATGCCACCGATTGTTTTTTTGTTATTTTCTTGAAATACAGCATTAGCCGGGATAAACGATGAAACTGGACTTTGATGGATGAACAATTCATTTGTCACCCTCCTTTTCACCTGCCTCTCCACCCTCTATGTCACCCGGCTGAAAAGAGGAGACTGTATCTCCTTGGGGAAGAGCTGGATACAGGATAAGTACCTATTTAAATGCGCATTAAAATAGGTATTTGAATGTTTATTTAAATAGGTAGATGGATTGTTGTAATGTTCTGATATATGGCAGTATGCGCAGTCGTGGATTCTTAGGGATGCGGGGTTGGTGAAAAGAGAGAGAGTGCGGTTGTGTTGTGTGTTGGTTATGTGTCAGTGGATTAGCGGATAACGGTTTGGGAAGGTACGGGAGGCGCAGAAGGGAACCTGCCGGGCAGGGAGGTTGTAGTACCTTCGAAGAGAGGAATGAGAAAAAGTTTGGAGACCCGGATATTTTCGGATAATTTCGGGAAATGGAAAAGAAGGGTAAACCGTGAACCGGCCACCCTATGAACTGGGAACTATGAACAGCACACCCATCATACCGCAAGAGCTGACGGGTCTTTACACCGACTACTATGAACTGACGATGATCCAGGGGTATTACCTTGAGGGCAAGGGGAAAGAACGGGCGGTATTTGATTATTTTTTCAGGAAGAACCCTTTTGGTGGGGGATATGTGGTGTTTGCGGGTCTGGAGACCTTCCTTTCCGTTCTGAAGAACTTCTCCTACCCTCGAATGGCACTGGATTACCTGGCGGAGCGGGGTTTCCGGGAGGAGTTTTTGAAATATCTCGAGCGGTTCCGTTTTTCCGGTGACATCTATTCGGTGCGTGAGGGGGAGGTGATCTTCCCCAATGAGCCGGTGGTGCGGGTGGAGGGTAGCATCCTGGAGACGCAGGTGATCGAGACGTTGTTGTTGAACATGCTGAACTTCGAGTCGCTGGTGGCGACGAAGGCTTCCCGCATCCGTACGGCTGCCGGGGAGACGGCGTTGATCAGCGATTTCGGCATGCGGCGGGCGCAGGGTATCTCCTCGCTGCAGGCGGCACGCGCCGCCGTCATCGGCGGCTTCGACAGCACCTCCAATGTGGCCGCGGCACTCCTCTTCGGCCTCGAAGCCACCGGCACCATGGCCCACTCGTGGATACAGAGCTTTCCCGATGAGCTCACCGCCTTCCGGAAATATGCCGAGCTCTATGAGGACCACTGCGTGCTGCTGGTGGATACCTATGACACCCTCCGTTCGGGAGTGCCCAATGCCATTACCGTGGCCAAGGAGCTGGAAGCCAGGGGTAAAAAGTTGCTGGCCATCCGTCTCGACTCGGGCGACCTGGCCTATCTCAGTCGCAAGGCCCGCAAGATGCTCGACGAGGCGGGCTTGAACGAGGTGAAGATCATCGCCTCCAACCAGCTCGACGAATACATCATCCGCAGCCTGGAAGAGCAGGGCGCCCGCCTCGATATCTTCGGCGTCGGCACCAAGCTGGTCACCGGACACCCCGATGCGGCCCTCGACGGGGTCTATAAAATCGCCGTCAACAACGGCCGGCCCGTGATGAAACTTTCGGAGAACATCCAGAAGATGACCCTCCCCGGCCGGAAGAACATCCTCCGCTTTACCAATGGGGATGACCTTTTTGCCGGCGATGCGGTGATCCTGGAGGAGGAGCAGGGTATCCCTGAACGATTCTATCATCCCCTCTTCCCTGAAAAGAGCAAAAGCGTAAAAGGGTACCGTCACGAACGGCTCCTGCAGCCCGTCATGCAGGGAGGAGAGACCATCCTCCCCGCAATGCCGGTAAAGGAGATCGCCTCTTTTGCCCGGGAGCGTCTCCGCCATCTCGACGACAGTCATAAGCGCTTCGAGAACCCCCATGTGTACAAGGTGGGGATCAGCGAAGAGCTGATGCGGTTGAGAGACCGGGTGAAAGAAGAGATACAAAAGAGGGTGGGGGAGGGATGAATGGAGATTGCCGGGATTTCGGGGGGCACGAGGAAGCGATAAAGCGATATAGCGATGAAGCGATGATGCGATGATGCGATCCGCCTTCGCGAAAGCTTCGGCGGACGAGGAAGGCCAAAACAAGACAAAAGATAAAAGGAAAAAGATAAAAGAGTTCAGGCATTGTCAAAAGCCAACTCGATACTCGATACTCCGAACTCGGAACTATGCCGGGAAGGCAAAAGTGTTAAGGCAAAAGGCAAAAGTGGAGTATTGAGTATGGAGTATGGAGTATGGAGTATCGAGTCAGGCCCACTGGCAGTAATAGGGAACAATAACAAAACGTACGCCCCGGAGGGGCCAAAGGGAAATCCCGGCAGGGCGGGATTAATTCGACCAACGGATTCCGCTTCGGCTTCGCCTTGCAGAATCCGGGGTCACTGACTTGATACTGGGAACTCCGAACTCGGAACTATGCCGGTAAGGCAAAAGGGTTAAGGCAAAAGGCAAAAGTGTGATAAAGTGATGTTCCAAAATCCAAACTCCGAACTTCAAGTACTCGAGGCACTTTTGCAGAACCCTGACGCTTCGCCTGCGGCTCCGGTCAGGGTCAGTTCGTCCTACGTCTTCCGCTTCGGCTTTGCCTCGCGAAAGCCGGGACTCACTGACTCAATACTCATTAACTCGTTAACTCGATACTATGAAAAGAGCTTTGATGATCGTAGATGTACAGAACGATTTCTGTCCGGGTGGGGCGTTACCCGTGCCGGAGGGGGATCGTGTGGTGCCGGTGATCAACCGGTTGATCGACCGTTTTGATGTGGTGGTGGCCACGCGTGACTGGCATCCGGAGAAGACGGTGCATTTTGAGAAGTGGCCGGTACACTGTGTGCGCAACACGCCGGGGGCGGCGTTCCACCCGGATCTGGAGGTGTCGAAGGTCGACCGTATCGTCTCGAAAGGTACAGGCAACAAGGATGACGGCTATTCGGCCTTCGAGACTGACGAGCTCGACCTGGCCGCCTGGCTGCGGGAGCAGGGGGTGGAAGAGGTGTATGTCACCGGCCTGGCGACGGAATACTGTGTGAAGGCGTCGGCCCTCGACGCTGCGCGGGCCGGCTTCCGCACCTTTGTGGTCACCGATGCCGTGCGCGGGATCGATGTCAACCCCGGCGACATCGACAAGGCCATCGAAGAGATGAAAAAGGCCGGCGTGAAGATGATCTCCTCGGAAGAGATCGTCTGAATTCATCCCAGCAAGTTTGGAAAAGAAAAAGGCCCCCCTACGGAGGCCTTTTTCTTTCTGCAGCTGTTTTTATTTTTTCTCTTCCGGCTTCAGCACCACCTGGAGATAGTGGTCGAGCTGGAAGAAGCGGCGGGCCGCCTCCCGCACCTCCTCGGCCCGGATGTTCTCGACCGTCCGGCGTATCTCATCATAGGTGACCAGCGGATCGCCGTTGATAGAGGCATGCATGAGCTTGTCGAGCCAGTAGCGGTTGGTCTTCATGTCGGTCTCGAGGCTCCGGAGGATCTTCTCTTTGGATTTTTCCAGGTCTTCCTGGGAAGGCGGTTGCTCGGTCATCTTTTTCATCTCACCGAAGGCGGTGCGGATGAGCCGGTCGACATAGTCGGGGCTGCATCCCCAGCTCACCACCAGGGTATAGCGTGGGCGGGGCAGTTTGTTGTCGGAGCCGTCCACGCCTACGCCATAGGTCTTGCTCTCCTTCTCGCGCATCACCTCCCGCAGGTGGATGTTGAGAATGTTGTTGGTGATTTGGTAGAGGATGCGGTTGGTGAGGCTCCAGTCGTAAGGACCCTGCATCATGATGGCCACAAGGCTTTTGGGTTCGATCCCTTTATGCACCTCGGCGCGGGTGATATCTTCCGGGAAGGGGGGGATCACGTCTTTCCACATCTCCTGACGGTGGAGGGCGGGCAGGCTGCCGAGATATTTCTGTACGAGGGGGATCAGCTCATCCGGGTCGAAACTGCCGACGAAGTAGAAGTGGAAGCCGTCGGCGTCGGCAAAGCGGTCGCGGTAGAAGGCCAGCATACTGTCGAGGTCGAGGCTTTGGATCATGGCCGGCGTGGGGATCTGATAGAAACGGGGATCGTTGTGGGTGGCCAGCTTGTAGAGGGTGTCGACAAAGACCATCTGGGGGTTGTCGCGCAGGTACTTCACCTGCTCGGCCAACTGGGAGCGGAAGGCTTGGAAGGCCTCTTCGTCGCGGCGGGGCTGGGTGAAGTAGAGGTAGGTCAGCTGCAGCATCGTCTCGAGGTCTTTCTTCGTGCTGTTGCCCGAGATCCCCTGGGTGAACATGCCGATGCGGGGGGCCACGTTCACCTTCTTGCCGGCCAGCATCTTCTTCAGGTCGGTAGCGCTCATCTCCCCCACACCACAACGCTGGATCACCGTCGGCAGGACACGGGCCATGAAAGCCTTCTCGGAAGGCAGCAACGAACTTCCTCCGTAGCTGTACGAGTCCATCAGGATCTGGTCGTTCTTGAACGGGGTGGGTTTCATCACCACGGTCACCCCGTTGGCGAGGGTGATTTCCGTATATCCGAAAATGGTATCCTTACGGGTCTGGACGATCGCCGCCCCCGGCAAAGAGCCTTGGTTAAGATCGTTGCTGACGGTCTTGTCCACATAGGGCTCTACCGGTGTGCTGAGCGTCTTTACGTAAAGGTCCCTCAGGGTGGTGGTATCCGGAACATGATTGTCGGGCCGTGCCGGTCCGGTCGCCAGGATCTCGGTGTTCTTTTCCGTCACCAGGGTGTCGATCATCCGGTTCAGTTCGGTGAGGGTGATCGAGGGGAGCATCTTGCTGACCAGCTCGTACTCTTTCTCTATGCCGGGGAAAGCTTCCTGTTCGAGGTAGTTCCGGACATACTCATCAACATACGAAGCGGAGTTGGTCTTGTCCTTTTCTTTCAGCATGTTCTCGTAGTTGCTGAGGATCTTGGCCTTTTGTCTTTTGAGCTCGCCGGGAGTGAAGCCGTAGCGTTTGGCGCGGATGTTTTCACGGATGAGGGTGGCAAAAGCTTTTTCGATCTGGTTGCTTTTGGGGATGGCGAAGGCCTGCCAGGCGTCGCGGGTGCGGACGAGGAAGCCGCTGTAGGTGCAGCCGGCATACAGGAAGGGAGCATCGGGTTTTTGGGTGATCTCGAAAAAGCGGTCGTTGAGCATGCCGGAGATGAGCGAAAGCATCAGCGAACGGCGGTAATCGTCGTAGGTGACCAGATGGGTCTTGGGGTGTTTCCAGAAGATGGCCACCTGGTTGTTGGTGGCTTCCCTGTCGGTGGCCACGGCGATGATGGGTTTGTCATTGTCGGGCAGGCCGTACACCTTGCGGGGCCGCTCGGGTCTGGGGTTGCGTATCTTTTTGAAGTGCTTGAGGATCATTTTCTTGGCATAGGCCGGGTCGATGTCGCCTACGACGATCACAGCCTGCAGGTCGGGGCGGTACCAGTCGTGGTAAAAGCGCCGCAACGCATCATAGGGGAAGTTGCGGATGATCTCCATCTTGCCGATGGGGAGGCGTTCGGCATATCGCGAGCCGCGGAAGAGGATGGGGAAGTATTTCTTCTGCATGCGGTCCTGCGCACCCAGTCCCAGGCGCCACTCTTCTTCGATGACCCCGCGTTCTTTGTCGATCTCTTCGGGGTCGAGGGTGAGGTTGTGGGCCCAGTCCTCGAGGATGAGGAAGGCCGAGTCGAGCAGTCCCCGGCGGTCGGAAGGGATCTGGAACTTGTACACCGTCTCGTCGAAGGAGGTGTAGGCGTTCAGGTCGGCGCCGAAGCGCATGCCCGACTCTTCGAGGAAGTCGACCACCTGGTTCTTCGAGAAGTGTTTGCTGCCGTTGAAGGCCATATGTTCGCAGAAGTGTGCCAGTCCCTGCTGGTCGTCATCTTCGAGGATCGAGCCGGCGTTGACCACCAGGCGGAATTCCACCCGCTTCTCCGGTCGGCTGTTGTGACGGATGTAGTACCGAAGGCCGTTCTTCAGCGTGCCGGTGATCACTTCGGGATCCTGGGGCAAGGGTTTGTTGCCCGGCTGGGCGGCTAGGGGGAAGATAAGAAGGAGGAGAAGGGTTGAAAGGTTCAATGTCTTTTTCATGGTCTTGCTAGGTTTGGCGTGGATCAAATGTACTCTTTTTGGGAAAACTAAAAGATGGAGAAAGGCGGAGCACCACATCTTCGACGGGCTGGGGGGATGAGCAGGTTCCGGATCATCATGGTCAGAGGGTGTTACGCAGGTGATTTCTCGTAGAAGTGCATGTCGCGGATGTAACGCCATACCGGTTCGCGGAAGAAGAAGCGCATGTCTTTTCCTTCGCGGATGGCCTGGCGCAGGAAGCTGGAAGAGATCTCCATGAGGGGTGCCTGGGCGAGGGTGATGCGTGGCGGGGTGCGCAGCCGTGCCAGCGTGGGTGGCAGGGCGGCCGTTTCGTATCCCTTCCTGGGATAGACCACGATCTCATACCGCCGCACCAGCTCTTCAAAGTTCTTCCACTTGTGGAGGGTGAGCAGGTTGTCGGCACCCATGATGAGGATGAAGGTGCGTTTGGGGTATTTTTCTTCCAGGTAGGCGAGGGTGTCGATGGTGTAGGAGGGGCGGGGCAGGCGGAACTCGATGTCGCTGGCCCGGAAACGGGGATCGTCCTCGAGGGCCAGCCGCACCAGCTCCAGGCGGTGGTACTCGGGCAGCAGCGTAGCCCGCTCCTTCAGTGGGTTCTGCGGCGAGACGACGAACCACACCTCCCGCAGGTCCGCATATTCCGCAAAATAGTTGGCGATAGCCGTATGGCCGATATGCACGGGGTTGAAGCTGCCGAAGAAAAGTCCTGTTCTCATCTCTCTCCGATGAATTTCCGTACGATCTCTTCCGCCTCTTTCAGGGCCTTGTCAAGCTGGTCGTTCACCAGGATGACGTCGAACTTGTCGGCGTAACCCATCTCGATGCGGGCTTTGGCGACGCGTTCGCGGATGCTCTCCTCGGGGTCGGTGGAGCGGTGGCGCAGCCGTTTCTCAAGTTCCTCGATCGAGGGGGGCATCACAAAGATGGAGAGAGCCCTGTCGCCAAACTGTTTCTTGATGTTGAGGGCCCCCTTCACGTCGACATCGAAGACGACATGCTTGCCTTGCCCCAGCAGGCGGTCGACCTCGCTGCGGAGCGTGCCGTAGTAGGTGTCTTTGTATACCTCTTCCCACTCGACAAAAGCCCCTTCCTCGATCTTTTTCCGGAACTCTTCGGGGGTGAGGAAGTAGTAATCTTTCCCGTCGACCTCATGAGGGCGGCGGGGGCGTGTGGTGGCCGACACCGAAAAGGCCAGCGAGGGGAAGGTCTTCAGCAGGTGATGGACGATGGTCGTCTTGCCCGCTCCCGAGGGGGAGGAGAAGATGAGCACTTTTCCGTGGGCATTTGGAGTGGTCACCGTGGTACGGGTTTACAAAACGTTAAAGCTCTGTTCTTTGATCTTTTCCAGCTCGTCTTTCATCCTGACGACGAGCTTCTGTATGCCGGCGTGGGAGGCTTTGGCGCCGAGGGTGTTGATCTCGCGGCCCATCTCCTGGGCGATGAATCCCAGTTTCCTGCCGGGATACTCTTCTTGTTCGAGGGTCTCGAGGAAGTAGCGGCAGTGGTTGGCCAGGCGGACTTTTTCTTCGTTGATATCGAGTTTGTCGAGGTAATAAGCGATTTCCTGTTCGAAGCGTTCGCGGTCGGCGCTCTGGAGGTTAGGCAGTTCGTCGAGATGTTTCTGCAGGCGTTGGCGGACGCGTTCGATGCGTTCGGCTTCGAGGGGGGTGACCTCCTCGAGCAGCTGCAAGATCGTCTGTACGTGACCGCGCATATCGGCTTCGAGGGCTTCGCCTTCGCGGCGGCGGAAGGCCTCGGTCGCCTGGAGGGCCTCGTCGAGGGTTTCGAGGGTTTGCTGCCAGAGGGTTTCGTCGATCTCCTGGTCTTTTTCGGTGAGGATCTCGGGCCAGCGCAGCAGTGCCTGCACCAGGGCGCTCTCGTCGCGGATACCGGTGCGGCTGGCGATGTCGCGAAGACGGGAGAGATAGTGTTCCACTGCCGTGGCATTGACCTCAGGGAGTGTGCGCCCGGTGAGGTCGTTGACGGTGAGGATCACCTCGATCTTGCCCCGTACCAGCCGGCTGGCGACGATCTTGCGCAGTTCCATCTCGCGGCTCCGGAAGAGCGTCGGGATGCGCAGGATGATGTCGGCCTGCTTGGAGTTGAGCGAACGCACCTCGACGGTGATCTGCCGCTCCGGGAGATCTTTCGTCGCCTTGCCGTAGCCTGTCATCGACTGGATCATGCCACCGGGGTTGAAAGGTTATGCAACAAAGGTAAAAAAAGTTCGCCTTTCCGGCATGGCCTGTCACACCACAGGGGTTCCCTCCGGAGGCTTGGCCGCGGCAGGACGGCGGACGACCACCTTCTCACGGTATTTGCCGGTGAGATAGTAGAGGAACGTGAGGGTGAAGCCGGTGAAGGCGCCCAGGGGCACGGCCCACCAGATGCCGATGACCCCCAGATGGCGCGAGAGCAGCCATGCCGAAGGGATGCGGATGACCCACAGGGCAAAGAGGGTGATGAACATCGGCACGAGCGTGTCGCCGGCACCGCGTAACACCCCGTTGAGGGCGAACATGGCCGAAAAGACGATGTAAAAAGCACTTACAATGACCAGATACTGCCGTCCTATGGCGATGACATTTGCATCCTGGGTGAAGAGGCTCATCAGCTGCTCGGGGAAGATTTGCATGACGGCGGTGATCACCAGCGAGAAGAGGGCGCTCATCCAGAAGGTGGCGAAGAGTCCTTTTTTGACCCGTTCGGGCTTGCCGGCGCCCAGGTTCTGGCCGACAAAGGTGGCCAGGGCGGCGGAGAAGTTCATCGCCGGCAGGATGGCCAGCGAGTCGAGACGCCCGGCCACCGAATAGGCGGCGATGACGTCGGTGCCGAAGGTGTTGACGATGCCCATGAGGGCCATCATCCCCAGGGCGACGAAGGTCTGTTGAAAGCCTGTGGGCAGGCCGATGCGGATGCTTTTGCGGAAGATCTCGCGGTCGAAGCGCATCCCGAACAGGGAGATGTGGATCAGACGGTGGTGTTTGTTGAGGTACCAGATGGCCACTCCCAATGCCAATGCCTGGGCCAGTACGGTGGCGATGGCGGCGCCGGCGATGCCCCAGCGGAACACCACCACGAACAAGAGGTCGAGGGCGATGTTGGTGAGGGTTGCCCCCGCCTGGAAGAAGAGCGGTGTCTTCGAGTCGCCCAGCCCCCGCAGGATGGCGTTGGTGCCGTTGAGGCCAAAGAAGACGATGATGCCCGCCAGGATGATGTGAAGGTATTCCCGCGCCTGGGGCAGCACCTCCGCCGGCAGCTTCAACAGCCGGAACAGGTCGTCGCTGAAGTAGATGCCTAGGGCCGAGAGGAAGATCGAAGCAAAAAAGGCAAAGATGTAAAAAGTGTCCATTGCCTTCTTGACCTGTTCGTATTGCCGGGCACCGAAATACTGGGCGATGACGATGGTGGTGCCGCTGGCCACGCCGATGAGCAGGGAGATCACCGTGAAGATCACCGGATACGATGCCCCCACTGCCGCCAGCGCCTGTTTGCCCAGCACATTGCCCACAATGATGCTGTCGACGATGTTGTAAAGCTGCTGAAAGAGATTTCCCAGCAACATCGGCGTCGCAAAGCGGATGATCAGCCTGGCCTCCTTGCCCCGCGTTAGATCCTTCATCGGATAGTCCTGTGATCCGCATGCAAAAGTGCGGATATTTCCCCGGAAAAGAAAGTCCCCCAGGCAAGCATGGTTGACTTTCTCTGCAGAGAGCCGTAAATTTGTCTGTAGATATTTGTAGATGTTCGAGAAAAAAGGAGGATAGAAGATGAAAAAAATGCTACTTTTTCTGTTGATGATCGTGCCTTTGTTTTCCGTAAGGGCGCAGAACGTGCCCAACCGGGGGTTCGAGGCATGGGAGACCCGGGAGCTCTATGAAGATCCGGTCTCATGGTATTCTTCCAATGCTTTTACCGTCAAGTACAAAGGTATTACCGACACGTTGCTGTTGGTGGAAAAGAGTGAGGAGGCCTATTCCGGCGAAGGGGCTTTGTATCTGCATAATGAGGCTTTCGGTGAGGATACGCTTCCCGCTTTTGTCATCTGTCAGGGGTATGTGAGCGGCGACTATCCCGATCTGCAGTTTGTGGGAGGTTTTCCTTATACGGGTCAGCCCGATAGTCTTACGGGCTATTTCCGGTATGATCTTCCTGAGGAGGATACGCTGATCCTTGTGGTGGCTTTCAAGCGGGGGGGAGAGGTGCAGGCGGTCACCTGGCTGGCCCTGACGGGCACCCGGGAGGGATGGCAGCGCAAGGCCTTTGCGCTGAACGTGCCTGCCGAGGCCCCCGACACCGCCTTTGTGGGGATTGCCGCCACCACACCGTGGGATCCCCGTCCCGGAGGCAAGGTGTGGGTCGACCGCCTGGCTTTCGACGATGATTCTACGTCGATCCCCAACGGCGACTTCGAGGCGTGGGAACCGGTCACCTATACCGACCCCGTGGGTTGGGAAAGTGCCAACTGGGTGACGGCTGCGATGCGGAGCAAGCCCATGTGCACCCCCACCCAGGATGCCCATGGGGGGGAGCTGGCCCTGCGCCTGGAGACCGTCAGCCTCGACATGTTCGACTCCCATGCCGGCATCGTCTCGTCGGGCGAGCTGATGATCGAGTCTATCGAAGGAGGATTTCCCGTACAGTTTACCCCCACCGCCGTGAGCGGATATTACAAGTATTTCCCCGCTACTGCCGACGACAAGGCACAGGTGGTCGTGATCTACAGCCGTTGGGATGAGGACCTTGGTGAACGCGACCGCCGGTTCAATCTCTTTGAGCTGGAGCCCGTCGATGTCTACAGCCCATTCCGCTTTGTGGTGGGCACCGGCGACTTCGTGCCCGATACGGTGAACATTGTCTTTGCTTCCGGGAGGATGTTCTCCGGGAGTCTGCCTCCTGTGGGGTCGGTGCTGTACGTGGACGACGTTTGGCTGGAGCACTCTTGCGGGTATGCCGACACCATAGACCTGATCCCATTTACGGATACAACGATCTGTGCCGGCACCACTCTCACCCTCGATGCGGGACCGGGGTATACCGATTATCTCTGGTCGGACAACTCCACTGCACAGACGCTTACGGTGTCCGACAGCGGGGTGTATAGCGTGACGGTGACCGATACGAGGGGGTGCACCCTCACCGACGAGGTGACCGTCCATGTGGAATCGTGTAATGCGGTGACAGGTGTTCACGGCGATGAGGTACAGCTCTGGCCCAACCCCACCGGCGGGCAGGTCTATCTCTCCCTGCCGGCCGGCACGGGCGAGGTGCGCATCACAGTCACCAACCTTGTCGGGCAGCGTCTTGTTGAGCAGCGCCGGGCCGCCGCGCCGCAGCTCAGCCTCGACCTCTCTGCCCTGCGGCCGGGGCTCTATCTGGTGCGCGTCTCGTGGCACGACGGGGAAAAAGTGCTGCGCATCATCCGGCGTTAGCGGCATCTTTCCTACCTTTGCGCCCGGATGAGCGAAGGCAGGAAAGATCCTCTGGAGCATTACAGTACCCACCCGCGGCGTGCGACGTTGTTGGCGCTGCTGCGGGAAGAGGAGCCTGTGTCGCTGCACCTGCGCGGCCTGGCCGGCTCGTCATCCGCCCTGCTGGCGGCGTCGCTGGCCCGTGACCTGCATGCCGTCCAGCTCTTCGTCCTCCCCGAGATGGAGGAGGCCGCCTACTTCTTCAACGACCTGGAGAACTTCGCCCGCGACGTCACCGTACGCTTCCTGCCCTCCTCCTACAAACGCCATATCCGCTACGGCCAGGAGGATGCCTCGAACAAGATTCTCCGCAGCGAGGTGCTGCAGATGCTCTCTGCCGGTGTGCGCAAGCTGATGGTGGTCACCTGGCCCGAGGCGTTGGCGGAGATGACCGTGAGCCGCCGCACCCTCGTGCGCGACAGCATCCGCCTGCGGCAGGGCGAGGAGATGACCCTCTCGCTGCTTGAAGAAGAGCTGCTGGCCAAAGGCTTCCGCCCGGTCGACTTCGTCACGGGGCCGGGCGAGTATGCCGTGCGGGGTGGCATCCTCGACGTCTTCTCCTATGCTGCCGAGCGGCCTTACCGTTTCGATCTCGCCGGCGAACGTATCGACTCGATCCGCACGTTCGATATCGAGACGCAGCTCTCGGTCGAGAAGGTGCCGCAGGCGGTGTTGCTGCCGGACGTGAGCAGCCGTGCCGAGGTGACCGAGCGCGTGCCGGTGCTGTCGCTGCTGCCGCCATCGGCGACGGTGTGGGTGCGCGACCGCCAGCTCATCCACCGCATGCTCGAAGAGCTGGACGAGCTTAATACGCTCCCCCCGCCGCCGGCAGAGGAGGACGAAGAACCTCCTGCCCCGCCGCCGCTGATGGGCGCTGCCCGCTTCGAAGAGCTGCTCGACACCTTCCGCGTGGTGGAGTTCGGCAATATCTCTCCCGGCCCGGCCGCGCAGGTGGTCGACTTCAACATTTCGCCGCAACCCGCATTCCGGAAGAACTTCGAGCTGCTGGCGACGCGCCTCTCCGAGCTGGCTGCCGAAGGATACCGCCTGTGGCTCCTCTCCTCCAACGAGGCGCAGCTGCAGCGCCTGCGCGAGATCCTCGCCAGCCTCATCCCCGATGTGCCCTATGACATCTGCGACCGTGACCTGCATGAGGGCTTCATCGACCATGACCTGCGCCTCGTCTGCTTCACCGACCACCAGATCTTCGACCGTTACCAGCGCTACCGCCTGCAGAAAAACTTCACACGCCAGGAGATGCTCACCATCGAGGAGCTCAAAGCCCTCCATCCCGGCGACTATGTGGTGCATGTCGACCATGGTATCGGCCGTTTTGCCGGACTGGTGCGCATCGAGAACAACGGCCGCACACAAGAGGTGGTGAAGCTGGTGTACAAGGACAACGACATCCTCTATGTGAGCATCCACAGCCTGCACCGCATCTCCAAATACAAGGGCAAGGACAACGAGCCTCCCACGATCCACAAACTGGGTGGCCGGGCGTGGAAGACGCTCAAGCAGAAGACCAAGAGCCGCGTCAAGGACATTGCCCGCGAGCTCATCGCCCTTTATGCCCGTCGCATGCAGAAGGAGGGCTTTGCCTTCTCTCCCGACAGCTATCTGCAGCAGGAGTTGGAGGCGTCGTTCATGTTCGAGGACACGCCCGACCAGGTCACCGCCACACGCAAGGTGAAGGAGGCGATGGAGGCGCCCCACCCTATGGACATGCTCATCTGCGGCGACGTGGGCTTCGGCAAGACGGAGGTGGCCATACGGGCGGCGTTCAAGGCGGTGGCCGACAGCAAGCAGGTGGCGGTGCTGGTGCCCACCACCATCCTGGCGATGCAGCACTACCGCACCTTCACCGAACGACTCAAGGGCTTCCCCGCGACGGTCGACTTCATCTCGCGTCTGAAGAAACCCTCCGAGCAACGGGAGACCCTGCGGCGTCTGGCCGAAGGGAAGATCGACATCCTCATCGGCACCCACCGTCTCCTGAGTAAGGATGTGAAATACAAGGATCTGGGCCTGCTGATCATTGACGAAGAGCAGAAGTTCGGCGTGGCGGCCAAGGAGAAGCTCAAGCAGTTGCGTACCGAGGTGGACACCCTCACCCTCACGGCCACGCCCATCCCCCGCACGCTGCAGTTCTCGCTCATGGGCGCGCGCGACCTGGCCATCATCAACACCCCCCCGCCCAACCGCCAGCCCATCATCACTGAGTTGTATACCTTCAACGACCAGATCATCCGCGAGGGGATCGAATACGAGCTCAACCGTGGCGGCCAGGTCTTCTTCATCCACAACCGCGTGGAGAACATCCACAAGGTGGCGGAGAAGATCGCCTCGGTGGTGCCCAATATCCGCATCGGCATCGCCCATGGGAAGATGGAACCGCGGCAGCTGGAGGCGGTGATGCTGGGCTTCATCGCCGGAGAGTATGATGTGCTGGTGGCGACGACGATCATCGAGTCGGGCCTCGACATTCCCAATGCCAATACGATCTTCATCAACAATGCCCATCATTTCGGGCTGAGCGACCTGCATCAGCTGCGGGGACGTGTGGGGCGGTCGAACCGCAAGGCGTTCTGTTATCTGCTGGCGCCGCCGCTGACGTTGGTGACGCCCGAAGCACGGCGCCGCCTCAAGGCGCTGGCCGAGTTCTCCGAGTTGGGCAGCGGCTTCAACATCGCCCTGCAAGACCTCGACATCCGGGGGGCGGGCAACCTCCTCGGCGCCGAACAGAGCGGCTTCATCGCCGACATCGGCTTCGAGACCTACCAACGTATCCTCCAGGAGGCCATGCAGGAGCTGCGCGAAGGGGAGTTCAAGGATCTTTTTCGGGAAAAAGAACAAAAAGAACGTAGGGAAGGGGGGCGGATCTACGTCCAGGACACCCAGATCGACACCGACCTGCCGGTGATGCTGCCCGACGAGTATGTGGGAAGCACGACGGAGAAGATGAAGCTGTATCGCCAGCTCAACGACCTCACCGGCGAGGAGCAGCTGCAGACCTTCGAGAAGATGTTGGAAGACCGTTTCGGCCCTCTGCCCCCCGAGGCGCGTGCCCTCACCGACATCGTCCGGCTGCGCCGCACCGCCATGCAACTCGCCCACGAACGCATCATCCTTAAACAGGAGACCCTCATGGCGGTCTTCGCGAGCGACCGCGAGTCACCCTTTTACAGCTCCGACCTTTTCCGGAATATTCTCTTTTTCATCCAGAAGAGACCCCGCCGTTTCCGTCTGAAGGAAAAGAACGACAAGCTCACGCTCACTGTCACCCAGGTGAAGAGCCTCCGTGAGGCCCTGGAACTGCTGGAAGAGATGCGGAGGGAAAGTGCCCGGGAAGGGGAAAGTCCGCAAAAGAATTGAAAACCTATAATAAAGTTTTGACCATGAGCCAGTTCAAAGAGAAATGCCTTTT
>JAMOUS010000026.1 GCA_027067975.1 Bacteroidales bacterium | reverse complement strand
ATCCCCTTGAAAAGGTAAAAGATCTTTTCATTCATCTTTTTCTTGACGAACAACCCGAAAAACGCGGCACATGATGAAACGAAAGATATCCATCCTTCCACTTTTCCTGATGTTCCTTCCCGCGCTAGAGGCCGGGGGCCAGGAACTCACCGCCTCCCAGATCGTCCAAAAGGCTTACGATCTCATGCGCGGCAAGTCCAGCTATGCAGAAGTGACCATGCATATCATCCGTCCCAAATGGGAACGTACCATATCGTTCAAGGCCTGGGCCAAAGGCACCCGATATTCTCTCATCTACATCACGGCCCCACCGCGGGAACGGGGCCAGGTTTTCCTGAAACGTGACAAAGAAATGTGGAACTGGGTCCCCTCCATCGGCCGCACCATCAAGATCCCCCCCTCGATGATGATGCAGTCCTGGATGGGTTCCGACATGACCAACGACGACCTCGTCAAAGAATCCTCGGTCATCGAGGATTACAACCATAAACTCATCGGCAGCGAAACGGTCGCCGGTTACGACTGCTACAAGATCGAGCTCATCCCCAAAGAAGATGCGGCGGTGGTATGGGGAAAGATCTACACCTGGATCTCCAAGAAAGGTTTCCTCACCCTGAAAAACGAATATTACGATGAAGACGGTTATCTGGTGAACACGGAAACCCTTTCGAAGATCCGGAATGTGGGTGACCGCACCATCCCGACCTTTTTCGAGATGGTCCCGGCCGATAAACCCGGCCACAAGACCACCATGGAGTTCAACCTGATCCGTTTCGACATTCCCATTGACGACAACTTCTTCTCGCTGCAAAACATGCGAAAGGTCCATTAACCAGCAACGAACATGAAAAGTCCTGTCATCGCCTGGCGTAACATATGGAGGAACAAGCGGAGGACGCTGATCACCGCTGCCTCGGTCTTTTTCGGGGTCATCTTCGCTGCGGTGATGTCGTCGATGCAGGAAGGGAGTTACAGCAAGATGATCGACAACGTGGTGAAGTTCTACTCCGGGTATCTGCAAGTACAACAAGAGGATTACTGGGAGAACAAGACCATCAACAACACTTTTGTGCTCTCGGACAGTCTGTCCGGTGCAATTGCCCGCATTCCCGGGGTGACGGCGACAGCGCCGCGGCTGGAGTCGTTCGCCCTGGCTTCCTCGGATGAGCTGACCAAAGGAGCCGTGGTCATCGGCATTGACCCGGAGGCCGAGCATCGCGTTACCAACTTGGAACGCTGGATCATCCGGGGCCGTTATCTGCATCCCGGCGACAGCGGCATCCTGATGGGGGATGAGCTGGCTTCCTACCTCCACGTCGATGTCGGCGACACCCTCGTTCTCTTGGGAATGGGCTACCACGGGGTAAGCGCTGCAGGGAAATATCCCGTGGCCGGGATCTTCCGCTACCCCATGCCACAGTTCAACCGCCAGTTCATCTACCTCGACCTGAAGCAGGCTCAGGAGCTTTACTGGGCGCCGCACCGGATCACTTCGCTGGTGGTGATGGTCCGCGACCATTACCAGATGCCGGCAGCCCGCCAGGCCCTCGACACCCTCATCCATCCTCCCTTGCGGGTCATGAGCTGGGACGAGATGCAACCCGAACTGGTACAACTGATCGCCAGTGACAGGCTGGGCGGGAAGATCTTCAAGGCGATCCTCTATGTCATCATCGCCTTTGGCATCCTGGGCACCGTGATCATGATGTTCGCCGAACGCCGGCGGGAGCTGGCCGTGATGATCGCCATCGGTACCCAAAAGCGACTGCTGGCCTGGATCCTCTTCCTGGAGATCGTTTTCATTGCCTTGTTGGGGGTGATCACAGGCCTGGCGGGGAGTGTCGCCGTGAACACTTGGTTCTATCATCACCCCATCCGAGTCGCCGGAGAAGCGGCCAAAGCGTTTACCGATATGGGCATCGAGCCGGTGTATGCTTTTTCGCTCATGCCCTCGGTATTCTACAACCAGGTGATCACCGTATTCATCCTGGTCATGCTGGTCAGCCTCTACCCCATGATCAAGACAGCCTGCCTAAAAGTACCGCAGGCTTTGCGCGGATAAAACAAAACAAATAGCCGAAATATGCTGATCGCGATATCATGGCGGAACATTTGGCGCAACAAGCTACGCAGTCTTGTGGTGATCATAGCCATCACGCTGGGGATCATGGCCGGCGTTTTCTCTACTGCCTTCATGAAGGGAATGATGGTACAACGCCTCGAAACGGCCATCCGCAGCGAGATCTCCAACCTGCAAGTGCACGATTCCCTATTTCGTATAACCGGCGAACTGAAGTATTTCATCCCCAAAGGAATGGCATTGGCGGGGTCGATCGATACCTTGGAGCATGTACGGGGGACCGCTCCGCGCATCATCGTCCAGGCGATGATCTCTTCAGCCGAAGCGGGAAGCGGCGTGAGTGTCCTCGGTATAGAGCCTGAACGCGAAAAAAAGGTGACCGACATCATCGACCATCTTGAAGAGGGGCAATACCTCGAAGGTGTCCGGCGGAATCCCATCCTGATCAGCCGGAAGCTTGCGGACAAGCTGAACCTTCATCTGCGTTCGCGGGTGGTGCTCACCCTGCAGGATCTCGACCGCAACCTCACGGCCGACGCTTTCCGGGTGGCAGGCATCTACCGCACCACCAACACCTCTTACGATGAGGTCCATGTGTTTGTCCGTTACGACGACCTGTTGCGTCTTACCGCCTTGCCCGACGGTGCCGTCCATGAGATCGCCGTCCGTACCGACGACGACCGTTTCACCCCGGCGGTACAACAAGCCATCCGCCATCTGGCTCCCCGCCTGGAGGTGCTCACCTGGGAGCAGATCAGTCCGGAACTCCGATATATCGTCGCTGCGATGGACCAGTACATGTACCTTTTCATTGCGATCATTCTTTTGGCGCTGCTTTTCGGAATCATCAACACCATGCTGATGGTGATCCTCGAGCGGCGTAAAGAGATCGGCATGCTGCTGGCCATCGGCATGAGCCGCCTGCGTGTCTTCGGCATGATCCTCCTCGAAACGGTCATGCTCACCATGGCCGGCGGGATCGTCGGGATCGTCGGAGGGATCCTCGTATCAAAATATTTTGAAGTTCACTATATCGACCTCTCCATGTTCGGCAAAGGGCTGGAACAATGGGGATACAACAGTCTGGTACACACCCGCATCGACCCGGCACTGGTGGTCACCGTCACGCTGATGGTGATCTTTACCGGCATCGTGGCGGCCCTCTATCCCGCCTGGAAGGCAATCCGTTACGATCCTGCAGAAGCATTGCGTACCGAATGAAACACAACAACCATAAGAAACACAACAACCATGAAGATCATAGAGATCCGCGATCTGGTGAAGATATACGACAGTGAAGAGATTCGCGTCACGGCCGTCGATCATATCGACCTCTCCTTTGAGGAGGGGGAATTCACGGCCGTGGTAGGTCCTTCGGGATCGGGCAAGACCACGTTTCTCAACCTGGTAGGGGGACTCGACCGTCCCACTTCGGGCCGGGTGATCATCCACGGGATCGATCTCTGGTCGTTGCGGCCTCATGAGATCACAGACTTTCGCCTGCACAACATAGGATTTGTGTTCCAGGCTTACAACCTGCTTCCGGTTTTGACCGCTCTGGAGAATGTTGAGTTCATCATGCATCTGCAGGGATGGCCCAAAGCGGAGCGGCAGCGCCGGGCGGTCGAGTTGCTGGAGGCCGTGGGACTGGCCGACCGTCTCCACAGCCGCCCTTCCCGTCTCTCCGGCGGCCAGCAGCAACGGGTGGCCGTAGCACGCGCCCTCGCCTCCCGACCCAGGTTCATCCTCGCCGACGAACCGACCGCCAACCTCGACTCCCATTCCACCGAGAACCTTCTCAATATCATGGAACGCCTCAACCGGGAGGAAGGGATCACTTTCATCTTCTCCACCCATGACGCCCGGGTGGTGAAGAAAGCCCGCCGCATCATCACCCTCGAGGACGGCAAAGTGATCGCCGATGAAAAAAGATGAAACGATACAATCCACGATGAGCAGAACCTGTCTGATTTTCCTCTTTTGCCTGCTCTCTTTCCCCCCTCTGCGGGCACAGGAGGGAAACGGGGACCTTCTCTTCCGCGGATACCTTTCCAACATGCAAAGCGTGATGTTCCAGCAACTCCACGAACGCTGGTACCTGGACAACCTGCTCCACAACCGCCTCCAGCTGAAATGGTATGCAGGAGACCACCTCACCACGAACGTGGAGGTTCGCAACCGCTTCTTCTTCGGAAATTCCCTGGATATCCCCGGCTACAAGGAATATTTCTCCTTTGACCGCGGCTGGACCGATCTCTCCTTCACCCTCGCCAGCGGGGAATCGTATATCCTCGAGACCACCGTCGACCGTGCCTGGCTCGACTTGCAGTTCGGCAACCTGGAGATCCGGGCAGGACGCCAACGGATCAACTGGGGAAAGACGCTGGTCTGGAACCCCAACGACATCTTCAATGCCTATTCCTTTTTCGACTTCGATTATGTCGAAAAGCCCGGCTGTGATGCATTGCGGGTGCGTTATGCCACAGGTGCTTCCACCGATGTAGAAGCCAGCATCAAGGTTGACCGTGACGACCAGGTCACTGCCGCCGCCATCCTGCGCCTCAACCCGGGAATGTACGACCTTCAGTTTTTCGGAGGGATCCTCAACGGAAAAGATTATGTGGCCGGTACCGGCTGGTCGGGGAATCTCAAAGGGGCCGGCTTCAACGGGGAGCTGACCTTTTTCCAGCCCACCGACTCTTCTTTCGGCAAAGGGGATCTTATGCTCTCGGTGGGTGGCGAATATACTTTCCGTAACTCCCTCTCCCTTCAGGCAGAGTACCTTTACTCGAGTGTCGATTATCAATACCACAGCTTCGCCGAGTTCTATTACCTGCCGTTGACGGTCAAGCAGATCACCTTTACCGATCACAACCTTTTCGTCCAGGCATCTTATCCTTTCACCCCCCTTTTCACAGGGACGATGGCGGTGATATGGTACCCTTCGATCCATGGATACTTCCTGGGTCCCAGCCTGAACCTTTCCCTGCAGGAAGATCTTGACCTTTCTTTTTACCTGCAACATTTTTGCGGGGAATTCAACAAAGCCTTTGGCCGGCAGAAGTTGACCCTGGCTTTTCTGCGCCTGAAATGGAGCTTCTGATTATTTCTGCTATTTTTGCCCTGTATCCGTAATCATCTTTCCGGAAATATGGCACTGATCGAAGAATGGGAACGCAGGGGGCAGCAGCTTTTCCGCTGGCGGGGGCAGCTTCCGGTACTTTTCCTGGTAACCGAACTGCTATTTCTGTGGCTGGCACCGGTAAAGGACGATCCTCTTTTTTTCTGGCGCAGTCTGGGCTATCTTTTTGTTTCGTTAGTGGGTTTCCTTGTGCGGATCCAGACGGTCGGTCATGCCTATGAGCGCACCTCCGGCCGCAACCGCGAGGAGCAGGTGGCCGACGCCCTGAACACCAGTGGCTGGTATTCGATGGTGCGACACCCCCTGTATCTGGGAAACTTCCTGATGTGGCTGGGGTTGGTCCTCTTCACGGAAAACGTCTGGTTCATACTGTTTTTCATCCTGTTATACTGGCTTTACTACGAAAGGATCATGTTCGCCGAAGAGGCATTCCTGCGGAAGAAGTTCGGAGAACGCTACCTGGAATGGTCGGAAAGGACCCCGGCATTCCTCCCGCGTTTCCGCAACTACCGCAAGGCGGACACCCCCTTCAACACGCGGCGTGTGTTGCGGGCCGAATACCATATCCTGCTCGAGATCCCCGGCGGCTTCCTGCTCCTGGACATCGTCCGGCAATACAACCTTACGGGAATGTTTTCCCCGCATCCCTTCTGGGTGTGGCTTTTTTCCGGCTGTGCCCTGTTGTGGGTGATCTTCCGGGTCCGCTTCAAACTGTTCCGCCGCCGCTGAATTCCCAAGAAATTGATCTACCTATTTAAATAGGTATTTAATTGCCTATTTAAATACCTATTTTTCAAAACGGACCTTTCCG
This sequence comes from Bacteroidales bacterium, assembly GCA_027067975.1. Classification (GTDB taxonomy): domain Bacteria; phylum Bacteroidota; class Bacteroidia; order Bacteroidales; family VadinHA17; genus DRPN01. The sequence continues at coordinate 9,990 of JAMOUS010000026.1, read as the reverse complement.
GGTAATGGTATCCGCTCCGAGAGCTTTTCCGGGCATCTGCCCCCACCGGATCCGGGGATAGAGCTGTTCGCCGGTGATCCGGTCGAACTGGTCGGGAGTCAACCGATCGGGACAATCATCCCCCGTCTCTTCCTCCCATTGGCGCAGCACCGCCCGCAGCCGCTGCAGCTCCCCCCGGAAACGGGGATCGCCGGCCAGGTTCCTGAACTGGAACGGATCACGGCTGACCTGGTAAAACTCTTCCGAGGGTCTCGGTGCCTGGAAAATGTTCCGTTGCTTTTCATTGAGCCGGTGGTTTTGCCATTGTTGATACAGCTCCCGCATCGACGGGGAACGCACTGCATCGGCAGGTCCCCACGCCTGGAAGCGGGGACGCCTGTTCAGGATATAAAGGAAGTTCTTGGTGCGCACCATCCTTTCCCATGCCTCGTAGTCGTGCCAGTTATGTTCGGCAAAGACGTAGGTACGGAACGGCCGGCCGGGGTCGGAAAGCAGTGCCAAAAAGCTTTTCCCCTGAAAAGCGGCAGGAGGGTGGACTCCGGCCGCTTCCAGGAGAGTGGGAGCCAGATCGATGACGCTCACCAGAGCAGAGGCGTGGCTGCCAGGACGGATATGGGAGGGCCACCGGATCAGCAAGGGGGTCTTGATCCCGCTGTCATAAAGCCACGTCTTGCTGCGCGGGAAAGGACGACCATTGTCGGAAGTGAAGACAAGCAGCGTGTTGCCGGCCACCCCTTCCCTCTCAAGCTCTTTCATCACCTCACCCACATAATAGTCCAGGCGCATGATCTCGTTGTAATAAGAAGCCAGATCCCGGCGTGTGGCTTCCCCGTCCCATAAGAATTCCGGCACCCATACTTCGGAGGGGCGGGCCTTGTTCCCCGGAAAACCGTCGGCCCCCCAAGGCCGGTGCGAATCGTACGCGGCGAACCACATGAAGAACGGCTTGTCCTTCGGGCGCTCCCGGAGGATCTTCACCCACATCTCCTCCCCTCCGTCGCCATTCTCTTTCCAAGACACCGATATGCGGTCGAAAGCCCGAACTGCCGGTCCCAGACCGGCCGTATCATTCTCTTCCTTGCCCGGCAGGGAACCAAAATGCCACTTCCCGGCCTGGGCCGTATAATATCCAGCCTTTCGCAACAGCTCCGGAAAGAAAAGCTGGTTGGCCGGCAGAGGCGAGTGCAGCTCGGCTGCCCCCGTATTATGCGGATACCGCCCCGTGAGGATACTTACCCTGCTCGGACTGCACGAACTAGTGGTAAGATAGGCATTGCCAAAAGTCATCCCTTCGGCAGCCATACGGTCAATGTTAGGCGTCTGGATCCCTTGGTTTCCATAGCAACCCAGATCGTAACATCCCACATCATCCCCGATGATGAAAACGATATTGGGACGCTGTGCCATGGCCGGCAGGAGAATTCCGGCCGAAAACAAAAGCCCTGCAAAAAAACGGATCATAACTTGTATTTATGGTTCAATTATTTTTCTGCCCAACCACTTTTCCAAAATCCGGAACACTTCGTGCCGCTGTGCATCCGGGAGGTTCCGGATGCGGGTGGTGTGACACCCGCCGGGTTTGAAGATCTCCACCGCCTCCGCCGGCCCATGCAGGCGGACCGCCGTGGCTGACCAGGTGTCAAGGGCTCCGTAGATGTATAAAAAGCGGTTTCCCTCCGTCTGAAGGTATCTTTCCACCCTCTTCATCACCGAAGGATCGTAGCGGGGATGACTGCCCGCCGGCACCGCAAACCGGAATGTGGTGTCCCGCACGTTCCGGATCTCGCCCTGGTACAGGGACGGCCGGTAGCCGTAGTACCCCAGCTCGGTCATCGCCTGGTAATAAAACGCTTCGAACTTACGGATGCCCTCATCCGAAAAATACTCATAGAGCCCCGCTTTCGAAAGATAATCGAAGATCTCTTCCGGAGCGCTGCCGGGTTTCGGGATCTTCTCACATGCCATCCCCCATTGCCAGAAAGAGAAGGGATACTCCATCACCGCATATTCATAGGCGGCACTGTCCCCGCCGGCACGCCGGTAAGTAAAACCATTTTCTTCCGACCATTTTTGGAATAGGGGAAAGATCTCTTTCCTTCGTTGCAACACCTCCATCTGAAAGGCACGGATCCGGCGGCGGCACCGGTCGCTCCCCACCGTATCGAGGAACGCAAAGATCCGGGAGTCGACGATCGAATGATTAAGGGGCCCCACATAAGGCACGCAGATGTCGGCGTCCTCAGGATAAAAGTAGCGGTAATACATGGTGGTCTGGCCTCCCTTGCTGATGCCGGTGCTGATCCATTTGCCCCGCCAGACCTTGCGGAAGAGTACATACACATTGTGATGATCGGCCGCGGCCTGCCGGATGGTCAGACACGACCAGTCGAGGGTGTCCGGAAGCGATCTGCCGAAAAAGCGATGTTCGACGATGATCTGGTTGGCGCAGGTGAGGCGGGCCAGTTCGCTGGTGTAGGGGGCGGGTGCCGAATACCCTTCCGTGATCAGTACCACCGGCGCCTCATCGTCTCGCCACGAGACCCACAGCCGCTGGCGGAACGTACCCTTTCCCGGGTGGTCATGGTTGAGAGGTTGAGGCAGCATCACCTTCCACGTCTTACGGAAAAAGGTATCGGCCGCCACCTCCTGCACCTCTGCACCGGGAACGGTCCGCAACAGCGCCACCACCGCCGGTTCCTGCGCCCCCGACGACAAGGAGAGGAGCAGGAAGAGAAGCGCCCAGTTGTAAAACCTCTTCTTCACGGTCATTCTTTTTTTGTTTCAGAGAGGGTGCCGACCCATCTCAACCAGGCCGCCGCATCCTGCGTCCACCGAGCCGTATGTCCGTCTTTCAGGGCCAGCCCGAAACCGTGACCGCCGGTGGGATAGATATGCATCTCCACCGGGACATGGTGCTCCTTGAGCGCCTCGAAAAAGAGGAGAGTGTTCTCCGGCGGTACGGCCCGGTCGTCGGCGGCCAGGAAGAGAAAAGCCGGCGGCGTCGCTTCGGTCACCTGTCGTTCATTGGAAAATTCCCTCTCCCTCGCCGGGGAGGGATCGCTCCGCAAAAGGGCGTTCTTTGTACCATGGTGCGTGACGGAATCGGCCAGCGAGATGACCGCATATCCCAACAACACGAAATCGGGACGGCAACTCATTCGTTCGACCGGATCGCCGGCCTGTGGATCCCCCTCGTCGAAATGGGTGGCCGCTGTCGAAGCCAGATGCCCGCCCGCCGAGAAACCCATGATCCCCACCTGGCGGGGGTCGATATGCCACGCTTGGGCATGATAGCGCACCAACCGCAAGGCCCGCTGGGCATCTTCCAGGACCACGGCATAGCTCACCGTATTGCTCTCATCCACCGGCAAACGGTACTTCAGAACGATCCCGGCAATACCCAGGGAGTTGAGCCATTTGGCAATGTCCGTGCCTTCCTTGTCCCAGGCGAGGATATGATAACCACCCCCCGGACAGATCACCACCGCCTGGCCCGTCGCGATCGAGCCGGAAGGAAGGAAGACCGTCATCTCAGGGTTCTGAACATGGAAGACCCGTGTCACGCCTCCCTCTTCCCGGACCTCTTCCTTCAGGCCGGCATCCCGGTGATGCGGCACCCCCTCCGGCCACAACGGCAGGACCATGGGCTGGGAAAAAAGCGGCAATGCCAGAGCCAGCATCACCACAGAAAAAAACAAACTTTTCATCGGATCACCATTTTACGTGTTCATCGATAAAACGGATCAAAGTATCGGCCATCACCCGGTGATCTTCCACTTTCGGATGGCCGCCTTTCCCGATATACGGAAAGAAAAGGGTCAGGATGTCAGGATCATTCATTTCCCGGACCGCCTCCCGCACATATCCCGGCCAGGGCGATCCTTCCCGGGTAGCGTCCATGCTGCCGAGTGCACAGATCAAGATGGCTTCCGGATATACGCTCCGGATCTTCTTCACAAAGTTTTTGTACGCCTCCACGATCTCTCCTTCCGTGGGAGGGGTCTCGCCAAAACGGTGCCGGAACTCCGGATGTTCCGGTCGCTGCACCAGCCAGGAATCGTTCTGTCCCAGGTTGATGACCACCACATCGGGCTGCCACCGGGAGAAATCCCATTTACTGGACGGATCGGACGGATCCAAACGGTCGTACATCTCCGGCATGATCATGGGGAACCAGCTGATCATGAACCCGATACCGCTGCGGGCGATACAGGAATATTCCGCATCAAAATGGCGGGCCGTCAGGGCCGCATAAGTGGGATAGTTGTCGGTAAGGGTCGAGTCGGGAGCATCTCCCACGGTATCATGGATGGCATACCCGGCCGTAATGGAGTTGCCGTAGAACTCGATCTTTCTGCCGGAAGAAGAGGGAGGAAGAAGGACTTGCGGCTTTTCCCCCACAATGCGGAATGCCAGCAGGTCGGTATGCCCGCGGGTCCATTCGCTCCGTTTGAAGAGGGTGATCCGGTGTTCTCCTGCAGGCAGCTCTTCCGCCAAACGGTACCACCGTTCCACACTGTCCATACGCAACAGGCGGGGCTCATCCCCATCCACGATCACATTGTAATCGTTCTCACCCTCTTCATCGTCGAGGAGCACTGCAACCTCTTCGCCCCGGAACCGGAGCGTCACCGACGTTCCCGGCCAGAAGAGGCGCATCGTCCCGTCAGAAAGTGTCTCGACCCGTCCCTGGAACTCCAGGCGGCGATCTGCTCCCGGCACCTGCAGGGTATCCCGCTCAGAACTTTCCTGCCGGTCCACACCGTTGCACCCGGCTATGGCTAAAACCAACAAGAAGAAGAAAGAGAAAATCTTGTTCATGATCGGGTCTTTTTATGGGGTTCTCTATCGTTGTTTTCTCCAGGGACAAGGGTGATCACGGCCACTTCGCTGCGGGTGCCTACGCGCAGGGGGGGGCCGAAGGTCCCGGCGCCCTGCGAAACATACACACACATCCCCCGGTGGTCATGGACTCCCTTGTTGTAAGGATGAGCAGCTGCCGCCACGAGGGTAAAGAGGAAGAACTGTCCCCCGTGGGTATGCCCCGCCAGGTAGAGGTCGATCCCGTGCTGTACGACCAGGTCGGGAGCCACCGGCGCATGGTGCAACAAAATGGAGGGACGCGAAGGGTCGAGAGGAAGTCGTGCCAACACCTCTTTCATGGTAGGCCCCTGGCTACGGGCATGCAGGTCCTTTGTCCCCTTGCCCGCACGCAGGTAATTGAGTCCGACAACCTGGATACCGTTCCATTCCATTACCTCGTTCTCCAGTACCTTCACCCCCGCCTCCCGCAAGCGCTTTTTGATCTCGCTGGCACCTGTGTACCGTTCATGATTTCCTTCGACGAAAACGACCGGCACGGGAGAGCGTTCCAGTGTCCGAAACACCTCCTCGCGGAGCTGCCATCGCCCGTCGAACAGATCCCCCGTGATAAAAAGGGCTTCGACCTTTTCCGCGGCGGCTCGGCGCAGGATCTTCTCCAGAAAACTCTTGCCCCTGAAATGCCCCAGGTGCAGGTCGCTGGCATGCATGATCCGCACCTCCCTGGCCAGTCCCGGCATCCTGCAGGTGATCCGCGAAGTTCTCAAGAGGTTCCCGGCAAGGAATCCCCATCCCAGGACAACGCTGGTAAGCAGGAGGGTCATCGTGAGAGCTGCCCGCGGCGAGAGGGAAAATCCCCACCGAAACAATTCGACCACCAGGGCGGAAAGGAAAAGATACCACAACACCCCCATCAACACCGAAGCCGTGCAATAGACCCCGTGCGCCCAACGGGAAAGATGGTTGGAAAGGGGGATCACGCCACTAATAACGAACAAAAGCAATAGACCGAAAAGGACGATCGGAAGGCGCAGAGAAGATAGTCCCAGGTAAAAAGCGAAACGTCCGGCCAGGAAACGTACCGCCCCGGCCAGGATGAGTAACACCAACAAAAGGATCAGCGTGCGGTTCATCACAACGCCTTTTTCATGGTTTTTCCGGATTACGTTTTCTTTTCAAAGATCGCAAATCCTCTTTTCTGACAAAACCCGCCAGGAAGGAAATCGCCATTGCTGCAAAAAATGGGGTCTTTTTCTCTCTTTTTCGCGTAAATGAAATATTTTTATCCTGCCTATGTCTATCCACAACAAGCTTTTTGGTCATGAAACCTCTTTTTTTTCCTTCCCTGTTGACGGTGGCATTCCTTTTTTTCTCCTGCCATTCTTCCGGGGATAAAGATTCGCAAAGATCCTTTCCCTTGGTCATTGCCCATCGCGGCGGGGCGGATCTGGCGCCGGAGAACACGCTGGCCGCTTTCCGGAATGCGATCCATCTGGGGGCGGACATGGTGGAGATCGATGTCCATCTCACCCGCGACGGCCATGTGGTGGTGATCCATGACAACACCGTCGACCGCACCACTGACGGGCATGGCCGCATTGCCGACCTGACGTTTCATGAGATCCGCTCCCTGGATGCAGGGGAGAAATTCGATCCCCGCTTTGCCGGCGAGAAGGTGCCCACCCTGGAAGAGACCCTGGAAACCCTGCGCGGAAAAGCCGGTCTCCTGCTCGAGATCAAGAAAGATCATGACACCCTCTATCCCGGCCTGGAGGAAAAGGTGGTCCGGATCCTGCAGGAGCACCATGCCGGCAAGTGGACCACCGTGCAATCGTTCAATCTCCATACGGTCCAGAAAGTACAACGCCTGGACCCTTCCCTCCGCACTTTTTACCTGTTAGGCAGGAATTTCAAGACCTTTTACGACAGTGTGGCCCGGCAAGTACAGGAAGGACATCCCGCCCCTTCATCTTTCACCGGCGTGGCTCCCCACCATTCCCTCCTGGATGCCGGCAAGGTGGACACCCTTCACAAAGCCGGATACCAGGTATACACCTGGACGGTCGACGATCCTCGTGAAATGCAGCGTATTTTGTCTCTCCATGTAGAGGGTATCATCACCAATGTGCCGGATAAGCTGATCGCGATGCTGAAGGAGGAAAAGGAAAAAGAATGATCCGCAGAATATGTCCGGCGTTGCTTCTTGCGTGGCTGGCATTCTTCCCTGCACGTGCCGGCACCACGGACAGCGTGCGGATCACGGCACTGCGTGTGGAATACCGTCGGGAGCCGTTGGGAGTGGATGAGGAACATCCACGGTTTTCCTGGAGGATCGAGACCCGCCTGCGCGGCCTGCGGCAGGTGGCCTGGCAGGTGGAGGTGGCCTCCTCCGAAGAAGACCTTCTCGCCGGCAAAGCGGACATGTGGAACAGCGGCCAGGTGGTCTCCGATACCTCCATCCAAATCGAATACCGGGGACGCCCCCTTGAAAGCAACCGGAAATATTTTTGGCGTGTACGCATCTGGGACAACAACGGGGTCAGTCATCTGAGTGCCGTCTCCTTCTGGAGGACGGGCCTATTCCACAGAAATGAGTGGAAGGCTTTTTGGATCGGCCTCGCCCGGACCTCCCCCAACGATGCCCCCGTCCAGGAACACCGCCGGCTGGCAGCACGATACTTACGGAAGGAGTTCCACGTCCGTAAACCGGTGCGGGAAGCCACGGCCTTCGTCAGCGGCGTGGGACTTTTCGAGTTCTATCTCAATGGCCGGAAGGTGGGACGACAAGTGTTGGCCCCGGCCCTCTCGGAATACGACAAACGTTGTTATTACCTGACCTTCGACGTCACCCCTTACCTGCAGGAAGGGCAGAACGCCGCGGGATTGATCCTCGGTAACGGCCGCTTCTTTGCACCCCGTCTGAAAGAACCTACCGAAACCCGGGATTACGGGCTCCCCAGAGGGATCTGCCAGATCATGATCACCTATGAGGACGGTTCACAAGACATCGTGATCAGCGACACCTTGTGGCGGGTGACCGACCAGGGGCCTATCCGTGCCAACAACGAATACGACGGCGAAGAGTACGATGCCCGCCGGGAGATGGACGGCTGGGCCCTGCCGGGTTTCAAAGCGACCGGATGGGAGAGCGCCTCATTCATGGCCCCGCCGTCACCCGTGCTGCAGGCCCAACCCATTGCCCCCATCATCGTGGCCGATACGCTGACACCGGTGACGGTCACCCAGACCCGGCCCGGCGTCTATCTTTTCGACATGGGACAAAACATGGTGGGCTGGGTGAGGCTGCGTGCCCATGGCAAAAGAGGAGGGAAGATCGTGTTGCGCTTTGCCGAACGCCTCCGCCCCGACAGCACGCTCTACACCGACAACCTGCGCGGCGCGCAGGCCACCGATGTGTACATCTTACGGGGTGAGGGGGAAGAGGTCTGGCAACCCCGTTTCACCTATCACGGCTTCCGTTACGTGGAGGTAACAGGATTCCCCGGAACGCCCGATCATACCGGCATCACCGGCATGGTGGTCCATGACGACCTCGAGCGGACCGGCACGTTCCACTGTTCCAACCCGCTGGTCAACCGTATCTACCGCAATGCTTTCTGGGGCATCCGCAGCAACTACCGCAGCATCCCCACCGACTGTCCCCAACGTGACGAACGGCAGGGCTGGCTGGGCGACCGCAACGCCGAGAGCACCGGTGAAAGTTATCTTTTTGATGTGGCCGCTTTCTACAACAAATGGCTCACCGACATGGAAGATGCCCAGCGCCCCGACGGCAGCATCCCCGATGTGGCTCCCTCTTACTGGCCTCTTTACAACGACAACACCACCTGGGCCGGCACGTTCCTCTTCATCGCCGACATGCTCTACACCCAGTACGGCGACCTGCGTGCGATCCGGAAACATTACCCCGCCATGCGGCGCTGGATGCAGCATATGAGCCGGTACGTTCGCGACGGCATCATGACCCGTGACACCTACGGCGACTGGTGTGCCCCGCCTAACGACAGACACCTCGTCCATACTCGCGACGCCGGAAAGATCACGCCCGGCGAATACATCGCCACGGCTTACTATTTCCGGGAACTGATGCTGATGTCACGCTTTGCCGCCCTTCTCGACCATAAAGAGGAGGCCTTCGCCTACACCATGGAGGCGCTGCACGTACGGAATGCCTTCAACGACCGTTTCTTTGACGCAGCCTCCGCCACCTATGCCAACAACACCGTCACTGCATCACTGCTCGCCCTGGCTTTCGGCCTGACCCCTCCCGAACAGGAAAAGAGGGTGGTGCGAAACCTCCTGGAAAAATTGCAGGGGGAATACGACACCCACGTTGCCAACGGCATCATCGGAGGACAGTGGCTCCTGCGTACCCTCACCGCCACCGGCCATGGCGACATCGCCTGGCAGTTGGTCTCCCAAAAAAGTTATCCCTCTTGGGGATACATGGTACAACAAGGAGCTACCACCATCTGGGAACTATGGAACGGCAACACGGGGGATCCTTCCATGAACTCAGGCAATCATGTCATGCTGCTGGGCGACCTGATCATCTGGCTCTATGAAGAGCTGGCCGGCATTCACCCCGATCCCCTTTATCCCGGATTCCGGCATATCATCCTGAAACCGTATGTCCCGGACAACCTCCACACGGTTTCCGCCTCTTTCCGCTCCCCCCTGGGAATGATCCGCAGCTCATGGCAACACTCCGGGGAAGAGTTCATCTGGGATCTCACGATCCCGGGAAACACACTGGCTACCCTCTATATCCCCGTAAAAGGGAAAGAAGAGGTACTGGAAGGAGGTGCACCCATCATGCCTGGACAGGGGCTTCATTTCAAAGGTTACGAAAACGGATTTGCCCGCTATGAGGCCGGATCGGGGGAATACCATTTCACCACGGCGGGGGTAACCATGTCCCGGACGGTTCCCTACGTACCGGTTCCCGTGATCACTCCTTCCGACACTTTTCTCACCCGTCGCGAGGAGGTGCGCATCACGATCCATTGCCGCGACACCCTCGCACAGGTCCGCTATACCTTTGACGGCAGTGAGCCGAGTCTTTTGTCAGCCCGTTATCTGGGACCGCTCGTGGTCGACCGTCCGGCAGTGGTGAGGGCCCGGGCATTCCGGGAGGGCGCCCACCCC
>JAMOUS010000025.1 GCA_027067975.1 Bacteroidales bacterium | reverse complement strand
CCAGGTTGTAGATCTCATCCACCTCGGCAAAATAGGGCATCGTCACATCGTGGCGCACCAGCTCGAAATAGGGATGGTCGAGCAGGTGGACGATGTTGCGTTTACTGCCGGTAAAGAAGTTGTCGAGGCAGATCACCTCGTGACCTTCCTCGAGGAGCCTTTCACTGAGATGCGAGCCGATGAAGCCGGCTCCGCCGGTGATCAGGATACGTTTCATGGGTCAGTCGTGACGGTTCGTTCTGCCGAGGCCGATGCCATAGTAGGTGAAGCCTTTTTCTTCCATCTCTTCGGGGTCGTAGATGTTGCGGCCGTCAAAGACCACCTTCTCTTTCAACAACTTGCCGATGACATTGAAGTTGGGCATGCGGAATTCGGGCCACTCGGTCACCAGGATCAACGCATCGGCGTCGACGAGGGCGTCGTAGGGGTCGCTGCTGTAGGTGATGCTGTCGCCCAGTACGCGGCGTGCCTGCTCCATGGCGGCGGGATCGTAAGCCTTTACCGTCGCGCCGGCATCCAACAGCAGGCGGATGAGGGTGAGGGCCGGCGCCTCACGCACATCGTCGGTGAGCGGCTTGAACGACAAGCCCCACACCCCGAACGAGCGGCCCCTCAGGTCGCTCCCGAAATGTTCTTTGACCTTGCGGAAAAGCACCGACTTCTGCGCTTCGTTGACATCTTCTACCGCCTCAAGGATCTTCAGCCGGTATCCTTTTTCTTTGGCCGTGCGGATCAGCGCCTTCACATCTTTCGGGAAGCAGGAGCCCCCGTAGCCCGTGCCGGGATAGATGAACTTGTTGCCGATGCGGGGGTCGCTGCCGATGCCTTTGCGTACCATCTCCACATTGGCACCCACCAGCTCGCAAAGGTTGGCGATCTCGTTCATGAAGCTGATCTTCGTGGCCAACATCGCATTGGCCGTGTATTTGGTCATTTCGGCCGAAGGAATGTCCATGAACAGGATGGGATGATTGTTCAGCAGGAAAGGCTTGTAGAGACGCCGCATGATCTTCTCCGACCGTTCCGAGTCGACCCCGATGACGATGCGGTCGGGCTTGAGGAAATCCTGCACGGCATTGCCTTCTTTGAGGAACTCGGGGTTGGAGACCACATCAAAAGGGACCTCCTTGCCGGCCTCTTGCTGGGCCTTTTTTACCTCTTCACGCACCAGACGGGCCGTACCCACCGGCACGGTGCTCTTGGTGACCACAACGAGATAATCCTCCATATGGCGGCCGATGTCATGGGCTACGTGCAAGACATGCTGCAGGTCGGCACTGCCATCTTCGTCGGGGGGGGTGCCTACGGCAATGAAGATCACCTCCGAATCTTTTACCGCAGCCTCCATGTCCGTGGTGAAATGTAAACGCCCCTTCTCGAGATTGCGCCGGATCATCGGCTCCAGCCCCGGCTCGTATATGGGAGAATGCCCTTCGTTCAGCTGTGCGATCTTCTTCTCGTCAATGTCTACACACGTCACCTCCACACCCGTCTCCGAAAAACAGGTGCCCGTGACCAATCCTACATATCCTGTTCCGACAATGGAGATCTTCATTGTGAAATGTTTGTTTTGTATTCCCTGCCAAAAGTAAGAAACTTCACGGAGTGGAAAAAACTTTTGCACCAGCGGCCTGCCGGTGGCCGGAAAGCTTCGTGAAAACAAATTGAAAGATTTTGATTTTCTTTCATTTATTCAAAATAAACCTTATTTTTGCAGCTCGATTTTCAATACATAATGTCTAACTTACTAAATGTTAAAGGATTTTAGTAATGAGTGAAAAAGAAAAGAACGAACAGTTGACCCCGGAAACGCCGGAGAACAAGGCAGAAGAAAAGGGGCAGGAACAGGTGGCAGAAGAGCAGAAAGAGACTGCTGCCGTGAATGAAAAAGAAGAAGCCGAAAGCAAGGCTGAAGAGAAAAAAGAAGAAACTCCTGAAGTGCAGGAGGGTGTGACCGGGGAAGCCGGTGCTTCCGTGGAGACGGAAGAAAAAGAGGAAACGGCTGCCGCAACGGCAGAAGTGACCGAAGAAAAAGAAGCGCAGGAAGATCCCGTCGAGGCGGGACCTGCTGAAGAGAAAAAGGAAGAGATGCCTCCGGCAGCGGAAGTGAAAGAGGTTCCCGCTGCGGAAGCTGAAGAAAAACCCGCCGCAGAAGTGAAAACCGAGGAAGAGGTCAAGGGCGGGACCATCACCCGGGTTGATGAGAATGCCGACACTCCCGATCCCGACTTCGACTGGGAAACCTTTGAAAAAGGGTCTGATGAGTATCCCGAAGAGAAGCGGAATGAATATGAAAAGCTCTACGACGAGACCCTCAGCACCGTCGCTCCCAACGAGGTGGTCGAGGGAACCGTCATCTCCATGAACAAACGGGAGGTGGTCGTCAACATAGGCTACAAGTCGGAAGGTGTGATTAGCCTCAACGAGTTCCGCTACAATCCCGACCTGAAGGTGGGGGACAAGGTGGAAGTATATGTGGAGAGTCAGGAAGATGCCAAGGGGCAGCTGATCCTCTCGCACAAAAAAGCCCGCGCCCTCCGTTCGTGGGAGCGGGTCAACGAGGCTTATGCCAACGACGAGGTCATACCCGGCTATATCAAGTGCCGTACCAAGGGGGGTATGATCGTCGATGTCTTCGGCATCGAGGCCTTCCTGCCCGGATCCCAGATCGACGTGAAACCCATCCGCGACTACGATATGTATGTCGGCAAGACGATGGAGTTCAAGGTGGTGAAGATCAACCAGGAGTACAAGAACGTGGTGGTCTCCCACAAGGCGCTCATCGAGGCCGAACTCGAACAGCAGAAGAAAGAGATCATCGCCAAGCTCGAAAAAGGCCAGGTGCTCGAGGGCACGGTCAAGAACATCACCTCTTATGGTGCCTTCATCGACCTGGGCGGTGTCGACGGCCTGATCCACATCACCGACCTTTCGTGGGGCCGTGTCAACCATCCCGAAGAGGTGGTGCAACTCGACCAGAAGCTCAACGTGGTGATCCTCGATTTCGACGACGAGAAGAAACGCATCGCCCTGGGTCTGAAACAGCTTACGCCCCATCCGTGGGATTCGCTCGATCCCAACCTCAAGGTGGGCGATAAGGTGAAGGGCAAGGTCGTCGTCATCGCCGACTATGGGGCTTTCGTCGAGATCGCTCCCGGCGTCGAAGGGCTGATCCACG
>JAMOUS010000024.1 GCA_027067975.1 Bacteroidales bacterium | reverse complement strand
GTCTGTGCGCGAAGGCTCACCGACTGTCCGTCGCCGGTGGGGATGGGGCGCCAGGCTTTGGAATCGAAGAGGCGGCGGGCCGAGAAATTGTTGAAACGCAGTCCCACTGTTCCCACAAGCATGTTGGCCCCCCAGCCGCCGGAGATCTCAAACTGGTCGTTGGCTTTCTCCTCCAGGTCATACTCCAGGTCGACCGTCCCCGCAGCCTGATTGGGCAGGGGCACCGGAGAGATCTTCTCCGGGTCAAAGTGTCCCAACTGCGCCAGTTCCCGCACCGAGCGGATGATGTCCTGTTTGCTGAAGAGATCGCCCGGCAGGGTGCGCAGTTCACGCCTTACCACATGTTCGTTGGTCTTCGTATTGCCCTTGATGATGATCTTGTTGATGGTAGCCTGCTCCCCCTCATACACCCGCATCTCAATGTCGATCGAGTCTCCCTCGACCCGTTTCTCCACCGGTATGATGTGTGAGAAAAGATAGCCATTGTCCATATAGACGGAACTGACGGCATCCTCATCGGTCTGAGTCCGCTCTTCCAGGCGTTTTTTGTCATAGGGATCTCCTTTTTTAATCCCCAGGCGGGCACTCAGATATTCCGAAGGATATTTCGTATTGCCCACCCACGTAATGTTGCGAAAATAGTAGCGATCCCCTTCATGCACTTTGATCACCAGTCCGATCCGGTTGTCACTCACCCGGTAGATGGAATCCGCCAGGATTTTAAAATCGCGATACCCGTTTTCGTTGTAAAAATCGACCAGTCTTTTCTTATCCTCGCGGTACTCTTTCTCCACCAGCTTGGAGGCCTTGAAGATATTGGCATCCTTGCGTTTGGTCTTCTTCATCACGCGTCGCAGCCGTTTGTCGGAGAAGACCTTGTTGCCCACAAAGTCGATGTCCTCGATCTTCACGCGGGGCCCTTTGACGATGTCGGCCTCCAGCATGACGGTATTCTGAAAGCGGGGATCCTTTTTCTGGACAATGTTCACTTTACAGTTAAGGAATCCCTTCTCCACATAATGTTCACGGATGATCTTGGCCGTGGTGTTGATGAGGCTTTCGGTGACCTGGCTGCCGGCCATGACGTTGATCTTGTCCTCCAGATCGCTCTTTTCGTTTTTCCGGATCCCCTTGAAGGTGATGCGTGAAAGACGGGGCCGCTCTTTCAGATAGTATTCGAGATAGATCTTTCCGCTGTCGATGCGGGTGGAAAGCACCTTGATATCGGAAAAGAGTCCCTGGTCCCACAGTTTTTTCACCGACTTGGTGATGGCAGTACCGGGAACGGTGATGCTCTGTCCGGGGGTCAGTCCTGTCAACTGTTTGAGGATCTGGCGGTCGAGATATTTCACGCCGCTGATGGTGATACCCCCCAGAATGTATTCCCGCGGATTGGAATAATCGACCGTCGGGACGTTAAGATTGAGGGTATCCTGGGAAAAGGAAGAGAGGGCAAGAAAGAGGGCAAGAAACAGGCTTACGATCGTTCTTCTCCACATGGTCATCATCTGTTTACCTGTGATTATCGGGATTGACCTGTTCACTGATCCGGCCGAAGCGGCGTTCCCGGTGCTGATAATCGAGGATTGCTTCGTAAAGATCTTCTTTCCGGATGTCGGGCCAGAGTTTTTGCGTAAAATAGAGTTCCGTATAAGCGATCTGCCAGAGCAGAAAGTTACTGATGCGGTATTCCCCACTGGTACGGATCAAGATGTCGGGGTCGGGGATATCGCGTGTCTGCAGGTAAGAAGCAAAGCGTTTTTCGTCGATCTCGTCGGGTTGGATCTTCCCCGCTTTGACATCCTGGGCGAGCAACCGTGCAGCCCGGGTGATCTCACAACGGGCGCTATAGCTCAGGGCGAGGATGAGGGTCATTCTTTGGTTGGAAGCGGTTTCCCGGACCGTTTTCATCAGGTTGGCATGCACTTCGGGAGGCAGGCTCTCCAGGTCGCCGATGGCATGCAGGGCGATGCCGTTCTTCATGAGCGTTTCCACCTCGCTGTTGAGGGTATTCACCAGGAGGCCCATCAGGGCGTTGACCTCTTCGCGGGGGCGTTGCCAGTTTTCGGTGGAAAAGGCGAAGAGCGTGAGATAACGCACCCCCAATTCAGCTGCCGCTTCGGTGACCTCCCGCACAGCCCGTACACCATGACGGTGCCCTTCGACACGCGGCTTCCCCTGACGGCGTGCCCACCGGCCATTGCCATCCATGATCACCGCCACATGTACCGGGATCTTTTCTTTATCTATTTGCTCCTTCAGCTCCATGCCATTATCCTAACCTGCTACCAATACGCCTCACATTTCTCCCATTTGTAGAAAATCCTATAGCTTGCAAATATACCAACTATTGAGTACCAATCATTATTATGGAGAAAAGATTTCTCCGAAGAAGGCATCAATCCGTAATCGGAAGGTTTCCAGTTGTCGAGGTCATCGGTAAAGGTTTTCCGGAAACCCCATGCAGCCCCCATATCGAACCTTTCCGTGATCCGCACCTTCACTCCGAGATCAAAAGGCAGGACGAATTCCAATCCCGCCCGGCTCCCGCCCAAAAAGGCTCCCATACCCACCCCTGCCGAGACATAGGGGGTATAAGAGATCTTACGGGGATCATACACATAGGGCAGAAAATGGAACTCGAACTGGGCGGCCCAATCAAGGAAAGAGGTCGAAAAAAAGGCATTTTGCAATGCCGGAAGAGGATGGTCGAAGTCGGCACCATCGGCATGGAGCCAACCATACTGCAGGGAGGTCCGGAGTGAATAACGGGGATTGATGTTGAAGCGGTAAAAGGCTCCCATCACGGGGGACATGGCATAGAACATCTTTTCGGGATTGAGATCACCGAAATAGTAGGCACCCCCTCCTGTAACACCCAGGTCCTGCGTAAAATGCAACGCCTGGGAAAAGCCCTTGACAGGCCCCGCCAGTATCAGGACCAGCAAGATCACTTTCCTCATCATAGGTCGATCTTTTCAGACGCTCGCTACAGCCGGAAAATGGGGAGGTTCTTGCGAGAGGTCCTCAATTTCCAGATCAGGCTGACGTTCGTCAGGAAGTAAACGTCATTGTGGTCGGAATATTGCGAAGAGAAGCCGTCGAGATAGTCGGAGGTGGAGAAGCGCCATCCCAAGTCGACCCCGACCGACCAGTTCGGGTCAAGGGCCACTTTCATCCCCAAGCCTACCGGAAAGATAACGGCCGATTTGCCGTCGGTCATCCGGTTGTAGGGATCCTCTTTGGCCTGAGGAAAGGGTATGGCCCCGCCCAGTCCGGCAAAGATATAAAGCCCGAAACTGTTTCGGAAACTGGGGATACCGCGACCTTTCATCATGAGATAACTACGCTCGTCGCGGCCGTTGATGATCGACTGTTCCAGACGCAAGGAGGGCTCGAAGATGAACGAATTGAACTTGATCCCCCGGGCATCGTTCTGGCCGCCTTCGTCGCTCCCCCGCAACGAACCCAAACCGACGTTGAACTTCACCCACGTCGTCTCCAGCAACTTGTAACGCATCCCGATATTGAACATGCCGCTGATCGACTTCCCCGAGATATCTTTCAACCCCATCAGGTTTTCGCCGTTCGAATAACCTCCTACATCGCCAAAATAGTTCGTCATCCCGAAGCCCCCTTCCATTTCGTAACGACGCAGCTTCCAGATCTGGCCGGAGGCGTCGGGGATCATACAAGGAAGGACGAACAGTATGATCAACGATACCCGGAAAAGATTTTTCATGACGATAGATTTCTGGTCATTTACAAATATAAAAAAATATTTCAACTTGGATCCTTCCGTCTGGGCCCGGGATGGGCAAGTCTCTCAGAATCCCCGTTTGTCGGCCCCCCACATGAGCTTGGAACGCAAAGTTTCGAAATACTCCATTCTGTTCAGTTTCAGCATTTTAATAAAAAACCCCGCTTTTCGCAAATGCAACGGCTCG
>JAMOUS010000023.1 GCA_027067975.1 Bacteroidales bacterium | reverse complement strand
GCCCAGTTCGATCACCGTTTTTTTATAGGTGGTGTGCAGAATGCATCCGTCCTGGATGTTCACACGCCGGCCGATACGTATGGAATTCACATCCCCCCGCAATACCGAGCCATACCATACCGAACATTCGTCACCCAATGTCACATCGCCAATGAGTACCACATTCTCGGCCAGAAAACAATCTTTCCCTATGACCGGTGTCTTCCCCCGTACCGTTTTGATGATCATCTTTTTGGCTCCGTTGATAAATAATGTGACAACAAAGGTAAAAAAGTATTAAAAAACATATCGGGAAGAAGGGTGCCCTTGGAGAAAATCCTTAATTTTGCCAGGCAGAAAACAACAAAACAGAGGGAAAAACGATGAAATGCATATATGGCATCTGCCAATATATGCATTTAACATATAGGACAAAACAAAAACTTCATTCATGACAAAGAGGAAGACCATTGAGTTAGAAGATGTGGTGATTCGTTTCTCGGGAGACTCGGGTGACGGTATGCAGCTGACGGGCACGTTGTTCTCGAACACGGCGGCGTTGCTGGGCAATGACATTGCCACCTTTCCGGACTATCCTGCCGAGATCCGCGCACCGCAGGGGACGGTCGGGGGTGTTTCCGGCTTCCAGGTGCATATCGGTCATACCGACGTACGTACGCCCGGTGATCTGGCCGACGTGCTGGTGGCCATGAACCCTGCGGCTCTCAAGGCCAACGCCCGCTGGCTAAAGCCGGGTGCCACCATCATCTACGACCGTGATAACTTCACGCCGAAGAACATCCAAAAGGCCGGCTACAAAGAAGATCCCATCGCCGAAGAGGGGTTGCAGGAGTACAATGTCATCCCGGCTCCGATCACCTCCCTCACCAAGGAGGCGCTCAAGGATATGGGACTTGACATGAAGACCGTCCTGCGGTCGAAGAACATGTTCGCCCTGGGGATGATCTACTGGCTTTTCAACCGGCCGTTGAAATACACCGAAGAGTTTTTCAAGCAGAAATTCAAGACGAAGCCGGAGATCGTCAAGGCCAATGAGAAGGTGCTGAAGGCGGGGTATTACTATGCCGAGACGATCGAAGCGTTGCATTCGACCTATGTGGTGAAGCCCGCCGAGATTGAGAAGGGCACCTACCGCAACATCAACGGCAACCAGGCTATGGCGTGGGGGCTGATCGCCGCCGCCGAGCGGGCGGGGTTGCAACTCTTTGTTGGCTCGTATCCCATCACCCCCGCCACGGGCATCCTGGAGGAGTTGGCCTTGCGGAAGGACCTGGGGGTGATCACGGTGCAGGCCGAAGACGAGATCGCCGGCATCACCACCTCCATCGGAGCCTCTTTTGCCGGCCTGCTGGCTGCCACCACCACCTCGGGGCCGGGGCTGGCGCTCAAGTCGGAAGCCCTGGGGCTGGCGGTGATCACCGAGTTGCCGCTGGTGGTCGTCGACGTTCAGCGGGGCGGTCCTTCCACCGGCCTGCCCACCAAGACCGAACAGTCGGACCTGATGCAGGCCCTCTGGGGCCGCAATGGCGAGAGCCCTGTGGCCGTCCTCGCCGCCAGCACCCCGGCCAACTGTTTCCACTATGCTTTTGAGGCCGCACGGCTTGCCCTCGAACACATGACCCCCGTGCTGCTGCTCACCGACGGTTTCCTGGCCAACGGATCGGAACCTTTCCGCATCCCCGACATGGGGAAAATGCCAAGGATCAAGCCGCCGATCGTGCCGGAAGGGACAAAGGATTACATGCCCTACCGCCGTGACCCGGAGACCCTCGTGCGAGGATGGGCCATCCCCGGTACGCCGGGACTGGAACACCGTATCGGCGGCCTGGAAAAGGACGAGATCACGGGCAATGTGTCGTACGATCCGCTTAACCATGAGAAGATGACTCACATCCGGGCCGAGAAGGTGGAACGTATCGTCAAAGACATCCCCGAACAGAAGGTCGAAGGCGCCCAGGAAGGCGACCTCCTGCTGGT
Source organism: Bacteroidales bacterium (assembly GCA_027067975.1). GTDB lineage: Bacteria > Bacteroidota > Bacteroidia > Bacteroidales > VadinHA17 > DRPN01. Next base: position 781 of record JAMOUS010000023.1, on the reverse strand, counting down.
GGGATGGGGCAGCACTTACGGACACCTGGTGTCGGCCATGGAAGAGCTGAACCAGGAAGGGAAAAAGGTGGGGCTGGCCCATTTCAATTACATCTATCCCCTCCCGTCCAATACCGGGGAGGTGTTGGGACGTTTCAAGAAGATCCTGGTCTGTGAGCTCAACCTCGGCCAGTTCGCCAATTACCTGCGGATGAACCATCAGCAATACGAATACCACCAGCTGAACAAGGTACAGGGACTTCCCTTCACGGTGGCAGAGATCAAGGAAGCAGCAAAAAAATTACTGGAGGAATAGATCATGGCAACAGAAGAGAACAAAGTGGTGTACACCCCCAAAGATTTCAAGAGTGACCAGGAGGTCAGATGGTGTCCCGGTTGCGGTGACCATGCCATCCTGGCGAGCGTACAACGTGCCATGGCCCAGATGGGCATCCCGAGGGAGAAATTCGCAGTGATCTCGGGCATCGGCTGTTCCTCCCGTTTTCCCTATTACATGGCCACCTATGGGTTCCATGGGATCCACGGCCGTGCGGCCGCCATCTCCACAGGGGTGAAGGTGGCCAATCCCGACCTGTCGGTATGGACCATCACCGGCGATGGCGATGCCCTGGCCATCGGAGGGAACCATCTGATCCATGCGGTGCGACGGAATGTGGACATCAATATCCTGCTGTTCAACAATCGCATCTATGGCCTTACCAAGGGACAATATTCGCCCACCTCGGAGAAAGGACAGGTGACCAAGACCTCTCCCTATGGAACCGTCGAGTCACCCTTCAAT
>JAMOUS010000022.1 GCA_027067975.1 Bacteroidales bacterium | reverse complement strand
TACGTGTAGCTTCCCATCGGTCAGCCGCGACAGGGCGTTGAGCCCGGTCTGGAAGGTCCTCTCCTCGCCCTCAAGAAGGAATGCCACATCCGGTGCCAGCGGGGCCGTGTCAAAGAGCGAGATGAAGATGGCCTTGGGGTTATCCTCAGGGTCGGCCACCAGATCGAAAGGCCGCTGCCGGATGAAGGGCCATACGCCACTGCGGAGCAGGGTTTCGGTGATCTGCTTCCGTTCCATCTTCAGCGGGTCGCCATGCGCGAAGGCAAGACGATCCTCTTTCCCGTCGGGCTCCACCACCACCTCGAGGATGCGGCGCCGTTCGCCCCGCACCACCTGCTTCACCGTACCGCTCACCGGCGAGGTGAAGAGGATCGCAGGACGATACTTGTCGAAAAACAACGGAGACCCTGCTTGCACCTTGTCCCCCTCGTGCACGCTGAGCTTGGGCATCAGACCGTGGAAATCCGGAGGTTTCAGCGCATAGGTGCCGGCCGCAGAAGCCCCTGTGACCTTCCGCTCCGCCTCTCCCACAAGAGGAATGTCGAGCCCTTTCCTCAGCTTGATCACCTTGTCCATAAGATCATTTTTTTGTGATGATGCAAACAAAAATAAATTTTTTTCCTTTTCAATACATTTTTTCACAATTATTTTTCCAACACGTTGTTCATCGACCCGGATACGGGTCATTCCGGTTCGAAGTTCCTATCAAATCGTTAACTTTGCGAACATGAAAAAGTTGCGTGCCTGTACTCTTCTCATGCTTATCGTGTTCTTCCCCCTCCGGTGCGTGGGGGATGAAGGGGTCCTTTCCGACCGGATCTTTTCCCCTTCGATCCACACCGTGGAACTGTACCGCACCGGATGGCGCCTCTCCCGGCCCATCCTGGTCCTGGGCGAAGAAAACACGCTCAGCCTCGACTTCGATGATCTTTCCGATACACCGGAAAACTACCGATACACTTTTATCCACTGTGATGCCCTATGGCATCCTTCCGACCTGCTGCCCAGCGATTACCTCGACGGTTTTGTCGAGAACAACCTCCGCGACTATGAGAGCTCGGTCAACACCACCGTCCCCTATGTCCATTATCATCTCACCTTCCCGAACGAGGATATACGATTTCGCCTCACGGGCAACTATGTGATCAAGGTTTTTCGTGACGATCCCGATGCGCCTGTTTTGACTGCACGTTTTTTCATCACATCAAACGAAATACGGATCCGGGGGGAGGTGGTGGAGCCGGGGGGCCCCGACCGGTTTCGTCAGCAGCAACTGCTGTTGACCGTAGATTATGGCAATCTGCCCCTCCGCTCGCCTGCCGACGAGCTGTATGTGGTGGTTCAGCAGAACGGCCGCTGGGACAATATCCTCCGGGGTCCTCGCCCCTCCTCTTCCGGCGGCGGCCGCCTCGTCTTCGGCACCCCTTCCGCCATCATCTTCCCGGGAGGCAACGAATACCGCAACCTCGACCTCAAAAGCATCCGTTACCAAAGCCCCGGCATCGCCCGTATCGAATACAAAGCTCCTTACTACAACATCCTCCTCAAGCCTTCCGAGCTCAGGTCGATGAAACCTTACCTCACACAGCAGGATCTCAACGGCCGCTTTTTCATTGAGAACTCCCGCGGCTCCGACGCCGACACCGACGCCGACTATGTGAACGTCTTTTTCTCACTGCCTGTCAATTTCCCGTTCGAGGGGAAGGTGCACCTTTTCGGCGCCCTCACCGGATGGCAGTGTGGGCCGGCGGGCCGGATGCAATATGACATGCAGCAACATCGCTATGTAGCCACGCTACTGCTGAAACAGGGGATGTACAACTACGCCTATGCCGTCAAAAAAGAGCACACCGGCCCCTGTGACCTGACCCTCATCGAAGGCAGCCACTACGAGACCGAGAACGAATACCTGATCCTCATCTATTACCGTGAGGCGGGCGAGCGCTACGACCGGCTTGTGGGGACGACGACGGTCTCCTCGCGCAAGATCCGCTGAGAGGTTTATATTTCAAATTTGATCCCCTGTGCCAGCGGCAGCTCGGTGCTGTAGTTGATGGTATTGGTCTGGCGGCGCATGTAGGCTTTCCACGCGTCGGAGCCCGACTCGCGGCCGCCGCCGGTATCTTTTTCGCCCCCGAAGGCTCCGCCGATCTCGGCGCCGGAGGTGCCGATGTTCACATTGGCGATGCCGCAGTCGGAGCCGCGTGCTGAGAGGAACTCCTCGGCCTCCCGCAGGTTAAGCGTGAAGATGGCCGACGAGAGTCCCTGCGGCACGGCGTTGTGCAGTTCGATCGCCTCGTCAAACTCTTTGTATTTCATCATATAAAGCAATGGAGCGAAGGTCTCTTCCTGAACGATACGGTAGTGGTTCTCCGCCTCGGCGACGGCCGGGTTGACGTAAAGGCCCGAAGGATACTGCGGTCCCTCAAGCACCTCGCCGCCGGTGATGATACGTCCCCCTTCGGCCTTGACAGCTTCTAGGGCATTGGTGAAGAGCTCCACCGCAAAGCGGTCGATCAGCGGCCCCACGAGCGTTTTCTCATCGAGAGGGTTTCCGATGCGGCGGGCCACCTGCTCATAGGCATTCACCAGGCGCTTCTTCACCTCATCGTATACCGATTCCTGGATGATCAGACGGCGTGTGGTGGTACAGCGCTGGCCGGCCGTCCCCACGGCACCGAAGACGATCGCCGGGATGGCCAGATCGAGATCGGCATGTTGCGATACGATGATGGCATTGTTGCCGCCCAGCTCGGCGATGACCCGTCCGAGCCGCGCCGCCACAATCTTGCTCACATGCTTGCCCACGGCCGTCGAGCCGGTCACCGAGATCAGGGGGATACGCTTATCCTGCAAGAAGTTGTCACCCATCGCCGACGAACGCGCCACCACCAGGTTGAAGACCCCCTCCGGCACATTGTTCTCTTTGAGCACACGGGAGATGATGTTCATCGTGGCAATGGCGGTCAGGGGTGTCTTGGAGCTGGGTTTCCACACCACCACATCGCCGGCAACAGCTGCGATCATCGCGTTCCATGCCCATACCGCCACGGGAAAGTTGAACGAGGTGATCAATCCCACGATGCCCAGGGGATGATATTGCTCGAACATACGGTGACGCGGTCGCTCCGACTGCATCGTAAAACCATAGAGCTGACGCGATTGTCCCACGGCGAAGTCGCAGATGTCGATCATCTCCTGCACCTCGCCCAATCCTTCCTGGTAGATTTTGCCCATCTCCAGGGTCACCAACTTGCCCAGGTCCTCCTTGGACTCCCGCAGGGCCAGGCCGATCTGGCGCACCACCTCGCCGCGCTTGGGCGCCGGCACCATCCGCCACTCCCGGAAAGCCTCCTGCGCACGCGCGACCATCCGCTCGTAGTCATCCCGCGTAGCATTTTTGACCCTTGCGATCTCACTCCCGTCAATGGGTGTCACCGAAACCGTCTCCGGCCCCCCGGTATCCAGCCATTCGGTACCCGTTGACACGCCGGGGTTCAAATCCCTGATCCCCAGTCTCTCAAGCATCTGCTCGATTCCGTATCCTTTCAGTTCCATATTCCAATGTGCTTTTGTTGTTAAAAATTTTCTTTAAAGATAAGCGGTTCTGCCCAAACCTTTTATGATGCGCAACATTTTTTGGATGAAATTTTCGAATATTTATACATTATTTTTGTAGCTTTAACTTGAACCATAAAACCAGAACATCATGCCAAAAGGAATCTACACCGTACCTATGCCGCAGAACGAGCCGGTGCTGAGTTATGAACCGGGGACCCCCGAACGCAAGGCCATGGAGGAAGCGATCCGCGAGGTCTACAGCCAGGAGCTCGACATCCCCATGATCATCGGGGGCAAAGAAGTCAGAACGGACAAGCGCATCCCCATCACGGCCCCGCACGACCATTCGAAGGTGCTGGGATACTACTACCAGGGAGGAGAGAAAGAGGTTCGCATGGCCATCGAGGCGGCGTTGAAAGCCAAAAAGGAAT
>JAMOUS010000021.1 GCA_027067975.1 Bacteroidales bacterium | reverse complement strand
CCTGGGCGACCGCGACCTGGGCCGGGCCCACCTGGAGATCGTCGACGACCATACGATCCGGGGCTACAAACCTTCGTACGAGGCGACAGTCTATTTCGTGGCGCAGTTCAGCCGGCCTTTCGATGCATATGGTACGTGGGATGCCGGTTACCGGACCCCCGAGTCGAGTGCCTCGCTCTTTCCTTGGAAGAGTGCCGAGACAGGGAAGAAAGTGGGTGCTTTTGTCCGCTATCATACCCGCCAGGGCGAGCAGGTGGTGGTCAAGGTGGCGATCTCGTATGTGGATCTGGAAGGGGCGGCCCGCAACTTACAGGCGGAGGTGCCCGGCTGGGACTTCGACAGTGTGCGGAGGGCCGCCCGCGAGAGCTGGAACAGGGAGCTTTCCCGCATCGCCCTGCAGAAAGCTACGACAGAGCAACGTACGGTGTTCTATACCGCTCTTTACCATGCTGTCCTGGCCCAGCGCATCTTCCAGGACGTCGACGGACGCTATGTGGGGATGGACGGGAAGATCCACAAGCTGAAACGCGGAGACTTTTATCCTTCGTTCTTCTGCTGGGACACCTACCGGTCGGAGCATCCGCTGATGACGATCATCGAGCCGGAGCATGTGGACGACATGATCCGCTCGATCGAGTTGAAGACACGGCACTACGGCTGGCTGCCGGCGCAGCATCACCGCAACCGCTTCGGGCAGGGGATGGCCGGCGACCATCTGGTGCCGATCATTGTGGATGCTTACGTGAAGGGGTTCCGCGACTGGGATACGGTGTTCTTGTTTGAGGCGATGTACCGCAAGGCGACCCGCCTGCCTCCTCCTCCGCTGCCGCCGTCGGCAGGACGGTCGGGGTTGCTCGACTATATGCGGCTGGGGTATGTGCCGGTCGACCGCCGCCCCGAGTCGGTCTCGAACACGCTGGAGCTGGCATACGACGACTGGTGCATTGCGCAGATGGCCGCGGCCATGGGGCGTGAAGACGCGGCTGCGGTGATGCTGCGCCGTGCCCGCAACTACCGCAACCTCTTCGACACGCTCACCCGCTTCATGCGGCCGCGCCTGGCCGACGGCCGCTGGCTGCCCGCCTGCGGCGACCGTCCCATGGGCATCGCCCGCCATGGCGACCATACCTATTACGACTGCTTCGACCCCCTGTGGGTAGGCCGCCGCCCCAACCGCTACTTCACCGAGTCGAACGCCTGGCAGTACCTCTGGTCGGTGCAGCATGACGTACCCGGCCTCATCGACCTCTTCGGTGGCCCAGGACCTTTTGTGGCCAAACTCGATACCTTCTTCACCATGAGCCCGGAGATCCATGGCCCCAAATATGTCGGGGTGGTGGGTACCATCGGCCAGTATGTCCACGGCAACCAGCCTTCGCACCATGTGGCATACCTGTATGATTATGCCGGCATGCCCTGGAAGACCCAGGAACGGGTGCGGCAGGTGCTTGCCCTCTACCGTACCGGCCCCGGCGGCATCTGCGGCAACGAGGACATGGGATCCCTATCCTCATGGTACGTCCTCAGCAGCATGGGCTTCTATCCCGTGGCCCCCGGCAGCGCACGCTATATGATCGGATCACCCCTGCTCGAAAAGGTAGTGATCCGTAAAAACCTTCCCTGGCAACAGGATGACTTGGTCATCCGGGCCGAGAACGTCTCCCGCAAGAACAAGTACATCCAATCGGCCACCCTCAACGGAAAACCCCTCGAGCGGCCGTGGATCACGCACAAGGAGATCACCGCCGGAGGAGAACTGGTGTTCGTCATGGGACCAACCCCCAACAAAACATGGGGCATCACCGGGGTCAAAAAATAATGCGATTTGAATAAAATTGCGTAAAAAGAGGCTTTTCCTTTTTGTTTTATTTGTAAGGGAAAAAGATCGTTGCTTGCTGTAATATCAATAAACGAAAGATATGCTGGCCGGAATCGACTATTTCATCGTCATCGCCTACTTCGGCGGTATGCTCCTGTTAGGGTTCTATTTTAAGAAGTTCGTAGGCAGTTCCGAGGATTATTTTCTGGGGGGGCGTACGCTGCCTTTCTGGGCCATCGGGATGTCGGTGGTGGTTTCCGACATCGGGGCGCTGGATTTTGTCGGGGTGTCGGGGCAGGCCTACCGTTACGGGATCTCGGTGGGCAATTTCGACTGGATCGGTTCGGTGCCGGCGATGCTGTTGGCAGCGTTCATCTTCATTCCCTATTTCTGGAGGGGCGGACTGTACACGATCCCCGAATATCTGGGCAAGCGTTACAACCGGGGTGTGCGTACCATTGCCTCGCTCACCTGGATCCTTTTCTTTGCCGTCGACCTGGGCGTGATGTTCTGGGCCAGTGCGGTGCTGCTCAATGTGCTGATGGGGTGGCCGGTGTGGACCTCGATCGTCGTGACGGCGCTGGTGGTGGGACTCTATACTTACTTCGGTGGCATCACGGCCGTGGTGATGACCGACGTGGTGCAGCTGATCATCATGTTCGTGGGGGGCTTTACGCTGGTGGTCCTGGGCTTCCATGAGGTGGGCGGCTGGGAGAACATGGTGGAGAAGATCCATAACATGGGCCCGGCCTATCAACAGCACTTTCATCTGATGCAACCCACCGACACCCAGACCCCCTTTCCGTGGACGGGCATCCTCTTCGGGCTCACTTTCGTGATGGCCAATGCTTACATGATCGGCAACCAGACGATCGTGCAGCGCTGCCTGACGGCCAAGAACGAGTGGCATGCCAAGGCCAGCATGATCTTCGGGGCGGGGCTGAAGATGCTCATCCCCGTGCTGGTGCTCTTTCCCGGCCTGATGGCCGTCATCCTCATCCCCGGCCTGCCCGACGGCGACAAGGCACTGCCCTGGATGATCAAACACATGCTGCCGCCAGGGCTGGTGGGGCTCATGTTCGCCGCCTTCTTCGCAGGGATGATGTCGAGCGTCGACTCCATGCTTAACTCCACGGCCACACTCTTTACCAAAGACATCTACGAACCCTTCCTGAACAAGAACGCCAGCGACAAGCACTACCTGAAGGTGGGCAAGATCACCACGCTGGTGCTGCTGCTGCTCGGGGTGGTCACCTCGCCGCTATCAAGCTTTTATCCAGGTATCTACGTGGCGATGCAAACATTCCTCTCTTACTTCCAGGGACCGATGTTCGCCATCCTGCTGCTGGGTATCTTCTGGAAACGCACCACCCAGTGGGGTGGCCTGGTGGGATTGGTGACCGGCATCTTTGTCGCCTTTATCCTCAATCTGTTCAAGGGGAGGTTCTTCACCATCGAGGATCCTTTCCTCTATGTCTCCTGGTGGTCGTTCGTGGCAGGGATCCTGGTGACGGTGACTGTGAGCCTCTTTACGCGGCCCTACGAGGAGCGGAGCCTTGTCGGACTGGTTTACGGTCTGACCATGAAAAAAGAAAAGAACTAAAAAACGAACAGGATGAAAACCATACTCAATTTCGACTGGCTGTCGGGGATCGATCAGGTGACGGCGAAGTGGATCTTCCTGGGCCTGTTCATCTTCATCGGCCTGCTGATCCTGCTGATCCCCCGTGATTATATTTTCGAGGGGGTGCCCGAAGAGGACCGGCACTGGTACATGAACCTCAAACTGTGGGCCTGGGCGGTGCTGGGGATCCTGTTCTACACCTATTACATCTTTTGAAAAGACGAAGCTATGGAGCCATTGGATATCAAACAGCGCGGCCGGCTGAAATCGATGCAGATCAACAACGCCCTGGGGATCTTTATCCTCTTTTTCGGGGTTGTGGTGGTGGCGGCCATTCCGTTCTCGGACAACTTCTTCGACCGGATGACCAACCTGGTGGCGGGGCTGTTGCTGGTGATCATCGGATCGGGCATGATCATCTATGCCCGTAAGACGATCCGCAAGATCCAAAGCGGCCGGGCGGAAGAAGATGCAGGAAGTGCCGGCGACCATCATATCGACTGAACGTCATGGAAGAAGGGAAAGAAAATACATTCCGCAGGAGGCTCTTCCAAGGAT
>JAMOUS010000020.1 GCA_027067975.1 Bacteroidales bacterium | reverse complement strand
GTCATTGACTTTAGGCACTTGTAATTTTTTATCCTGACGCCTTCGGGTCAGGATCAATTCCACCAACGTCTTTCGCATCGCCTCCGGCTCACGAAAGCCGGGTGTCATTGACTTTAGGCACTTGTAATTTTTTATCCTGACGCCTTCGGGTCAGGATCAATTCCACCAACGTCTTTCGCATCGCCTCCGGCTCACGAAAGCCGGGTGTCATTGACTTTAGGCACTTGTAACTTTTAACTTTAGTCACTCCTAATAGTACTCCAAATACTCGAGGCACTCCAGGCACTTATTGATATCCCACGCTCCCCTCCGCTTGTTTTCCGTCGGCATCCAAATAGGCTTGTCCTTCTCATACGCCACTCATCTGGATGGACCCAAATGCACTTTCTTATCGATCTCTTATCAGAATGTTTGAATTTTGGAATTTGGAATTTTCCCATAGGGATGCCTCCGGCAGGAATTTCCCCAGGGGATGCCTTTGGCAGTAATTTTCCCAAACTCCCTACTCCGAACTCTGTACTCCGTACTCCTTTTTACACCGGATCCACATCATTGATGAATGCGATCCCCTTGTACCGGGGGGTGTTGCGCAGGTGTTCCTCGAAGGCGGTGAGGATCTCTTTGGCGCGCGACTTGTCGGCGTTGCGTTCGAGTTTGAGGAGGATCTGTTTGATATAGCGATTGCGGAGGCGGGGGATGAAGGCGTATTCAGGACCCAGCACGTTGTTGCCGAAGCTCTTGCGCAGCTGTCCGGCGAGGGTGGCGGCGGCCTCGTCGACGGTCTCCTGTTTGCGGTGTTTGAGGATGATGCGGATGAGCCGGTAGAAGGGCGGGTAGCGGAACAGCTTGCGTTCCTTCAGCTGTTCGCGGTACATGTGGAAGTAGTCGTGGCGGATCACATCGCGGATGACGGGGTGGGCGGGGTCGTAGGTCTGGATGATCACCAGCCCCTGCCGGTCGCGGCGGCCGGCGCGGCCGCTCACCTGCGCCATCAGCTGGTAGCTGCGCTCCCAGGCGCGGAAGTCGGGAAAGTGCAGCATATTGTCGGCATTGAGGATGCCCACCACCCGCACATGACCAAAGTCGAGGCCCTTGGTGATCATCTGGGTGCCGATGAAGATGTTGGTACGTCCCTCCTCGAAGTCGCGGATGATACGCAGGTAGTCTTTCTTCGTCCCGGCGGTGTCGAGGTCGAGCCGCGCCGGCCGCGCGTCGGGGAAGAGGAGGCGTACCTCCTCTTCGATTTTTTCCGTGCCGAAGCCGCGGGTGCGGATGTGGGTGGAGCCGCACTGCGGACAGCGCGACGGCACCGTCTCGGTATAGCCGCAGTAGTGGCATACCAGACTGCGGCGTGCCTGGTGGTAGGTGAGGCTCACGTCGCAGTGTTTGCAATAGGGGATCCACCCGCAGTCGGCACATTGCACATAGGGCGAGAAGCCGCGGCGGTTCTGGAAGAGGATCACCTGTTCCTCCTCGTTGAGGGCTTGGCGTACCGCTTCGTAGAGGGGGACGGAGAGGTGCCCCCGCACACGCCGCTGCTTGTAGCTCTTTTTCATGTCGACCACGCGGATCTCGGGAGGAAGGATATTGCCGTAGCGTTCGTGCAGCTCGGCCAGTCCGTATTTCCCCGTGCGGGCGTTGAAGTAGCTCTCCAGGGCGGGGGTGGCCGAGCCGAGCAGCACCTTCGCGCCGGTGAGGTGGCCCAGCACCACCGCCGCATCACGGGCGTGGTAGCGGGGGGCTGTGGCGTCCTGCTTGTAGGAGGTCTCATGCTCCTCGTCGACGATGATCAATCCCAGCCGCCGGAAGGGAAGGAAGACGGCCGACCGCACCCCCAGGACGATCTGCAGCGGCGGGGCCTCGTCGTGACCGGCGAGGTTCTTCCACGTCTCGGCCCGCTCGCGGTCGCTGTAGCGGGAGTGGTAGATGCCGGCCAGGGCGCCGAAAGCCTTCTTCAGACGTTCGATCATCTGACCCGTGATGGCGATCTCGGGCAGCAGGTAGAGCACCTGTTTCTCCTGCTTGAGCATCTCACGGATGAGGTGAAAGTAGATCTCCGTCTTTCCCGACGAGGTGATGCCATGCAGCAGGACGGTGTTTTTTTCCTTGAAGGCGGCGCGGATCTCTTCAAGGGTGGTTTGCTGGGCGGGGGTGAGCGTTTGCAGCTCGACGGCGTGGGCGGAGCCGCGTTCCAGGCGGCTCAGGGGTCGTTCCTCTTCGACGGCGATGCCCTTGTCGAGCAGGCCCTTCAGGGCGGCAGGGGAGGGATGTTGCTGCAGGAGCTGGCGTTTGGGTATTGCCGGCGCCGCCTCGCCGGGCGGCCGCCCCCCCTGCAACGTGACGAAGATCTCCCACTGCTTGGGAGCACGTTTCAGACGCTCGGGGAGGGCGTCGAGTTCCTTTTTCGTGAGGGCGGGGTTGAGACGTACATACTTCTCCGTGCGGGGACGGTAGGGGTCGTCGAGGCGCCCTTCCTCGATGATGGCACCCTTTTGCAGGAGGGCCGGCAGGAGACGGGCCAGGAGGCGTTTGGAGAAGTGTTTCTCCAACTCGTCGACGGTGATGCCGGGGGCGGCTTCGATGCGGAAGAGGAGGTCGCGCTCTTTCCTGTCAAGGCCGGCGAGGTCGGTGAAGCCGGGCCGTAGGCGGTAGGTGAGGCGGTGTGCCGGCTTGAGGGCGGCGGGGAGGGCGGCGTTCATCACCTCGCCGGCGCTGCAGAGGTAGTAGTCGGCCATCCACTCCCAGAAGCGGAAGTGGGTCTCCGTGACCAGGGGAGAGGGGTCTAGGATTTGTTCGAGGGCTTTGGGGGTGATGTCCTCGGGCGGCCGCCTGGCAGGGCGGCGCACAAGCCCCACATAACGATGTTTGTCGCCGAAGGGCACGATGACACGCATGCCCGGGGCGACCTGTTCACGCAGCGCCTCCGGCACCGCATAGGTGAAGGGACCGGCTACCGGCAGGGGCAGCAGCACTTCAGCATAAGGAGCGGCAGCCATGGTGGGGACGGTTCATCCTCCCCGCATCAGATGGAGAGTACGTTGGCGATCTCGAGATACTCTTTGCGCACCTCCTTGTGCAGCTTGACCGCCTTGCTGAAGGGCACCAAGGTGATCTCGTTGTTCTGCAGGCCGATCATGGCGCTCTTCTGGTCATCAAGGAGGGCGTCGACGGCGGCATAGCCCAGGCGGCTGGCGGTGAAGCGGTCGTAGGCCGAGGGGGAGCCGCCGCGCTGGATATGACCCAGGACGGTCACCCGCACCGAATAGCCCTCGAAGTCCTCCTTCACAGCGTCGGCGATGCCGAAGGCGCCGCCGGGGTAGGCCCCTTCGGCGACGATGATGATGTTGCTCGACTTCTTGCGTTTGTAGCCCTCTTCGAGGAAAGCCCGCAGGTTCTTCACCTGGTCTTTCACCTCGGGGATGATGATCGCCTCGGCGCCGCAGGCGATGCCGCTGCGGATGGCGATGAAGCCGGCCTCGGCGCCCATCACCTCGATGAAGAAGAGACGGTTGTGCGAGCTGGCCGTATCGCGGATTTTGTCCACCGCCTCGATGACGGTGTTGAGGGCGGTGTCGAAGCCGATGGTGTAGTCGGTGCCGTAGAGGTCGTTGTCGATGGTGCCGGGGATGCCGATGAGGGGGATGTCGTACTCTTCACCGAAGATGCGGGCGCCGGTGAAGGTGCCGTCGCCGCCGATGACCACCACGCCGTCGATGCCGCGGTCGCGTAGCTGCTCATAGGCTTTGCGGCGTCCTTCGGGGGTGCGGAACTCGTCGCTGCGGGCGGTCTTCAGGATCGTCCCGCCCCGCTGGATGATGTCGCTCACATGAAAGGTCTTCAGCAGCTTGAAATAGCCGTTGATCATCCCGTCATAGCCGTGACGGATGCCGATGACCTCGATGCCGTGATAGAGAGCCGTACGGGTGACGGCGCGTATGGCGGCGTTCATCCCCGGTGCATCGCCGCCCGAGGTGAGCACGCCGATCCTTTTGATCTTGGTCATGATCGAAGTGTTTTACAGGTTCAGGATTTAGAGAAGTCCAAATTACACAAAAGAATGATAACCCCAAAATGACGGTGAGGGTCATTCGAGGTTATAGTTATTATAAGTTATAATGGCGGGCGATCTTGTCGCGTATCTGTTCCATGAGCCATCCGGGGGTGGAGGTGGCGCCGCTGATGCCGATGCGTTGCGGGGTGCCGGGCAGGGGCAGTTGCAGTTCTTCGGGCAGGCTGACGAAGAGGGTGTTGGGGTTGGTCTGGCGGCAGATCTCGTAGAGGTATTTTCCGTTGGAGCTGTTGCGGCCGCTGACGAAGATCATCAGGTCGTGCTCGCGGGCGAACGCCTGCAGCTCGGGCGCGCGGTTGGAGACCTGCGAGCAGATGGTGTTGTAGCTGATGAACGGCGCCGGCTGCTGGTCGCCTGCCTCGCGTATGCGGCGCTGGATCTCCTGCTTGAGCTCCTCATACTGGTGGATGTCGCGCGTGGTCTGCGAGTAGAGGTACACCGGCCGGTGGTAGTCGATCTTGTCGAGATCCTCCTCGCTGTTGATCACGATGGCGGTGTTGCCTGTCTGGCCGATGAGGCCGATCACCTCGGCGTGGCCCTTTTTCCCGAAGATGACCACCTGCCCTTGTTCTTTTTTGATCTCGTCGTAGCAGGTGCGAATCTTCTGCTGCAGGTGGGCCACGATGGGGCAGGTGGCGTCGATGAGGTGGATGTTGTTCTCGCGGGCGATGCGGTAGGTCTCCGGCGGCTCGCCGTGGGCGCGGATGAGCACGCGGGCATTCTTCAGGTGGCGGTATTGTTCGTGGTCGATGGTGATGAGGCCCAGCTTCTCGAGGCGGGCGATCTCCATCTCGTTGTGGACGATCTGGCCGAGGCAGTAGACGGTATGGCCGGCGCGCAGCTCCTTCTCGGCGATCTCGATGGCGTTTTGCACGCCGAAGCAGAAGCCCGCCCGCGGGTCAATGTCGATCTTCATCTCCCTTTTCTCCATATCCTTTTTCGTGCAGCAGTTTCCGGAACCATTCCAGTTCTTCTTCTATGCTCATCTCCGAGTTGTCGAGGACGACGGCGTCGGGGGCCTGACGCAGGGGGCTCACCGCGCGGCTGCTGTCGATGCGGTCGCGTTCTTCGACGTTGCGGAGCACCTCTTCGAAGGTGACCCGTTCCCCTTTTTCGAGCAGTTCGAGGTAGCGGCGCCGGGCGCGCACCTCGGGGCGGGCGGTCATGAAGATCTTGATGTCGGCGTCGGGGAAGACGACGGTGCCGATGTCGCGGCCGTCCATGACGATGCCGCCGTGGCCGGCGAGCTGGCGCTGCAGCCTGACAAGATGCTCCCGCACCTCGGGGATGCGGCTCACCTCGCTCACCCACCGCGACACCTCCATGCCGCGGATCTCTTCTTCGACGTTGCGGCCGTTGAGGAGGGTGAGATTGCCGCCGGTGGCGGGATCTTTCTCAAAGGAGATGCGGATCCCCGGCAGGGCGGCCACCAGCCGCTCGCGGTCGAGACCTTCCTCTCCGATGAGTCCATGCTCCAGCGCCCAGAGGGTCACGGCACGGTACATCGCCCCGCTGTCGAGATAGGTGTATCCCAGCTCCCGTGCGATGGCCTTCGCAAAGGTGCTCTTGCCGCACGAAGAGTGGCCGTCCACCGCTATGATCAACGCCTTCCGCCCCATGCGGCAAAGATATCAAAAATGAAGAAGAGGGGAAGAGAGCTTATGACTCATAGATCAGATTTATCTCGGCGAGTTCTTTCCCGATCTGATGGATCCCATCAAGGATCTTACGGGTTTGGGCAGGGGAAGGTTTTTTCTGTCCACGCACATATTGTGACAACAAAGCGGGGTTCATCCCGATCCTTCCTGCCAGTTGTTTTGCATTGAGAACCTTGTAATATTGAAAAAATTGTTTGAAATCGATCTCGAACCTGATATTTTGAGACGGGGGCTTTTCTCCTTCCTCCTCAAAATAGAGGGAGATCGCTTCGTAGGCGTTGCGCATCAGTTCCGGAATGGTCTTTCCGGTGGTGAAGATCGGGTATTGTTCCGCATAAGCGGAGAATCCGGTATCCGTTTTTTCAATGATCATGTTGATCTTTTCGCGATTCTTCTTCATTTCTTTGAATCCTTTAATTTGATCCCTGCGTCTTTTAAGATCTTTGTGCAAGACCTTTTCCTACTTCCTGACTTCCATGATCCGGAAAAATTATAGTTCCGTCTTTTAAAGGATGTTTTAACTTTATGTGTGACCCCTTTTGAGAGGTGGGATACCACCCGTCCCTCATCAAAATCCGTAACAACTCGGAACATTTCATCCAACATAAAATACCTTATGTAAAGGTAAATAAAAATTTACTTTTTTCAAAATGATCCCATGGAATCAGTAATCTTGATTTTCATCAATTGGAGACCATTATCAATAATCCTGAATCTCATGAGGAATGGTATAGAAATTTAGTTCAGATCCAAGCTGTTTATTTGATATTATACAAAAAAAGGGGGCTTCAGTATGTAGGAGTTTCTTATGGAGAGAAGGGGCTTTGGGGTCGATGGTCGGAATATGTGAGAACGAGAGGGACGGCTGGAAACAAAAAACTGGAGGAATTAAAAAAAGTAGATGATAACTTCCATGAAAACTTATCTTTTTCGATTCTGGAAGTATTGTCTAAGACAGCTACTCCAAAAGAATGTATCGAAATTGAAAGCAGATGGAAACAAAAACTGGGTTCTCTTGCGCATGGTCTGAATGAGAACTAACGGTACGCTGCAAAACCAAACAATTATAATCCGGTTTATTACAGCGATCTCTTTCCCAGCAGTTCTTTCACGTTGGTTGAGAAGGAGATATGGTTGGAGGCGCCGGCAAGGTGGTAGGTGGCGCGGCCGTAGCTGAGTGTGAACCTTTTCAGTTGCAGGGTGGCTCCTATGGAGAAGCCCGCCATCCCGCTGCGGGGGGGTACCATCAGCTCTTTGCGGCGGCGGTAGTTATAGCCGGCACTCACGATGAGGCTGCGGCCCATCAACACCTCCACCCCCAGCACCGTATGCCGCATGAAGTTCTCCGCTACCTTCCCGAAGCCGGAATACTCTTTTTTCTCCGGGTAAGGAGCTGTGGGGTTCTCCGGATCCTCCGTGACGGTATAGAGGAGGTCGGGCCGTTGCAGGTCGCGGAAGGTGGCGACGAACCGGAAAGGGGCATGCCGCAGCTTGGCGCTCATGCCGGCGCGGATCTCAAAGGGCACCTTCTCGCGGTGGCCCGGCACGTACGGACTCACCTGGAAGCCGGCATTGCGCAACACCAGCGCTGCGGTGAAGAGGTCGTCGCGGCTGTGATAAGCCGCCCCCACGTCGAACACCAGCCCGAACGATTGATAGCGCTCCAGCACCGAGAGCAGGGGCTTCATGCTCACTCCCACCGTCATGAGACTGTCGAAAAGGTCGTACGAGGCGGAGAGATGGAAGATATACTCTGCGGCCGAGAAGGTGCCGGTGACGGTGCCGGTCTCGTCGGTGGCGGTGAAGGTGCCGTAATGGATGTATTGCATGGCGGCGGCGGTGCGTACCGGCAGCGGCGTGCGGAAGGCATAGCCCATACTGCCGAAGTTGATATCGGAAAAATAGTTGATGTAGTTGAGGAAGAGTTGGTTGTTCACGGCGTCGCTCAGCAGGGCGGGGTTGGAGAGGGCGAAGTTGAGGTCGCCGGCAGGCATCGAGGCGATGCCGCCGCCGAGGGCGGCCACGCGGCTGCTGTAAGGCAGGTCGAGAAAACGGTATACCCGCGTTCCGCCCGTCTGGGCAGGGAGCTCCTGCCCCCCTGCGACCCACAGCAGGGAAAAAGAGAGTACCGCAAAAAGCTTCGGCCATGCCATCGCCGCAAATGGTGTTTGATGAAGAACGTCGTGCGACCCTCAAAAGTATGTATTTCCCCCTGACCCTGCAACAGGCTGCCGCAAGCCCCGGAGGGAATGCGGAAAATTCCTATTTTTGGTACTTTCAACGGACGACCATGGAGAAGTACGATGTGGTGATCGTAGGGGCGGGGCCGGCAGGGCTTATCTGTGCCGAGCACCTGGCTGCAGCGGGCATGAAGGTGGTGGTGCTCGAGAAAAAGGCGGTGGTGGGCGACAAGGTCTGTGCCGGCGGCCTCACGGAGAAGGATCTGGAGATCCTCCCTGTCCCGGACGAGCTGATCGAGGTGCGGATGCGGGAGTCGTTGCTGGTGGCACCGCATGTGCGTATGCATACGCACCATCCCAAGCCGGTGCTCTTCACCGTCGACCGCCGGGCGCTGGGGGCGTGGCAGGCCGGCAGGGTGCAGCAGCAGGGGGGCGAGGTGCGCACCGCCGCCGCCGTCACGGCCATCGGTGACGGTCATGTCGTCACTGCCGCCGGCGAACGCCTCGCCTACCGCTGGCTCGTCGGCGCCGACGGCGCCACCTCCCTGGTACGACGCCACTTGGGTTTGCCCCTCGAAAAGCGCATCTTCACCCTGCAATACCGCATCCCCTGGCATGACGAACCGCGTTTTGAGATCCACATGAACGGCCGCTATTTCCATTCGTGGTACGGCTGGATCTTCCCCCACCGCAACGAGCTGGTCGCCGGCGTGGGAGGCGACCCCCGCTATGTCTCTACCGGCTGGATGAAGAAACGTTTTCACCGCTGGCTTGAACGCACCGGCCTCGACATCACGGATGCCCGTTATGAGAGTTTTCCCATCAGCTACGACTACCGCGGTTGGGACTTTGGCAACCTTTTCCTTGCCGGTGAGGCGGCTGGCCTCGCCTCCGGCCTCACCGGCGAAGGGATCTACCAGGCTCTCGTCTCCGGCAAGGCCGTGGCCGACAAGATCCTCGGCAGACGCGACACCTTCCCCGAGATCGACCGCATCCTGCGTTACAACACCATCCAGCACAAGTTCATGGGTGTGCTCATCAAGGCAGGCCCCCTCCGCAACATGATCCTCGACGGCATCCTCCTCTATCTCAAGATGAACGGTAAGATGAAAAAACGCGTTTCAAAGGCTCTCACGTGAACCTTTTCTTTTCTTCAACCCCCAAAGAAGCAATGCCAGTCCCACCAGGAAGAGAATGATCCTCCCAGCCAACACTCCTTTGCCGTAGCTGGAGAGGGCAAAGGCGCCCGTGGAAAGGTAATGAATGAGGCGGATAAAATAAATGCCGGAATAGAGCAACAGGATCCCTCCGGCGGTGATCAGCAGATAACGCATGGTATCGGGATAAAAAAGCTCCGGCGGGATGTCCCGCCGGAGCATGGATTCATTTCTGTACCTTCGTCGTGGTCGGTGTGTAAATGCCGAAGGTGAGGGAGCCGATCAGGCCGTCGAGGAAGGTATGCACTTCGGTGACCTGGTAATCCTTGGCTCCGCCGGCCATTTTTTGCGGGTCGGAGACCTTGCCGGGGATCAGCCCGTAGAGGAAGAAGTTGTTCTTGGCCGTGACCACCACACCGGTCTTCGGACCATCGCCGATCACAAAGGTATGGGAATAGCACGACGTCAGCATGAAAGCGAACATCACACCGAGAACCACGTTCACAAGCTTTCTTTTCATCGCTCCACGTGTTTAGGTTCTGCCTACTTCAGTTTTAGGTCTTGTTCGGCATATTCCGACCCTCCGTTGTTGTGGAGATGACGAATTTAATAAATTTGCTTTGAAAGGCATCTCTGGATATGTAAAAATTTTCATACGTGGCACATTCCGGAACGTTTGCCTATGAGGATGATCTTGTGTTGGTCCGCATGTTGTGGGATTATCCCCGTTTTGGGGAGGAGGTGTGTCCGGCGGATCTGATCTTTGTCCTGGGCAGTCATGATGTGCGTGTGGCCGACCGGGCGGCGGAGCTGGTGCGAAGAGGTTACACCGGCCATCTTCCGGGGTGAGCCGTCATCATTCTTTGTCTTTCTTCATCCAGTTGTGGATGTATTCGGCCACCTCGGTGTGGCCGTTCTGGCGGGCGAACGATTCGGCCGTGTCGCCGTCCTTCTCCTTGATGGCAGGGTCGGCGCCGTGGGCAAGCAGCACCTTCACCACCTCGAGCTGTCCTTCGGCGGCGGCGAACATCAGGGCGGTCCAGCCGTCGCCCTCGGCGATGATGTTGGGGTCGGCCTTGTGGTCGAGGAGCAGCTGCACCGTCGCCGGGAACGGGCCGGAAGCGGCATAGATGAGGGCCGGCATGCCCTGGTCGTCGACGGTGTTGACCTTGGCGCCGTGGTCGAGCAGGAAGCGGACGATGTCGGTATGGCCGTTATAGGCCGCCAGCATGAGCGCGGTGCGGCCCCCTTCGCCGCGGGTGTCCACCGCCATGCCGTCGGCCACCATCTGTTTCACCTTCTCCAGGTCGCCGTTGAGGGCGGCCTCTAAAAATGTGCCCGTGACATCCACGGACGGTGTCGTCCGCTCCTGGACGGGCTGGCGGGATTCCCCGCTGGATCGCGACCTGCAGGTGGCTAGCAACAGGGCGAGGAGGGACAGCAGAAACGGGAACAGGATCTTTTTCATGAGCGGATGTTTCATTTTGAGGTTTCGGGGAGTTGGTTACGGGGGAGGGAGAAGTCATGCAGCTCCGAGCCGTTGCCCAGAAGCACCGAGATCCAGCGTGTCTCGGGCTGCGAGTGGAGGATGATCTTGATCACCAGCGTGAGAGGCAGGGCGAGGAACATGCCCACGGGGCCCAGGATGTATCCCCAAAAGATCAGGGAGACGAAGATGATCAGGATGGAGAGGCCCAGACCTTTACCCATGAGGCGGGGTTCAATGATGCTGCCGATGAGAAAGTTGACCCCCGCAAAGAGGAGCGTCACCAGCAGCGCCTGGGGCGCACCGAACTGCACCAGCGTGAGGATGATCGGCGGGATGGCGGCGATGAGCGAACCGATGCTGGGGATGTAGTTGAGCATGAAGGCGATCACCCCCCACAGCAGGGCGTAGTCGATGCCGGCCACCGCCAGCACCCCGCCCAACACCAGTCCCGTGGCTGCCGAAGTGATCGACTTGATCAGCATGTAATGGTTGAGCTGTTCGTTGATCTCCCGGAAATAACGCAACTTGTGCTCATCTTTCACCACGAATTGCAACTTGCGGTGGAAGATGTTCGACTCGATGAAGATGAAGATGATCGTGATCAGGATCAGCAGCCCGTTGGAGAGGATGTCGCTGAAACTGCGCAGGGCGCCGGCGACAAAGCCCATGATCTTGCCCGGGTCGAAGAAAGAGTTCAGCTGCTCCCGGTCGATGCGGAGATGGTAGCGGTTGGCCAGGGCGAGGAAGTTGTCGCGCTGGAGCAGCAGTCTTTCATTGTAAAAAGGCATACGGGCCGAAAAATTCTGAACCGTCACGGTGATGAGCATCACCAACAGGCTGATGAAGATCAGGATGAAGAGGATGATGATGGTCAGGGCCAGCCAGGAAGGCACCCCCTTTTTCTGCAGGGCATTTGCAAAAGGCTTGAAGATGATCACAATGAAAAGGGCCATCAGGAAAGGGACGATGATGTTTGAGGCGCTCTTCACCCCGGCCAGGACGATCACCAGCGAGGCGAGGATGCCCAGGGTGGAGACGGTCTTGAAGTTGCTGCTTCGTTCCATAACGCTGCACTTTTGGTGGAGCGTTAAAGTTATGGCAATTTCCCCAATAGTAAAAGTCCGTTATTTCCGGTATGCAAGGGAATGGCACGATCGCTCAAGCCGCAGCGGATACGGGATCTTCTTCGCTCAGCTCTGTGCCGTCGCCCAGGAGGATGGCCATCCAGCGGGTGTCGGGGTTGATCTGCATGATGATCTTGAACACCAGGGTGATGGGGATCGAGAGGAACATCCCCACGGGCCCCAGCAGCCAGCCCCAGAAGATCAGGGAGAGAAACACCACCAGCACCGAGAGGCCGAGGCCGTGGCCCATCAGCTTGGGTTCGATATAGTTTCCGATGACAAAGTTGACCGCCAGGTAGATGAGGACGATGCCCAGGGCGCCGCCGGGACCGAACTGTACCAGGGCGAGAATCACCGGCGGGATGGCGGCGATGAGCGAGCCGATGTTGGGGATGTAATTGAGCAGGAAGGCGATCAGCCCCCACAGTACGGCAAAGTCGAGCCGCACCAGCGCCAGCAGGCCGCCGATGAGCACGCCCGTGCCCAGCGAGACATAGGTCTTGATCATCATGTACTGGTTGATCTGTTTGTTGATCACCGTAAAGTAACGGATGTTCTCCGGACGGCGCGTGATGGCCCGCACTTTGGCGGGAAAGATCTTCGCCTCGATGAAGATGAACACCACCGTCAAAAGGATCAAAATGCCGTTGGAGAGCAGGTCGCTGAAGCTGTTGAGCGTGCCGGCGATGAAGCCCATGAGCCGCTGCGGGTCGAAAAGCGTGTCGATCTGCGAACGATCCTGAATCCCCAGCTTGCCGGAAAGGAAAATCAACTCGTCACGATAAGTCTGGAGCTTGTTGACATACAGATCCATGTTGTTCGAGAAAGAGCCGAGCGAGGCGGAGATGATCATCACCAGCAGGAAGTCGAACAACAGGATGACCGTGAGGATGATGGTGAAGACCAGCCAGCCGGGCAGCCCTCTTTCGTGGAGCTTGTCGGCGAAAGGCTTGAAGATGATCACCAGAAAGAGCGAGAGCAGGAAAGGTACCAGGATCGGGCTGGCCACCTTCACCCCGGCGAGGATGATCACCAGATAGGCCAGCGAGGCGAGCGAGACCCGCTGTGTCGTGTCGGTCGTTTCCATGAGCATATCGTTTTTTAGGATTTGTCTCGTGAAGGATCAGTGGGCAGGCTGGTCGATGACCTGCAGCAGGCGGTCGCCGGCGTCGCTGGAGGGGTAGCACTCTTTCAGCCGGCGGGCGTACCGTCGGGCTTTCTCTTTCTCTCCCCGCTGCAGGAAAAAGGTTGCAGCAGCGTAAAGATAGTCGTAGTTGCGGGGTTCCTTCTCCAGGCACTGCCGCAGGTACTCCCAGGCCTTGTCGGGTTTTTGCATCTGTTGGTAGAGAAGCGAGATGTTATAGCGCACCCGTGGGTAGTCGGGCATCCGGCGGGCCGCCTCAAGGAGGTAGTGCAGAGCGCCCTGATAATCTTTTTTCTCGGCCAGCAGGAGGCCCAGATAATAATAGCCTTCGGCGAACCCGGGCTCCTGGGCGAGTGTCTTGCGGAGCATCTCCTCGGCCTTGTCGTTCTCGCCCTTTTGGTTGTATAGGAGGGCCAGGTTGATACGGGCAGGATAGAAGAGGTTGTCGATGCGCAGGGCTTCCTCGTAGTTGCGGATGGCGTTGTCGGTTTGGCCGAGGTTGGTGTAGAGGATGCCGAGGTTGTGGCGGCTGCTGGCGAAGTCGCCCATGTAGAGCATGGCCTGGCGGTATTCTTGGATCGCTTTGTCGAAGGCTTCCTGGTAGCGGGCTTCGATCTGGCGTTTAGGGAAGGCGGAGAGGCGGAAGGCGGCCTGCATGCGTACGGCCTTGACGGGGTCGAGGAGCATGGGCTGCAGGGCTTGGCGGAAGGCCGTGGGGTCGAGGTTGGGCAGGCTGCGCACCGCCGCCTCGCGGAGGAGCGCCTCGGGGTCGCTGAAGGCCTTCACCAGCGCGTCGAAGCTCTTCTGTATGGGATCGTTCTGCAACAGCGTGAGGGCTGTGGCACGGACGATCACGGGAAAGAGGATATCCTGCGAGAGGAGGATGAGGCTGTCCAGGGCGGCAGGGTCGCTGTGACGTCCCCGGGCCAGCACCTCGCCATAGTGGTGGCGGCGGCTTTGGCCGTACCATTTCTCAATGTATCGTTCGGCCCAGCGATCGCTCTTGTCGGTATGGCACATCGTGCAGGCGTTGGGAGTGCCATAGCGCAGCGACAGGTCGGGACGGGGGATGCGCAGGCTGTGGTCGCGCCGGAAGTCGACCCCCATGTAGTACCTGCCGGGCATGTGGCAGTTGACGCACTTGGCCCCCTCGCCCACCTCCACCTTTTTGTGCCCTCCCTCAAGGAGGAGGGGCCGGCCCGCCTCGCCTTTTTTCTTGTGGAAGGTGTGGCGGTAGGTGTCGTACACGTCGGCGCGGTGGCATTGCAGGCAGAGCTGGTTGTCGTCGACGGGCAGGATCGTCTCCCCGCTGTGCACATTGTGGCAGTCGCTGCACTTCACCCGCACGTGTTCCTGGTACATGTAGCTCTGGGTGAACGAGCCCCATACATAGTCTTCGTCGAGGATCTGGCCATCGGCGAAGTAATGGGGTTCGTTGAGCAGTTGGGGCACCATGTAATCGAGCATGTCGCGGTGATAGTCGTCGGGGGTGAAGTCGCCCAATACCGAGCGGCGGGCATGGCAGCGGGCGCAGAGCTTCACCTCGTCGACGGTGTTCATGTCGGAGGTGTTCACCGTCAGCCAGGCGTTCTCCCCCCCGGGACGGTCTCCCGCCGGCAGGTTGGCCCACTTGATGTGCTCCGAGCCGGGGCCGTGGCACGCCTCGCAGTTGACGTCGATGTCGGTCCAGGTGGTGTGGTAAGTGTGCTTCACAGGATCGTAACCCTTCTTGAGGTTGGTCGAGTGGCAGTCGGCACACATGCCGTTCCAGTTCTGACCGTTGTTGGTCCAGTAGAGCCAGTTGTCGGGGGTGAGGTCTTCGTCTTTATAGATCGAGTCGGGCAGGCTGTACCAGCACTTTCTCTGGGTGTCCCAGGCTATGGGCAGGCATTGCAGGCGTCCGCCCTCGAAAGGGACGAGATACTGTTGAAGGGGGTGCACGCCGAAGGTGTAGGCGATGCGGAAGTCGCCGTATCGGCCGCCGGGGCCCCGGGTGTGGACGTAGAAGGCGCTGTCCTTGCGGTAGAAGCGGCTGCTGTCCCCCTTGCTGTCGACGAAGGTGACATTGTTAAAGTCGCCTTCGACGCTCTCGATGGTGGCGGGCGCCATGGCCCGGTCGTGGTCGGAACCGTGCCAGTCGCGATACTCTTTCTGGTGGCACTCAATACACTTGTCGCCGCCGACATAGGTGGCCTTCTCTTCGTAAGGGGCGGGAGAGGGTCGCAAGGCATACCGCAGCAGCGCCAAGGGGAATGAGAGAACGACAATGACCGTCCCCCAGAGGGCGATCTTCTTCCAGCGGGCGGTATGTCGGATGATCGTCTCAGACATGGGTCTCTTGTGAAGGATCTGCGTGGTCGCGGGGTATGGGATGGCTCAGGTCGACGTATACTTCCCCTGCGCGTATCTCCAGGGGATAAAGGTCGAGGGGGCGTGTGGCGGGGGGATTGAGGACATCTCCGTGGATGTTGAACATCGAGTGGTGGCAGGGGCAGTGGAACTCTTTCTTGTCGTCATCCCATTCTATGCTGCAGCCCAGATGGGTGCAGCGCAGCGAGAGGGCGACGAGGTGGGAAGGGTCGGGACGTGTGAGGGCCAGGCGGGTGGCCGGTAACAGGTAGGCCCCTCCTGCGGGGATGTCGTCGAGGGAGATGATGGGAGAGAAGGTGCCGGCTTCCTCTTTCTTTTCCTGTTTTTTCCTGCCTGCGCCGAAAAAGGTGATGCCGGCGGCCGTAAGTTCCAGACCGGCCAGGGCTGCCAGCCAGGTCCAGGTGCGGCGGAAAAAGGTGCGGCGGCTCTGAGATGTGCTTTTTGGGGGTTTCATGGGTTTGTGCTTTTCATAAGTTCCAGGGCCAGGTGAGCATCATGCCGGTGCCGCGGAAGAAAATACCCGTGAGGGAGAGGACGGTGTATGTGACCAGGAAGAAGGTGAAGAAGGCAGTGACACTTTCTCCCGTCACGGGGTGGTATTTTCTTTTCACCCACCACCAGAGGGTTCCGGTGAGGGTGAGGTACAGGGCGAGGGGGATGATCCCTTCACTGATGAGAGGGGGCAGGGAGGGCCACCAGCTGTGGAAGTGGAGCAGGTATTCGTCGGCGACGATGAGCAGGGGGGTGAGGAGGAGCGCGGCGGCGGCGGCGAGGCGGGCCAGACGGCGGCCTTTTTCCGAGAAGAAGGGGATGCCCTGGTTGCGTTGTGGGTAGGGCAGGTAGGGCAGGGCGAAGAGGAGGGTGAGGAACGTCAGGGGAAGGAGGAGGGCGCTGATGAGGGGGTGGAAGTGCAGCAGCAGCTCTTGTATGCCGAGGAAGTACCAGGGGGCTTTGGCGGGGTCGGGGCTGTGTGCGGGGTTGGCACGTGCCAATAGCGGAGCGTCGGCGCCGAGGGCCAGCACAAAGAGGAATGCCAGCAGCAGCGCCGCCGCCGCCGCCTCGCGCACCACCAGGTGGGGCACCGTGGCCACACGCACGGCGTCGTCATCATGACCGCGGCGCGGCGGCACCACGCCCCCCGCGCGCCGCACACGCCAG
>JAMOUS010000019.1 GCA_027067975.1 Bacteroidales bacterium | reverse complement strand
TGGCCATTTTTCCTCGTGCGGAGCAGGCGAGCACCGCCATGCCGGCACCCGTGTCATCGCCTATATCTCCGGTGATCACATGCAAAGCGGCACACGGGTAAAGGCTGCATCCCTGACCCATGTGGTTTATGCTTTTGCCCGGATTCGCGACGGGGTGCCTTATCTTCCTTCCCTGCAGGATGAGAAGAACCTTTATTATCTCACGGGACTCACCTCGCTCAACCCAGAGTTGAAAGTATTGCTCGCAGTGGGGGGATGGAACGGATCCCAACATTTTTCCGATGTAGCCCTTACCGACTCATCCCGCCGGCTGTTCGCCTCCCGTCTGGCCGTCATGGTGAGTACCTACAATCTCGACGGGGTCGACATCGATTGGGAATATCCGGGACAGCCGGGTGCCGGTAATGTTTTCCGGCCCGAGGACCGGTATAATTTTTCCCTGCTGTTGCAGGAGATACGCATCGCCCTGGACCGGATGTCCTTTCTGAGTCGTCACGGTCGGCCTTACCTGCTCACTGTCGCGGCGGCTGCCAACCGGGCCTGGCTCGACCATGTGATCATTGACGATGTGGTGAAACTAGCTGATCATATCCACCTGATGACCTATGATTATCACGGAGGATGGGAAAGCCGTACCGGACATCACACCAACCTCTATACCCCCCGTTGTGAACCCAATGGCAATTCCGTAGCTCGCTCGGTGAAGATGTTCCTCGAGGCGGGGGTGCCCCCCGGCAAACTGATCGTCGGCGGAGCCTTTTATGGCAGATGGTGGAAAAAGGTGGATCCCGGAAACCATGGCCTCTGCCAGGAGAGCCATGGTGAAAGAGGGGAGATCCCCTACCGTCTCATTGTCGACTCATTGATGCAGAAACCGGAAGTGCAACGTTTCTGGGATAAAAAAGCCCATGCTCCCTGGCTGTGGGATAAAAAGGAAAAAATGTTCGTGACCTATGACGATGCCCGTTCGCTCACCGACAAGGTGAAGTTCCTGAAACGCCACCGTCTCGGCGGGATCATGTTCTGGGAATATTGCGGAGACCACCGGGGGGAGCTGCTTGAGGCCATCGTCAAAGAGATGTATCGTTAGCCGTATGGAACGAAGAGATGTGATCAGATGGTTGTCCGGCGGCATGGCCCTTGCGCTGGCTGCACCGGCGGGACTCTTTTCTTGTTCACCCGGCAGGGGGAAGAGTCCCCTTCCTGCGTGGACCTGGTACGTGGCGGGGAAAGACCGCCGGAAGATCAAAAAAGACCTCGCCCTGTTCGGCCGTATGGGCTTTGAAGGGATCCATTTCCAGGGCAGCGATGAGATCGTGGCGTGGGCCGCACCTCTGGCCCGGAAAGAAGGCCTGCGGATCCATCGCTGGATCATCACCCTCATGTCGCGGGATAAGAAGATCATGAAAGAACATCCCGACTGGTTTGTCGTTTCCCGCGAAGGCAAATCCTCTTTCGATCATCCTCCTTATGTGCCTTACTATAAGTGGTTGTGTCCCAATCACGAGGGGGTGGTCCGTCACCTTGAGGAGCGGGTGCGCGATACGGCCCGGATAGACGGAGTGGAAGGAGTCCATCTCGACTATATCCGCTTTCCCGACGTGATCCTCCCCAAAGGATTGTGGAAGAAATACGATATCGTCCAGGATATGGAATATCCGCAATACGATTTCTGTTACTGTGATGTCTGCCGGGGGCGTTTCCGGGAAGAACACGGCATCGATCCCCTCGATCTTCCCGATCCTTCTGCGGATAATGCTTGGCGACAGTTCCGTTATGACAGCATTACACGTCTGGTGAAACACCTCTATGAGGTGGCCCACCGGGAAGGGAAACAGCTTACCGCTGCCGTCTTCCCCACACCCTCCATCGCCCGGCGTCTTGTCCGGCAAGCCTGGGACCAATGGACGCTCGACGCGGTCTTCCCCATGATCTATCACAATTTCTACGAAAAAGATATCGACTGGATCGGGGATGCGGTGCAGGAGGGACAGCAAGCCCTGCAGGGCCGGTTCCCCCTCTATGCCGGCCTGTTCGTCCCGGCGATCCCTCCCGAAAGGATCACCGAAGCAGTCCGGCAGAGCCGTATGAACGGTGCCGACGGGATCTGCCTCTTCCGCTACTCTGTCATGAATGAGAAACACTGGGAAAACTTTCTCGTTTGACCCTATAAAATGTCCGGATATGAAAAGAACAAGTTCTTTCCTTTTCCTGTCGATGCTCATCCTCCTCTGGAGCGGCTGTTCACGGCCGGGAGAAGAGCGGAAAGATCATCTTGCAACCAAGAATGCAAAAAAGTTTATCGAGCTGAAGATCCCTTTTGCGCCGCGTCATTACATCTGTTACCGCACCCCGGCACCCGTTCACGTCGACGGCGTCCTGGATGAGAAAGAGTGGGGGAAAGCCCTCTGGAGTGAATACTTTACCGATATCGAAGGTTCGCTGAAACCCCGTCCCGCCTACGACACGCGGGTGAAGATGCTGTGGGATGACGATTACCTCTACATTGCCGCCGAACTGGAAGAACCGGATGTCTGGGCCACCTTGCGGCAACGCGATACGGTGATCTTTTACGACAACGACTTTGAGGTGTTCATCGATCCCGACGGGGATACTCATCAGTATTACGAGTACGAGATGAACGCCTACGGCACCTGGTGGGATCTGCTCCTCATCAAGCCCTACCGCGACGGAGGCCCTCCGGTGAACGGCTGGGACATCCGGGGCCTGAAAACGGCCGTGCACGTGTACGGCACGATCAACCGGCCCGGCGACCGGGACGACAAGTGGACCCTCGAGATCGCCATGCCCTGGGAGATCCTCCGGGAATGCGCTCCGGAACAGCAACCTCCCCGTGCCGGAGATGTCTGGCGGATCAACTTCTCCCGCGTGGAATGGGATACCGAGGTCATCAACGGGAAATATGCGGTGAAAACCGACAGCAACGGCAAACGCCTGCCCGAACATAACTGGGTCTGGTCGCCCCAGGGGATCATCAACATGCACGCCCCCGAAACCTGGGGGTTCCTGAAATTCTCCGGGATCACCGCCGGAGAGGGGAAAGACCTTTTCGAAGTGCCTGCCGGCGAAAAGGTGAAATGGATCCTGCGCAACCTCTATTACAAAGAGAAACGCTATCATGAGGAACACGGGAGATATACGGCATCCCTTGAAGAGCTGGGGGTCGACCCGTCGGTCTTCGATCCTTTTGGTACGCTCCCGGATATACGCACCACGCCAAGCCTCTATGAGATCACCCTACCCGGTCCCGACGGTCTCTGGCATATTCGGCAGGACGGCCTTACCTGGCATACCGATAAAGTCATCCCATGAGAAAGGTTCCTCTCTTCCTGTTCCTTCTTTTTCTGGTGCAGGCCTTTCTTTCCTGTCGCAAGGAAGAACCGAAGATTCCGGTGCGGAAGGATCTTACGGCACCGGTGTGTAATGAGCCTTTTACCCCGAAGGATGCTCCTTCCAAGGTGGTGGGTTTCTATCCCTATTGGGGAGAGGGAAACCTTCCCGTCTCGGCGATCCACTGGGATGAGATCACCCGCGTGGCATACGCTTTTGCTTCCCCATCTTATGAAGGACATCTAGTCGCCGACCATCTGGATATGACCGGCCTCCTTGTGGAAGTGGCTCACCGGCATGGCGTGGAGGTGTATCTCTCCATCGGCGGGGCCACCGACTCGAAAAACTTTCCCGTCGTGGCCATGGATCCCGTAAAAAGGGAACGCTTCGTCCGCGACATCAAGAACTATGTCTTTGCCCATTGCCTGGATGGGGTGGACATCGACTGGGAGTATTGGAGCGGTGCTTCCAGCGGGACGGTGATACCGCAAGAAAGCAATGCCCTGGTCACCCTCCTGAAAGAGCTGGAGGAGGTGTTCGATCCTTTTGACATAGGCATCTCTGTCGACCTGATGGCGACCCATTGGGGGGGCAAGCACTATTTCGACGGGGTGGCCGACCATGCCGACGACCTGCAGGTGATGGCTTACGACTTCACCGGCTCGTGGAGCGAGCCGGGACCCC
>JAMOUS010000018.1 GCA_027067975.1 Bacteroidales bacterium | reverse complement strand
TCAGAGCACGACCAATCGCAAGAGCCGCAGCTACTACTTGCGCCAGATCCCGCTGAACGACTCGCTCATGGCCCTCTCTCATGCGAAACGCCAGGAGGGCCTCTTCGAGTCGTCCCTCATCTTTGAGGAGGAGATGCACGACCATCAGCGGGCCCTCCGCAACCTGGAGACGCTGGTGAAGGACTACCCCAACGGGGAATACACCCTGCCGGCCTATTACAACCTCTACAAGATCTACAAGGAGACCGGACAGACAGCGCTGGCCGACAAGTACAAGGCGATGCTTATCGCCCGTTTCCCTGAGAGTGAGCAGGCGAAGATCCTGAAAGATCCTGAATATTACAAAAAGGTCAACGAGAAGCGCAAGGAGGCGGAAGAGCGTTATGCGCAGGTATATGATCTTTTTGAGCGGGGGGAATATGCGAAGGTGATCGCTGCGGCCGATGCGGCGCTGAAAGACAGTCTGGATCCTTATCTGCGCGACCGTTATCTTTTCTTGCGGGCGTTGGCCATGGGGAAAAGCAGCGATCCGAAGGTGTTGAAGGATCAGCTCGAGTGGGTGGCTGATACCGTCCAGGATGCCCAGATCCGCGACCGGGCGAAATCGCTTATCGCCTTGTTGAAAAAAGAGAACCCGGTCGTGAAGAAAGAGGAAGATGAGCGCACGGCCCGCCTGAACTACAAGTTCTCCCCTGCGGATGAGCATTTTCTGGTATTGCTGGTCCCCAAGGGAAGCGTCGATTTGAATGAATTGAAGTTTGAGATCATCAATTTCAACACCGACCAGTATCCCCAGAAAGAGTTCAATGTGACGGTAGAGAAAAAAGATCCACTCAAAGGGTATGATATCCTCATCGTCCGGCCGTTGGGGAATATGAAAGAAGCAAAGAAGTATGAGGTTGCATTCAACGCCTCTTCCGCCCTGCTGAAGATCCTTTCCCAGTATGGGATCCATGCCTTTCTGTTCACGAAGCAGAACTATGAGGAGTTTCTCAGGAACAAGTCGGTGGATGCTTACCGGATTTTTTACAAAAAGCATTATCTTAAGTGATCTTCCGTAATTTATGCTGGAGGGAAAGGAAAAGTCCATGAAGAAGACGAGGATCCTGTGGGTAGATGATGAGATCGACCTGTTGCAGTCGCAGGTGATGTTCCTGCGGGAGCGGGGTTATCATGTGGAGACGGCCACCAACGGGGTGGATGCTTTGGAGCGGGTGCGTGAGGAGCCGTGGGATGTGGTGTTCGTCGATGAGCACATGCCGGGGCTGAGCGGTCTGGAGACATTGGTACGGATCAAGGAGGGTGCACCGGACCTGCCGGTGGTGATGATCACCAAGAGTGAGGAGGAGGATCTGATGGAACAGGCCATCGGTTCGAAGATCGCCGACTATCTCATCAAGCCGGTACGGCCGCAACAGCTGTTGTTGACGTTGAAGAAGGTGACCGAGCAGGAGAAGATCGTAGAGGAGCAAACGATCAAGAAGTATCGCGATGAGTTCCGCGATCTTTCTGTAAAGATCGCCATGGCGGGCAGTTTTGACGAGTGGGCGGAGATCTACCGTCGTCTGATCTACTGGGATATGGAGATGACGGGCCGGGAGACGGGGGGCATGGCCGAGGTGTTGGCCGACCAGCGGCGGGAGGCGGAACAGGCCTTTGCCCGTTATGTGATGAAGCAGTACATCCCCTGGCTCTCCGGCAAAGGGGATCCTCCCGTCCTGTCGCCGGCGGTGTTCCGGAAGTGGGTCTTCCCCCATGTGAAGGCAGGCAAGAAGAGTGTGGTCGTGGTGGTGGACAACCTGCGCTACGATCAGTGGCGGGTGTTGTACCGGCTGTTGAGTGACCAGTTCCTGTTGGAGCGGGAGGAGCTGTTTTGCAGCATCCTGCCCACGGTGACCCAGTATGCCCGCAATGCGATGTTCGCCGGCATGATGCCCCTGGAGATCCACCGCCGTTTTCCCCAGTATTGGCGTTTCGATGAGGAAGAGGGCAACAAGAATGAGTTCGAGGAACAGCTTTTTGCCGAGCAGGTTCGGCGTTATGCTCCCGGCATCCGTTTTGCCTACCGGAAGGTGCTGAACCAACGGGAAGGGAAAAGGATCCTTGCCGAGTTGAACAACCTCCTGCAGAACGATCTGGTGGTGCTGGTGTACAACTTTATCGACATGCTCTCGCATGCCCGCACGGAGATGGATATCATCCGGGAGCTGGCGAGGGATGAGAAGGCGTTCCGGGCCCTGGCGGGGACCTGGTTCGAACATTCCTACATGTATTCGCTCATCCGTTTTCTGGCAGACAAGGAGATCACCCTTTTTATCACCACCGACCACGGGAGCATCGATGTGGAGGTGCCGGTAAAGATCATCGGCGACCGTGACACCACCACCAACCTGCGGTACAAGCTGGGCAGGAATCTCAACTATGATCCGAAGGAGGTGTTTGCCTGCCGCCGTCCGGAGGAGATGCAGTTGCCGAAGGACCATATCACCTCGTCGTTCGTCTTTGCGCGGGAGAAACAATACCTGGTATATCCCAAGAATCTGAACTATTTTTCCCGTTATTACAAAGGAACGTTTCAGCATGGCGGGATCTCGCTGGAGGAGATGGTGATCCCGTTTGCCGTGTTACAACCCCGGAACCCATGAGTGAGCAGCGTTTTTTGGTGAACAGCGAGGATGAGCTGGCTGCGGTGGCACAACAGGTGTTGGCGGCCTGGCCGGAGAAAAGGATCTTCCTTTTTTTTGGGGATCTGGGTGCCGGCAAGACGACGTTCATCAAGCGTTTCTGTCAGGCATTAAACGTTGCCGATACGGTGCAGAGCCCGACCTTTGCCATTGTGAACGTCTATGTCACGGAGGGAGGGGAAGAGGTGTATCATTTGGATCTTTACAGGATGGAGACCCCGCAGGAGGCGCTGGATGTGGGGCTGGTGGAATACTTGGAGAGTGGCAACTATTGTTTTGTGGAATGGCCGGAGCGGGCAGGGTTTGTGCCGGAAGGGGCGGTGGCGGTATATCTGAAGAGCACCGGCGAACATTCCCGTGAGATCGTCGTGCGGGAGGCTGCCGCAACGGTTTGAATTTTGTGGTAAAAACGTTAACTTGGATGGATGAATCCCGCTAAAGGAGATCAAGGTCATGGGAGAATCATCTAATGGTATTCGCTTTTCGCTGAGCAAGGAGAGTCTCCTACCGCAGGAGGAGGTGTTAGAGACGACCTTACGGAGGCGGTCGCTTTCGATCGGCATCCCGAAGGAGGCAGATCCTTTTGAGAACCGTATCGCATTGACGCCCGAGGCGGTGGAAATCCTGGTGAACGAAGGGCACCGGGTGGTGGTGCAGGAGGGTGCCGGCGAGCGGGCCAGTTACAGCGATCATGATTACAGTGAGTGTGGGGCAATGATCGTCAAGACGGTCAAGGAGGTGTTACAGTCGGACCTGATCCTGAAGGTCTCGCCCCTGACCATCGAAGAGGCTTCGTTGCTGCGGGGAAGCCAGACCATCATCTCTTCGTTGCATCTGACGAAACATACTGAAAAGTTCATCCGCAAGCTGATGCAGAAGAAGGTGACAGCCATTGCCTTTGAGAATATCCGCGACAAGTATGAGCATTATCCGGTGGTGCGGTCGATGAGCGAGATCGCGGGTCTCACTTCCATTCTCATTGCGGCCGAATATATGAGCAATGTGCATGAAGGCAAGGGGGTGTTGTTAGGGGGAGTGTCGGGCATCAATCCCACGGAGGTGGTGATCCTGGGGGCAGGGACGGCGGCGGAGTATGCGGCCCGGGCGGCATTGGGGCTGGGGGCAGTGGTGAAGATCTTCGACAGCTCGGTGTACAAGCTCAAGCGGCTGCAGACCTATTTGGGACACCGGGTGCAGACTTCCGTCTTCCATCCTCGGGTATTGTTGAAAGCGCTTCTTACTGCGGATGTCCTCGTCGGGGCCATGCACCTTACCGGAACAGAGAAAAAAAGGTATGTCGTCACCGAGGAGATGGTCAAGAAGATGAAGAACGGTGCGGTGATCGTGGATATCAGCATCGACCAGGGAGGTTGTATCGAGACGTCGGAGTGGCGGGACCATGGCGACCCGGTCTTTACAAAATACGGTGTGATCCATTATTGTGTGGCCAACATCCCTTCGCGGGTGGCGCGCACGGCCTCGATCGCTTTAAGCAATGTCTTTACCCCCATCCTTTCCGATATAGGGGATGCCGGCGGCATTGAGAACCGCCTGCGCGAGGATCCCGGCCTGCGGAAAGGGGTCTATCTCTTTAAGGGGATCCTTACCAACCCTGTGATAGGAAAACGCTTCGGGATCCTTTCCAAAGACCTTGACCTGTTATTGGCAGCGTTTTGATGGATCTTTCCCGGTACAGCGAGTGATTTTTTCGGGGGGAAAATATTTCCTTTGTGGCGCGAAGATATGCTTACGGAGGCTTATCATCATAAAAGCGAATAAGGAGTGGCAGTGATCTATTCTTTGGCGGTCTGGTTGTATGGAGGGGTGATCCGGCTGGCAGCTTTTTTTCATCCGAAGGCAAAGGCCTGGGTGACGGGGAGAAAAGGTTTGTTCCGGCATATTGCGGCTCAATACCGCAAAGAGGGGACGACGGTATGGTTCCATTGTGCTTCGCTGGGGGAGTTTGAGCAGGGACGGCCGGTGATGGAGGCGTTGAAGGAGAAGATGCCGGATATACGGATCGTACTGACGTTCTTTTCGCCTTCGGGATATGAGGTGCGCAAGGATTACAGAGGGGCCGATCATGTTTTTTATCTACCTTTGGATACACGCAGGAACGCACGGCGGTTTGTTGAGTTGATCGATCCGGATCTTGTTGTGTTTGTGAAATACGAGTTCTGGTATCATTTTTTGCGTGTGTTGGACGAGCGACGGGTTCCGGTGGTGTTGATCTCTGCGATCTTCCGGCCGGAGCAGTGGTTTTTCCGCTGGTGGGGGCGTTGGTTCCTGCGGATGTTCCGGGTGTACAGGAAGATCTTTGTCCAGGATGACACTTCGGCCGCTCTTTTGCGGGCGCGGGGGATCCGTCAGGTGGAGGTGGCGGGCGATACCCGTTTCGACCGGGTGGTGGCTGTCGCCTCTTCCCGCAAGCGCATTCCGGTGGCGGAGGTTTTCGGGGCGGACAGGACGGTCGTGGTGGCCGGCAGCACATGGAAAGAGGATGAGACGCTGCTGGCAAGGTATATCAATGCACGGATACGGCCTTACAAATGGATCATCGCACCGCACGAGATCCATCGTACGCATCTTGCCTGGCTGAAAGAGCAGTTGAAGATCCCCACCCTCTTTTACAGTGAGGCAGACAAGCAGCGGCCGGAGGCAGCGGAAGTGTTGATCATTGACAATATCGGGATGCTCTCTTCGCTGTATGCTTATGGCAAGGTGGCATACATAGGAGGAGGTTTCGGGGCAGGTATTCACAATATCTTGGAGGCTGCTGTATACGGCATGCCGGTGCTCTTTGGCCCCCGTTATGAAAAATTCCGGGAAGCGGTCGAACTGGTGAGGCGGGGAGGGGCATTCCCCGTCGAGGATGGGGAATCTTTGGAAAGTCGGCTCAATCTCCTGTACGATGATATTCCTGCAAGGGAGAGGGCCGCTGAGATAGCCCGTACTTTCGTGATGGAGTCGGCAGGCAGTACCGACGTGATTGTTAACAACTTGTTGAAGCTTTTCTGAAGATCGCCCAAGATGTATTCATATATTTACATCATTAAATAACCTAAACCGACAAAACGTATGAAAAGAGCAGTGAAAAGTCTGATGGCGGTGATGATGTTCATCATGGCCGGGGCCTTGTCGTACGGACAGGGTACCACGACATCCGGCATCAACGGACGCGTGGTGGATGAGAATGGGGAGCCTCTTCCGGGGGCGACGATCGTGGCCGTGCATGTTCCGACGGGGTCGCAGTTCGGCGGGATCACGGACGAACAGGGTTATTTCCGTATACCCAACATGAACGTGGGAGGACCTTACAGGGTGACGGTATCCTATGTGGGGTATCAGCCTTTCACGAAGGAGGGGATCTATCTGACGCTGGGTCAGACGTATCGTCTGAACGTGACGCTCAAGACGACCGCCACACAGTTGGGCGAGGTGGCCGTGGTGGGCAAACGTTATTCGTACAATGCTTTCGACGGCAACAAGACGGGTGCCGAGACGGTGATCAGCAACGAGCAGATCGCGATGATGCCGACGGTGGAACGCAGCATTGCCGATATGGCGCGGCTGACGCCGCAGGCGACGGTGAGCGACAATGGCGCCATCTCGATCGCCGGGATCAACAACCGCTACAATGCCATCTCGATTGACGGGGCGGTGAACAATGATGTTTTCGGTCTGTCGCCCACGGGTACCAACGGCGGTCAGACGGGCGGCTCGCCCATCAGCATGGATGCCATCGAGCAGTTCCAGGTGGTTCTGGCACCTTATGATGTGCGGCAGTCGGGTTTTGCCGGCGCCAGCATCAACGCTGTCACGCGCAGCGGCTCGAACAAGGTGGAGGCGTCGGTCTATTACTACTTCCGCAACGAAGGACTGGCCGGCAAAACCCCTACCGACGACGAAAATGTTGAGCGTACCAAGCTGCCCGACTTTACCTCGAAGACCTACGGCGCACGTATCGGTGGGCCGATCATCAAAAACAAACTGTTCTATTTCGTGAGTGCCGAGATCGGCCGCGATGAGACGCCCAAGCCTTTCAACTTTTCGGATTATACGGGAAATTCTTCGCAGGCGGAGATCGAGGCGCTGGCCAACAAACTGCGCAATGAGTTCGGCTATGAACCGGGACCTTATCTCAATAAAAAATCTTCGCTCAACTCTGACAAGCTGCTGGTGCGCCTCGACTGGAACATCAGCCAGCACCACAAGATGATGCTGCGCCATTCGTACACCTATCTGGAAGCTACCAAGGTCTATGCCTCCAGTTCGCGGAGCCTTTCTTTCATGAACAACGGCCAGTATTTCCCGAGCAAGACCAATTCCACTTCCCTGGAACTGAAGAGCAACTTCAACAATTTTTCCAATAACCTGATCATGGGTTACACGACGGTCCGGGACGACCGCGATCCGCTGGGGCAGAATTTCCCCTCGGTCCGAATTTATGACGGTCCGGCCACGATCTATTTTGGGTCGGAGCCGTATTCCACGGCCAACCAGCTGGATCAGAACGTGCTGACCATTACGGACAATTTCAACCTGTACAAGGGGAAGCACACTTTCACCTTCGGGTTCAACGTGGAATATTCGCATACGTACAACCTTTTCATGCGGAAGAACTTCGGCGAATACCGATATCGTTCGTTGGCAGATTTCATGACGGTGAACGGGCGGGGTTTTGCCGACACGGTCGGGGTGGCTTCGGCCATGCAGTATGAGCGGGGGTATTCGCTGATCCCCGGTGACATCACGGGTGACGGTGCCAAGGCGGCGGCCGATTTCGGGATGCTGCAGTGGGGGATCTATGCACAGGATGAGATCCAGGTAAGCAATACCTTCAAGGTGACAGCCGGTTTGCGTGTAGACATGCCGGTGTTCTTGCAGGATCCTGTAGAGGACAAGCACTTCAACGACTCGACGGTGGGAGTGATCGAGGCCGCCGGCTGGGACATGCTGGGGGCCCGTGCCGGCAAGATGCCCAAGGGCAAACTGCTGTGGTCGCCGCGTGTGGGCTTCAACTGGGATGTGCTGGATGATGAGACCTTCCAGGTGCGTGGCGGTGTGGGTATCTTCACCAGCCGCATCCCGCTGGTGTGGCCGGGCGGTTCGTACACCAACAACGGTCTGACCATCGGTGGCGTGTATGTGCGGGATTCGTGGGGGTATTACATTCCCTTCGAAAGCCGCTGGGACCAGCAGTACAAGCGCGGCGATTTCGACCAGCAGGATCCTCCTTACGGGGGACAGATGGACCTCTTTGCCGAGGATTACAAGTTCCCGCAGGTGTTGCGCCTGAACCTGGCCTTCGACAAAAAACTCGGCTGGGGGACGGTGCTGACCGTCGAGGGGATCTACACCAAGACGCTCAACAACGTGTTGTATTACAACATGAACGTCTCACCCAAGCCGGACTTTTACTTGACCGGGGCCGATAACCGTCCCCATTGGGACAACAGCAAGCTGGATCCCAACTACACCCGTGTGATGGTGGGTACCAACACCAGCAAGGGGTATACCTACAACCTGACGGTTCAGCTGGAGAAGAAGTTCAGCAAGGGCTTTGCCGGGAGTGTGGCCTATACCTTCGGGCGGGCCATGGCGGTCAACGACGGCACCTCGTCGCAGAACTCGTCGCAGTGGCGCTACATGGAGCAGGTCAACGGCCTGAACAACCTCGATCTGAGCATCTCCGACTTTGACTTGGGGCACCGCATTGTGGCGTACCTCACTTACCGAATCGAGTACCTCAAGCACATGGCCACGACCATCAGCCTTTTCTACAACGGCCAGTCGGGACAGCGCTATTCGTATGTGTACAACGACAGGGGTAATCTAAACGGCAACGGTGAGAGCAACAACAACCTGATCTACATCCCGGCCACTCGGAGCGACATCGTGTTGGTGGACAAAAACGGTGTGACGGCCGACGAGCAGTGGGCTGCCCTGGACAAGTTCATCCGTAACGACAAGTATCTCAGCAAGCACCGGGGAGAGTATGCCGAAAGGAATGGTGCCCGCACGCCGTTCATCAACATCATCGACCTGAAGATTGCCCAGGATATCTTCACCAACATCGGTGACCGCCGCAACACGCTCCAGTTCACGATGGACATCTACAACTTTACCAACATGCTCAACAAGAACTGGGGACGCCGTTATTATGTACGGTATGGTTACGACCGTCTGATCAATTTCGAAGGATTCGAAGCCGACGGAACCACGCCGACTTTCAGCTATACGGCCGATCCGGACAAGCCGGTTTGGGACATTGACGATTCGGGAATCTCGAGCTCGAGGTGGCAGGCTCAGATCGGCTTCCGTTATATTTTCTGATACAATTTGTAAAAGTGAAAAAGGGGGCATCTTTGCCCCCTTTTTTTGTGACATTTTCCGCTCGCAGCGTGGCTTTGCGGGGCGTGAGCACTTTTTTGCGAATATTGCAAGTACCTGACGGACAGGATAATAACATTAACCTGTTCACATTGAAAGGGATATAGAGAAGCG
The DNA here is from genome assembly GCA_027067975.1 of Bacteroidales bacterium. Taxonomy (GTDB): domain Bacteria; phylum Bacteroidota; class Bacteroidia; order Bacteroidales; family VadinHA17; genus DRPN01. The sequence goes on along the minus strand of JAMOUS010000018.1, from coordinate 7,277 downwards.
TTCAAAACTTTTGTGAAATGTTAATAAAATCGAAAGGGAGGCTCTTGTGGAAACTGGCTGGCTGCACTAACTTTGATATCCGCCTGCCGAAAATTTTTCCCGGGGCATATTACCTAGTGTTTCAACCCATTAAAACCTGAGCCAAATGGACGATCTGTTTACCAGTCAAACCCAGACCCATCAAAAAGAAGAGAAAAAAGATATTCCCGGGAGGGAAAAAGTCCATTCAGAGGAGAAGGCGGAGATGCGGATCTATTCTTTTGAGGAGGCGATGGAAGCCAGCAAGGCCTATTTCAAGGGGGATGAGTTGGCGGCCAAGGTGTGGGTGACGAAGTATGCGTTGAAGGATCCGCAGGGGCGGTTGTATGAGAAGACGCCGGATGACATGCATCGTCGTCTGGCGCGGGAGCTGGCGCGCATCGAGGCCAAGTATCCCAATCCGATGACTGAGGAACAGATCTATGAGTTGTTGAAAGATTTCAAGTACATCGTCCCGCAGGGGGGGCCGATGTCGGGGATCGGCAACGATTTCCAGATCATTTCGCTTTCGAACTGCTTTGTGATCGGCAATGACGGGCCTTCCGATTCGTACGGGGCGATCATGAAGATCGACCAGGAGCAGGTGCAGTTGATGAAGCGCCGTGGCGGGGTGGGGCATGATCTTTCGCACATCCGTCCGAAAGGCAGTCCGGTGCTGAACAGTGCCCTCACCTCCACGGGGGTGGTGCCGTTCATGGAGAGGTATTCCAATTCTACCCGTGAAGTGGCCCAGGACGGCCGCCGCGGGGCCCTGATGCTTACCATCTCCATCAAGCATCCCGATTCGGAGGCATTCATCGATGCCAAGCTGGAGAGCGGCAAGGTGACCGGGGCCAATGTTTCCGTGAAGATCGACGATGAGTTCATGCAGGCGGTGGTCGAGGGGAAGCCTTACATCCAGCAATATCCCGTCGACTCGCCCAATCCCAAATACAAGAAGGAGATCGATGCGCGCAAGTTGTGGAACAAGATCGTCCACAACGCCTGGAAGTCGGCCGAGCCGGGCATCCTGTTTTGGGATACGATCATCCGCGAGTCGGTGGCCGACTGTTATGCGGATCAGGGGTTCCGCACGGTCGCCACGAACCCCTGCGGGGAGATCCCTCTCTGTCCGTATGATTCATGCCGTCTGCTGGCGATCAACCTGTACAGCTATGTGGATGATCCTTTCACGCCCCAGGCGAAGTTCAACTTTGAGAAATTCAAAAAGCATGCGCATTATGCCCAGCGCATCATGGACGACATCATCGACCTGGAGTTGGAGAAGATCGACAAGATCCTTGACAAGATCGCCAAGGATCCCGAGTCGGACGAGATCAAGGGAGTAGAGCGCCGTTTGTGGGAGAACATCCGCAAAAAGGCGTTGCAGGGGCGCCGTACGGGGATCGGCATTACGGCCGAAGGCGACATGCATGCTGCGCTGGGTCTGCAATACGGCAGCGACAACTCGATCGACTTTTCCGTAGAGGTGCACAAGACCCTGGCCATCGAGGTGTACCGGGCGTCGGTGCAGATGGCCAAGGAGCGCGGTGCCTTTGAGATCTACGATGCGGAGAAGGAAAAAGACAATCCTTTCATCAACCGCCTGAAGAACGAAGATCCTGCCTTGTATGAGGAGATGGTCAAATATGGCCGCCGCAACATCTCGCTGCTGACGATCGCCCCGACGGGGTCGACGAGCCTGATGACCCAGACCACCTCGGGCATCGAGCCGGTGTTCCGGCCGGTATACAAGCGGCGCCGCAAGGTGAACCCCAACGATCCCGACGTGAAGGTCACCTTCGTCGACGAAGTGGGTGATGCCTGGGAAGAGTTCAATGTCTTCCATCACAAGTTCAGGACCTGGCTCGAGGTGAACGGTTATGATGTCGATGAGGTGAGCCGTTATGATGATGAACAGATGGAGGCGCTCATCCGCAAGTCGCCCTATTACAATGCTTCGGCCAACGACATCGACTGGGTGGCAAAGGTGAAGATGCAGGGGTTGATCCAGAAGTGGGTCGACCACTCCATCAGTGTGACGGTGAACCTTCCCGAGGATATTCCCGAAGAGATGGTGGGCAAGTTGTATGTCACCGCCTGGGAGTCGGGCTGCAAGGGGGTGACGGTCTATCGTGAAGGATCGCGCGAAGGGGTGCTCATCTCCAACGATAAGAAGAAAAAGCCGACGGAGGAGGATCATCATCAGTTCGAGAAGCGGCCGGCGGTGTTGGATGCGGAGGTGGTGCGTTTCCACAACAACAACGAGAAGTGGATCGCCTTTGTGGGGATCAAGGACGGTAGGCCGTATGAGATCTTCACCGGCATGGAGGAGGAGGATGTCCTGCTCATTCCCAAGAACATCACCAAAGGGAAGATCATCAAGGTGCGTGAGCCCGACGGGAAGGCGCGCTACGATTTCCAGTATATCGACAAATACGGGTACAAGAACACCGTTGGGGGCTTGTCGCACATGTTCAACAAAGAGTTCTGGAATTATGCGAAGCTAATCTCGGGGGTGTTGCGGCACGGTATGCCGATCCCGAATGTTGTGGAGTTGGTCTCGAAGCTGCAGCTGGACAACGACAGCATCAACACCTGGAAGGCCGGGGTGGCGCGTGCGTTGAAGAAGTTCATCCCCGACGGCACCAAAGCCTTCAGCGGCGAGGTGTGCGATGCTTGCGGCTCGAAGAACCTGGTGTACCAGGAGGGCTGTCTCATCTGCCTCGACTGCGGCTCGTCGAAGTGCGGATGAGCGGGCTCTTTCCGGGACACAAAAAAAGCGGGACCCTTTGGCCCCGCTTTTTGTGTGGTGATCTTTATTTGATCACGCCCAGTTCTTTGCCCACTTTTTCGAAGGCTTCGACGGCCTTGTCGATATGTTCTTTTTCGTGGGCGGCGGAGAGCTGGACGCGGATGCGTGCTTCGCCTTTGGGCACGACGGGGTAGTAGAAGCCGATGACGTAGATCCCCTCGTCGAGCAGGCGGGCGGCGAAGTCCTGCGACAGCTTGGCATCGTAGAGCATCACGGCGCAGATGGCCGACTGGGTGGGTTTGAGGTCGAAGCCCAGTTTGGTCATCTTCTCCATGAAGTAGTCGGTGTTGCTGTGCAGTTTCTCCTGTAGTTCGGCGGTTTGGTCCATCATGTCGAACATCTTGATGGCGGCGCCGACGACGGAGGGGGGTAGGCTGTTGGAGAAGAGGTAGGGTCGGGAGCGTTGCCGCAGCATCTCGATCAGTTCTTTGCGGCCGGTGGTGAAGCCGCCGATGGCGCCGCCGAAGGCTTTCCCCAGGGTGCCGGTGATCAGGTCGACCTGTCCGCGTATGTCGAACAGCTCGGTGACGCCGCGGCCTGTCTTGCCGACGACGCCGGCCGAGTGGCTTTCGTCGACCATCACCAGAGCGTCGTATTTTTCGGCCAGTTTGACGATCTCATCGACCGGGGCGACGTTACCGTCCATGGAGAAGACGCCGTCGGTGACGATGATGCGGAAGCGTGCCGAGGCAGCCTCCTTGAGCTTTTCTTCGAGATCTTGCATGTCGCCGTTGCGGTAGCGGAAGCGTTGGGCCTTGCTTAGGCGTACGCCGTCGATGATCGAGGCGTGGTTGAGCTGGTCGGAGATGATCGCATCCTGGTCGGTGAGCAGCGGCTCAAAGATGCCACCGTTGGCGTCGAAGCAGGCGGCATAGAGGATGGCGTCGTCGGTGCCGAAGAACTTCGAGATACGGTATTCCAGCTCCTTGTGGAGGTCTTGGGTGCCGCAGATGAAACGCACCGACGACATCCCGAAGCCGCGGGTGTCCATAGCCTCCTTGGCGGCCTGGATCAGCTCGGGGCTGTTGGAGAGGCCCAGGTAGTTGTTGGCACAGAAGTTCAGCACCTTTTGGCCGGTGTTGAGGGTGATCTCGGCTCCCTGGGGGGAGGTGATGATCCGTTCCTCTTTGAAGAGGCCGGCCTCGCGGATGCTGTCGAGTTCTTTCCGGAAATGTTCTCTCACTCGTTCGCTGTACATGGCAGTAAGGTTTATTTGTTCAACTTTTCTTTGATCTTTTGGAGCATGACGCGGGTCATCTCGGCCAGGTCGTAGCGGGGCTGGTAGCCCCAGTCGCGCCGGGCCACACTGTCGTCGATGCTTTCGGGCCAGGTTTCGGCGATGGCCTGGCGGAAGTCGGGCTTGTAGGTGATGGTGAACTCCGGCAAGTGTTTTTTGATCTCGGCGGCCAGCTCTTCGGGGCTGAAGCTGAGGCCGCCGATGTTGTATCCGGCGTGGATGCTCAGCTTGTCGGCTTCGCTTTCCATAAGCCGGACGGTGGCTTCGATGGCGTCGGCCATGAAGAGCATGGGCAGGGTGGTGTCGTGGTCGAGGAAACATTCGTAGCGGCCGTGTTTGATGGCCTGGTAGAAGATCTCGACGGCATAGTCGGTGGTGCCGCCGCCCGGCTCGGTCTTGTAGCTGATGAGGCCCGGGTAGCGGATGCTGCGGGTGTCGACGCCGTAGCGTTTGTAGAAATACTCGATCCACCTCTCCCCTGCCAGCTTGGAGATGCCATACACCGTGTTGGGTTCGGTGATGGTGAGCTGCGGCGTGTTCTTCTTGGGGGTGGTGGGGCCGAAGATGGCGATCGAGCTGGGCCAGAAGACCTTGTGCAGCTCTTCCACCTCCTTGGCCAGGTCGAGCACATTGAGCAGGCTGTTCATGTTGATATGCCAGGCCTGCATGGGCAGCTTCTCCGCATTGCCCGACAACACGGCGGCCAGGTGGTAGATCTGGGTGATCTTGTTGCGGATGACGAAATGGATCAAGCGTTTGTCGTCCATTACGTCGAGGATCTCGAAAGGACCGCTCTCCCGCACATCAGATGGGGGTTCTTTCAGGTCGGTGGCGAAGACATGTCCCGCCCCATAGAGCTCACGCAAACGAAGGGTCAGCTCGGAGCCGATCTGGCCCGAGGCGCCGATGATCATGATGTTCTCTTTCATTGTGCCTGGTTTCTTGATACGAAGTAACACATAAATTCGATGGATGCAAATGATTTAAAGCATAAAAGCTTCTTGGGGGAGGCCCAGTAAAATTGGCGAAAAGGGGAAAAGCGGGCAAGGAAGAAACGGGCAAAAATGAGTAGTTTTGCAAAAATTTGCGACATGAATGAGCAGGTGAGAGTCCGTTTTGCGCCCAGTCCGACGGGGCCGTTGCATATTGGCGGGGTACGTACCGCTTTGTTCAATTATCTTTTTGCGCGCCGTCACGGCGGCACGTTCATCCTGCGTATTGAAGATACCGACCGTACGAGGTATGTGGAGGGGGCGGAGGCATACATCAAAGAGTCTCTGCACTGGTGCGGTTTGGCTCCCGACGAGGGGCCGGATCAGGGAGGGCCCGCCGCGCCGTACCGCCAGTCGGAACGGAAAGAGATCTATCGCGAGCATGTGAACCGGCTGCTGGAGGAGGGCAAGGCTTACTATGCTTTCGATACTCCGGAAGAGTTGGAGGCTTTGCGCCGGGAGTATGAGGCACGGAAAGAGACTTTCAGCTATGATCATCGTGTCAGGGGAAAGTTAAAGAATTCGCTGGTGATGTCCCGTGAGGAAGTGGAGCGTCTGCTGGGCGAGGGGGTGCCGTATGTGGTGCGTTTCCGGATCGATCCCGGCGAGACGCTGACCATGCATGATGAGATCCGGGGTGAGGTGACGGTGGACACCTCCACCCTCGACGACAAGGTGATCCTCAAGGCCGACGGCATGCCCACGTACCATCTGGCCAACATTGTCGACGACCATCTCATGGGCATCACGCACGTGATCCGGGGTGAGGAGTGGTTGCCTTCACTGCCGTTGCATGTGTTGTTATACCGGGCGTTTGGCTGGCGGCCGCCGGTGTTCGCCCATCTGCCGCTGATCCTCAAGCCCGAGGGCAAGGGCAAGCTGAGCAAGCGCGACGGCGACCGGATGGGGTTTCCCGTCTTCCCCCTCGACTGGAAAACGCCTGAGGGGGAAGTCTATCCCGGCTACCGGGAGCAGGGCTATTTTCCCGAGGCGGTGGTGAACATGCTGGCATTGCTGGGCTGGAACCCCGGCACCGATCAGGAGATCTTCTCCCTCGAGGAGATGGCCCGTCTTTTCTCGCTCGACCGCATCAACAAAGCGGGAGCTCGTTTCGACCCGCAGAAGGCCCGGTGGTTCAACCATCAGTATCTGCAGCGCAAGCCGCTGGCCGAGGTGGCCGCCCTTTTCGGTGAGGAGCTGAAAAAGAGGGGCATCGAGGCCGACCCTGCCTATGTGGAGAAGGTGGTGGCGCTGGTGCGGGAGCGGGTCGACTTTGTCCGGGAGCTGTGGGACGAAGCGTACTTCTTCTTCCGGGCGCCGGAGGAGTATGACGAGAAGGTGGTGAAGAAACGTTGGAAAGGCGATGTGCCGGAGTTGATGGATGAGCTTGCGGTCCTGCTGGCCGCTGTGGAGCCTTTCGAGAGCGGAGTGCTCGAGGAGAAGGTGAAGGCATGGATCGAGGAGAAGGGAGCCGGCATGGGCAAGGTGCTCAACGCCCTGCGCCTGCTGCTCGTGGGCACCTCGAAAGGCCCTCACCTCTTCGACATCATGGAGATGATCGGGAAAGAGGAGACGGTGGCCAGGATAAAAAGAGGGATCTCGAAACTCCAGGCTTGAAGCTTTGCCGGGATCAATAGATCTGGGGGACAAAAGGCAGGCGTGTCTGGATGGACCACCTTTCTTTCAGTTCTTTCATCTCTTTCCAGGTGTAGTAGATCCCGTGCAGTTCTTTGGGGATTGAACTCATTCTGATCTCACCGGTGATCTGCCGGATGAGTTCCTGGAAGGGGTCTTTTTGTTCGGGGTATTCCACGATCCGGTATTTTTCCAGTCCGGCCATGCGGGCGGCGAGGGCGATGGCGTCGTTGAGGCCGCCGAGGGTGTCGGCGAGGCCGATCTGTACGGCATTGAGGCCGCTCCACACCCGTCCCTGGCCGATCGAGTCGACATATCCGGGACGGAGGTGGCGTCCCCGGCTGACGTGGTCGACGAAGGTGGCGTAGGTGGCTTCGATCTGTTTGGTGAGGTAAGCTTTTTCGGCAGGGGCGAGGGGGCGGGTCACCGACCCCAGGTCGGCATAGCGGTTGGTCTTCTCGACGTCGAAGGTGATGCCGAGTTTGTCGTTCATCAGTTTCTGGAAGTTCGGGATGAGGGCGAAGACGCCGATCGAGCCGGTGAGGGTGACGGGGAGGGTGAGGACGCTGTCGGCGGGGGA
>JAMOUS010000017.1 GCA_027067975.1 Bacteroidales bacterium | reverse complement strand
CACCGGCTCCCACGGTCACCAGGGCGTACAGGACTGGGTCCACGGCACCACCGTCGACAAAGTGCGCCACAACATCCGCATCCCCGTCTTTATCGTACGATAAACTTTTCTCCTCAATGCAGAAGATTCATCGAAGGGATTCCAATAGTCGCTGAAGGGCTTCAACCTTTTCCTTCAACTTTTCCATCTCCCGGACTTGACGTTGTAAGTCGCTCTCTTGCCGCTGTATAAGAGCCTGTTGTTCCTGCAATGCTTTCAACAATACTACGCTCAATTTCATATAATCGACAGAAAGATAGCCGTCGGAGGTGGTCCGCACCAGCTCGGGGAAGAGTTTCTCCACCTGCTGGGCCACCACCCCGATCTGGAGCCTATCTTCCCCCGCCGGCACCGGATAACGGCTCCGGTCCCAATGATAGGTCACCGGCTGTAAGGAGACAACCTTTTCCAACACACCCGGCAAGGGCGAGATATCCTTTTTCAACCGGCTATCGGAAGGGGACGTGAAGTTTCCCGTCACGACCAGGTCTCCGTTTATCTGCACCTTGTCGGTAAGGAAATCCCCCCAGATCAACGGAGAAGTTGTCTCCGTCACATCGATATAGAGTTTGTAGGAGCCTTTTTCGTTCCGGCCGGCATATTGCCCGATGAAAACATTGTCATGCCCTTTGCTGTATTCACCGGCACGATATCCGAGGTATGTGTTGTCATACCCCAATGTATCGAAACGGCCTGCACTTACACCGATCATCGTGTTATGGTATGCATCTCCGTCACCATTCCGTCCCAACACATTTCCTCCTGCATAGGTGCCAATGTAAATATTGCTGGCGCCGTTGCAATGATAACCCGCACCGTACCCCACCATCACATTGTAACTGCCCCGGCCCTCTCCTGACCCCACGGTACCCGTCAGATCATGCGCCGATCAGGATGTTCGACTTTCCGTACAGGTTGGAATACCCGGCCTGGCTGCCGATCATAATGTTCGATGAGCCATTGGGACTTCCTTCGGATGGACGGCGCCCGATGTTCGAATATCCTGCCTGATAACCTATGAAAACATTGTTATAGCCCACCGTATTATGAAACCCTGCCTGATAACCCAGGATGCTGTTGTAAGATCCTTCGTTGAGGGCACTCCCCGCCTGATAGCCCATGACCAGGTTGTACAACCCTGTCGTGATCCGGGTGCCGCTTTGCTGGCCGATGAAATAATTGTCCGGAGTAAGATCCAGAAACCTTTCGGGGGCTCCCTTCGTAACCCCATAGCCTCCTATGGCAAAACCACTGCGGTGGGGACCTTTCGTCGGAGGCTGGTCAATATAGACACGCGTACTGTCATTGTCCAGAAAAAAATAGTCTTTCACTCCTCCTTTGGAGAAATCATACCCGCCGATGGCAAAACCTCCCCGGAAACCTTTGTTTTCCTGTTTTTTGAAATAGATCCTGACACTGTCGGGCGTGACCCGCAGATATTCGGGTCCTTCCCCCTTGTTCATGCCGAACCCTCCGATGGCAAAGCCGCTTCGCCGCGAGCCTTTCTCAGCGTCACTGACATAGATCCGGACCCCTTCGTTGTAAACGGCAAAGACCGTCTGCCCATCTTTCCGCTTCACCTCAAAGAGCGGTTGCTCACTGGTCACATCATCCCCCTGGACAGTAAGCTTGCTCCCTAAGGGCGAATCGGTCCCAAGAGCCACGCTCCCGTGATACACCACCGTATCCTCCCCTCTTTTTTCCCAACCTGCGTTGTCCAGGTAAGGAGAGAGATCGATAGCCGTAGCAGAACTGTTCTTGGTGATCGTCAGGATATTGCCCTGTAATTTCAGATCCTGGATCTCATTGGTGGGATCTGCGTCGGCATCTTCCACCTCATCGGGCAACTCGACACTGTTGCCTCCCGAGATCGAAAGCCGGTGTCCGGAAAGAGAGAGCGTCTGCCGGTCCGTGTTATCAAGGTAGGGAGAGAGATCGATCAACGTGGCTCCTTCGTTGCGTGTAATGCTCAACAAATTGCCATTCAACTGAAGGTCCTGGATCTCGTTGGTCGGATCCGCATCGGCATCCTCCTTGTCCGCCACTTCCGCAGCGAACAAGGCATACGGAACACTCCCTAACGGCGAAACACCCATTTGCCGGAAGCCGGATCCATCATGAAGATCCACCTCCACCTTCAGAAAATAAGGCCCGGCCGTCCAGTCGACCGTCAAAGGGACCTCCTTCCCGGCCTCCATGGAAAAAATCCCAAGATGGTTCGTCTCCAGAGTCTGCGACTCACTCCATACCTCCACCCCCGATTCCGAACCCTGCAACAAGGAAAGCCTTACCGTGATCTCACGGTCGGCCACAAGCTTCCCCTCATCCCTTACCACCGCCTGATAGGTGAAAGAATGAGGGACCTGCGAGAAAAGCGGAACGAAAAACAGCAGGATCCCCAACATAAACAGGCCTTTTCGGGATCCTTTCCCCGGAATGAAACTGAACGTTCTCATGACTGGATATTTTGGTACATTATGGTGATTCCAATCTCAGATTTCTCAATATGAACAAGTTACAAAATTCACAAAAGAAAGTCAAGCCCAAGGGTATCCGGGATTTTTTTTAATTTGGATGTTTGAATCAATACTCTTGTTATGAAGATCCTCAAAAAAATCTTTCGCTTTTTCATTTACCTTCTCGTCTTGGCGCTTCTGTCCGGATGGCTGTACCTCCGTTACATTTCCCAACGGGCGGTTCCCGGATATGAAGGGGAGGTAACCCTGCCCGGTCTCCGGGGAAAAGTTACCGTCTACCGTGACAGTCTGGGTGTCCCACATATTTACGCCCAAAACGAAGAAGACCTTTACCGGGTGACGGGATACCTCGAGGCGCAGGACCGCCTCTGGCAGATGGACCTGTTGCGACGGGTCACCCAGGGACGGCTCTCGGAGATCTTTGGCAAGGAGTATGTGGAGACCGATCTTTTGCTGCGTGCCTTGCGGATACCGGAGAAATCCAGGATGATCTACGACAGTCTTGACGAGCCGCTGAAGCGCTCGTTACAGGCTTTCGCCGACGGGATCAATTTTTATTTGGAGACGCACCGCCGTTCCCTGCCGCCCGAGTTTGCCATCCTGCGCTACCGCCCCGACCCGTGGGAGGCGCATCATCCGCTCAACATCATCGGATACATTGCCTGGAACCTCGATGCCGGCCACTGGGCCACCGAGCTGATCCTCTACCAGGCATTCCAAAGGCTGGGCGACAAGGCCGCTTTTCTGCTCCCGGCCGTGCAACGGCAGGAGCCATTGGTGTATCCCCATTTTCACATCGACTCTTCGCTGCTTGATCTTGAGCATAACCTGCTTTCGGCCGCCGCCCCCCTGCGCAGCCTGGGTGCCGAAGCCTTCGCCGGCAGCAACAACTGGGCCGTCGGCCCCGAACGCTCGGCCGAAGGCCATGCCCTCCTGGCCAATGATATGCACCTCGGCCTCAGCCTCCCCGGCATCTGGTACCAGATCCACCAGCACGTCGAAGGAGGCCTCCACGTCACAGGCGTCCTCTTCCCCGGCGTGCCCGTCGTCGTCGCCGGCCATAACGACGACATCGCCTGGGGGATCACCTACCTCTATGCCGATGATCTCGACCTGTACCACGAGACGATCAACCCCGACAATCCTTTTGAATACCGCTTCGACGGTCGCTGGCGGCCGCTGCAGATCCGGCCCGAAACGATCCGTGTCAAAGGGGGGGAAGAGATCACCGACACCCTCTTCTTCACCCACCGCGGACCCATCATCTCCCGTTTCCGCCATATCGACGAGGCCCTCTCCATGCGCTGGGAAGGCAACGACTACAGCAATGAATACTTGGGCCTCTGGTACATCAACCGCGCCCGCAACTGGGAAGAGTTCAAGAAGGGCCTGGCACAGTTCGGCAGCGTCAACCAGAACTTCAACTATGCCGACCGGCACGGGCATATCGGCCTCTACGCCACCGGCGGCATCCCCCTCCGCAAGGGCCCCGGCTGGATGGTCCTCCCCGGCGACACCTCCCTCTACGACTGGCACGGCAAGGTTCCTTTCGAGCTGCAACCCCACAGCTACGACCCGCCCGACCACCAGGTCTCTTCGGCCAACAACCGCACCACCGGCAACGACTACCCCTACTACATCGGAACCTACTTCGCCCAGTTCTACCGCATCAGCCGCATCCGCCAACTGCTGAACGAAAAAGAGAAACTCTCCCGCAAGGATTTCATGCGCATCCAGACCGACCAGGTCTCGACATTGGCCACCACCACCCTGCCCATGCTCCAGAGCATCCTCGAAAAGGCCGCTCCCACCTTCAGTGAGGAAGAACGTGCCGCCCTCCAGGTCTTGCAAAACTGGGACGGAAACATGGGACCCCGCCAGACCGCACCGCTCCTTTTCGACAAGTTCCTGAAAAATTTCGTGGCGATGACCGTCGGCGACGAACTGGGCGAAGATCTTACGCACCAGATCCTCGACATCCGTCACCTCTTCACCACCGTCATCGAGAATGTGCGGGCCGACACCGCCACTCCCTGGCTGGATGACCTCACCACCCCTGCGCAAGAAGGCCTGACAGCCACCGTCGTCAAGGCCTTCCGCCGGACGGTCGAAGAGATCGGCGAACGTTACGGCAGCAAGCCGGAATACTGGCGGTGGGGACAGGTGCATGCCATGACCCTGCAACACCCCCTTGGAAAAGTGAAGCTCCTCGACAAGATCTTCCACCTCAACCGCGGACCCTACACGGTGGGTGGCAGCTTCCACACCGTCTGCCCTTACAGCTATCCGATGACGGGCGACCCCGACGGCGTCAACCACGGCGCTTCCCAGCGCCACATCTACATCCCGGGCAACTGGGACCGCAGCCTCTCGGTGATCCCCACCGGCCAGAGCGGCATCCCCGCCAGCCCCCACTACGGCGACCAGACACCCCTCTATGCCGCCGGGAAATACCATCCCGACTACTTCTCACGCGAACGGGTCGCAACCCATGCCCGCTATCTCACCACTTTCCTGCCGAAAAAATGAAAAAGGCCGCCTACGGGCGGCCTTTTTATTTTCCTTTCAGATCTTCAAAACAGATCCTTAAATGGTCATGATGTCTTCTTCCTTCTTGGCCACGATCGTATCCACTTTCTCCGTGTAATCGTTCGTGAGCTCCTGGAGATCTTCTTCGGCACTCTTCTCGGCATCTTCAGAGAGCCCTTCTTTCTGCATCCTCTTCAGCTCTTTCTTGGCCCACTCCCGGGCATGACGGATGCCGATCTTGGAGGTCTCACCCTCGGCCTTTACCTGTTTGACCAGCTGGGCCCGTCGCTCTTCGGTGAGTGGCGGGATGTTGATGCGGATCACCTCGCCGTTGTTGATCGGCGTCAGGCCGATGTTGGCCGCCAGGATCGCCTTCTCGATCACCTCCAGCATCTTCTTCTCCCACGGCTGGATCGTGATCGACTTGGCATCCGGCGTGTTGATGTTGGAGACCTGGTTCAGCGGGGTCTCGGTACCGTAATAGTCGACCTTGATCCCTTCGAGCATTGCCGGCGAAGCTTTGCCCGCCCGGATCTTGGCCAGCTCGGCCTCGAGATGCACCAGCGCATGCTCCATCTTTTCCTTGGCCTCCTCCAGTATCAATTGTACTTCTTCGTCCATGGTTTTCCGGTTTTTGGTTCCCGGAAACAAATGTAATCAAAAATTTTCATTACTCTTCCGGTAACATCCTAACCTTCTCAACGGTGCACGAGCGTGCCGACGTTGTCGCCTTCGACGATCTTCCGCAGGTTTCCCGGCACGTTCACATTGAACACCACCACCGGCAGATCGTTCTCATTGCACATGGTAAAGGCGGTAAGGTCCATGATCTTCAAGCCTTTTTCGTAAGCCTCTGCAAAGGTGATCTCGTCATATTTCGTTGCGGCAGGATCTTTTTCCGGGTCGGCCGAATAGACTCCGTCGACGCGGGTGCCTTTGAGCAGCACCTGGCAGCCGGTCTCCAGGGCACGTAAGACGGCAGCCGTATCGGTGGTAAAGAACGGATTGCCCGTGCCGCCGCTGAAGATGGCCACCTCTCCCTGCCTGAGAGCCCGCACGGCCTCTTCCTTGTTGAAACGCTCACCGATCGACTCGATCGCCACCGAGGTGAAGAGCCGGGCTCCCACACCCTGCTGGTGCAGGGCATCCTGCAAGGCCATGCCGTTGATCACCGTGGCCAGCATGCCCATACGGTCGCCCGTGACCCGGTCGATCCCGCGGCCGGCCCCCTGCACTCCCCGGAAGATGTTGCCGCCGCCGATCACGATGCCCGTCTCTACCCCCATCTTCACCACCTCCGCCACCTGCGAAGCATAACCATCCAACACATCTTTGTCGATGCCGGCCGACAGGGAACCCATCAGCGCCTCACCACTGAGCTTCAAAAGAACACGTTCGTATTTCATGGTCGTCACTTTGCCCTGCGAAAATATAAAAAAGAAACCACCCTCTCCTTCTGCACGCATGAAAAAAGCCGCCCGCCTTGCGGCGAACGGCTTCCCCCCCAATATTCCCCAACCTACACGGTCAGGGAATACCTTAAGAATCCGGTCACTTTCAGCTCCGGATCGTATTCTTTTAAATAGGTACGAATGTCTTTCTTGCTGTCCTTGATGAAGTCCTGGTTGAGCAAAGTGCTCTCTTTAAAGAACTTCTTCAGCTTCCCTTCGGCAATACGGTCGAGGAGGTTTTCCGGCTTCCCTTCGCGGCGGGCCTGTTCGCGGCCGATCTCCTTTTCCTTCTCGATGATCTCTTCCGGCACATCATCCTTGTCGACAGCCACGGGGTTCATGGCAGCCACTTGCATGGCGATGTCCTTGGCCACTTGCAGGTCGACGTTCTCCTTGTTGAACCCGACGAGCGAAGCCAGTTTGTTGCCGGGATGGATGTAAGGCTGCAGGTAAGCGGCCTCCATTTTCCCGTAGTAAGCCAGCTCGATCTTTTCACCGATGATGCCGATCTTCTCGACCACCCCTTCCTGGACGGTCATACCGTTGAGGGAGGTATTCTTGAGCGCTTCCAAGTCGGCCGGACGCGTCTCCAGGGCCTTGTCGAGGATGCTTTTGGCAAAGTTGATGAAGTCTTCGTTCTTGGCCACGAAGTCGGTCTCACAATTGAGCACGATCAGGGCCCCGAACTTTTTGTCTTCCGTGGTGCCGGCAAGCACCACCCCTTCGCTGGCCTCACGGTCGGCCCGCTTGTTGGCCACTGCCTGACCCTTTTTGCGAATGATCTCAATGGCCTTGTCGAAATCGCCGTCGGCTTCCTGGAGTGCTTTCTTGCAATCCATCATGCCGGCGCCGGTCATCTTTCTCAGTTTGCTGACATCCGCAGCGGTTATCTGTGCCATAATGCTTTTCTTTCTTTAAATAATTTGGTTACCAATCCAGTCGCTACTTCTCTTCCTCTTTTTCTGCGGAAGCTTCTGCCACCTTCTCTTCGGCAGCTTCTTCTTTCCGGGCAGCGCTTTTGCGGGCTGCGCTCTTCTTCTCTTCTTTTGCCTCCTCCTTGGCCTCGGCAGCGGCTTCAGCTTCCTGGGCCTGCTTCTCGGCAGCTCCTTTCTCTTTTTCCATCTTACGCTCCTCCAGCCCTTCCTCGATGGCGCTGGCCACGTAGTCGACGATCAGGGCGATCGACTTGGAGGCGTCATCGTTGGCAGGGATGGGGAAATCGATGTTCGTCGGATCGGAGTTGGTATCCACCATGGCAAATACCGGAATGGAAAGGCGGTTGGCCTCCTTCACGGCGATGTATTCCTTCATCACGTCGACGACGAACAAAGCCGCCGGCAGACGGGTCATGTCGGCGATGCTGCCGAGGTTTTTCTCCAGCTTGGCACGCTGACGCATGATCTGCAGCCGTTCACGTTTCGACATGTTGTCGAAGGTGCCGTCGGTGGCCATCTTGTCGATGGCGGCCATCTTCTTCACCGCCTTGCGGATGGTGGGGAAGTTGGTGAGCATGCCACCCGGCCAGCGCTCCGTCACATAGGGCATCCCCGTTTTCTTGATCCGCTCGGCCACGATCTCCTTGGCCTGTTTCTTGGTCGCCACAAAGAGAATCTTGCGGCCCGACTTGGCAATCTGCTTCAGCGCATTGGCTGCCTCTTCCAGCTTTACGAGCGTCTTCTCCAGATCGATGATGTGGATCCCGTTCTTCTCCATGAAGATGTAAGGAGCCATCTTGGGGTTCCACTTCCGTTTCAGATGGCCGAAATGAACGCCGGCCTCCAGCAGGTCTTTGAATTCGAGTTTTTTACGCATGAGATGTTAAAGGTTTATGTTTACATTCTGTTTGTCAACCTCCGGGTAGTCCGCTGAGGAGTCCC
Source organism: Bacteroidales bacterium (assembly GCA_027067975.1). Taxonomy (GTDB): domain Bacteria; phylum Bacteroidota; class Bacteroidia; order Bacteroidales; family VadinHA17; genus DRPN01. Next base: position 8,127 of record JAMOUS010000017.1, on the reverse strand, counting down.
GGAAGTTTAGATACTAAACATGGTCTCTATGTCAGGCAGCCTAACGCTTGCTGAACTGGAACCGTTTGCGTGCTTTGGGGCGACCGGGTTTCTTGCGTTCCACCTCGCGCGGGTCGCGTGTGAGGAACCCTTCCGCCCGCAGGGCCGGCTTGCTCTCGGGATCCACCTTCACCAGCGCACGGGCAATGGCCAGACGCAAAGCTTCTGCCTGCCCCTTGAAACCACCTCCGTCCAGCACCACCTTGATGTCGTACTTGCCCTCCACATCCAACAGCGCCAGCGGCTGCTTCACCACATACTGCAACAGCTTGGAGGGGAAATACTCATCCAGCGTACGGTCGTTGATGAGGATGTTCCCTTTCCCTTCGGTCATATAGATCCGGGCCACGGCGGCCTTCCTGCGTCCTAACGCTTGAATCACTTCCATGCTTCAGTTACTTGATTGTATTAAGATCCAGTTTTTTCGGTTTCTGTGCCTCATGCGGATGCTCGGATCCCGCATATACATGCAGGTTTTTGCTGTAGATGGCACGCCCGAGCCGGTTCTTGGGCAACATCCCTTTCACCGCCTTTTCCACCACGGCAATGGGATTCTTCTTCAGCAGCTCGGCAGGGGTGGTGATCCGCTGACCGCCCGGATAGCCGGTATGACGGACATACTGTTTGTCCTGCATCTTGTTGCCCGTGAGACGGACTTTCTCGGCGTTGATGATGATCACATGGTCACCCGTGTTGACATGCGGCGTGAACGAAGGCTTGGTCTTCCCCCGCAGGATCAACGCCACCCGTGAGGCCAGACGTCCCAGCACCTGGTCGGTGGCATCCACCACATACCATTCCTTCTCCACCTCACCCGGCTTGGCCGATACGGTCTTGTAGCTTAACGTGTTCACTTTATCCTAATTTTTTAATTAACACCAACATACGGCACAGGCCGCTTTTTTGTGGACTGCAAAAATACAAATCTTTTTCATTATGCAAGTAAAAACCCCATTTTTTCTTCGCTGATCGTCAGCCACAACCAACCTCTTTTTCCACTCTTTCGGGATTTTTGTGCATTTTTGCCGTATGGCATCCATACGTCACTGGCTTGGCTCCCGGTCGTTCTATCTCGCCTCGCTGGCGCTGATCGCTTTCTCCCTGACGGTCTCGCCCTTCGGCATCAGCGTGGGGACATTCCTGCTGGCCGCCTCCTGGCTCGCCGGCCCCCCCCTGCGGGAACGGTGGCAGCGGCTCCGTCAACGCCCTTCCCTGCTGCTGTTCATCTCTATCTTCTTCCTCTGCCTCATCGGGATGACCTACACCTCCAACCTGCACTTCGGCCTGCACGATATCATCATCAAACTGCCTCTCTTGGTGCTGCCCCTCATCCTGGGCACCTCAACACCCCTTTCCATGGGAGAAGGAAGGGTGCTGCTGGCAGCCCTCCTGGCCGGGCTGTGGGTCTCGTCGCTCACCGCACTGGGAGTACTGCTGGGATGGATCGACCACCCCTTCCGCGACATCCGCGAGATCTCTATCTTCATCTCCCACATCCGGCTGAGCCTGATCCTGGGCGTCACCCTCCAGGCCGTGCTCTACCTGCTGCTCCGTCGATGGCAGCAACTGACGAAAGCCGAAAAGGTTTTTTACCTCTTCTCCATAAGCTGGTTTCCCTTCTTCCTTTTCATCCTCAAAAGCCTTACCGGCTTTCTCATGCTGACACTCTTGCTGGCTTCGGCCTATCTTCTTCTCCTGCAGAAAGCCCGGGGGTTTATGCTTCGATATTTTCTCATTATCCTGGGTGTGACGATCGTGTTGTTGTCCGCCGCATGGCTTTCCCGGGCCACCGACCGTTTTTATCGCCGCGACACCCTGCCCGGCCTTGCCACCCTCGGCACCACGGCCAACGGCAACCCTTACGACCCGCCCGCCAACCTGGAAGAAGTAGAGAACGGCCACTATGTCTGGCTGTACGTCTGCGAAAAAGAACTCCGTCGTGCCTGGAATCACGCCAGCCCCGTCCCTTACGACAGTCTCGACCAGGCCGGCCAGCCCCTCCGTACCACCCTCATCCGCTACATGAGCTCCAAAGGCCTGCGGAAAGATTCCCTCGGCTTCAGCCGGATGAGCCCGGAAGATATCCGGAACGTCGAAAGGGGGATGACCAACCACCTCTTCTCCCACCGCCTCGCCCTCTACCCCTATTTCTACGTTTTGCTGTGGGAATGGGAACAATATAAAAAAGGAGGTCTCTCCGGCCACTCCCACATCCAACGGCTGGCTTATCTTCGCACGGGCTGGCATATCGCCCGCGACCACCTCTGGACCGGTGTGGGCACCGGCGATGTCCCCGACACCTTCAAAAAATATTACCGGCAGGAGAAAAGTCCCCTCAGCCCGGAATGGCAGTTGCGCGCCCACAACCAGTACCTTACCTACTGGATCACCTACGGGATCTTCGGCGCCCTTTGGTTCCTGGTCGCTTTCTTCGCTCCTTTTTTTATGGAGAGGGGATATCGCAACTTTTTTGCCCTCGTCTTCATCATCATTGCTGCCCTCTCCATGTTGTACGAGGACACGCTGGAGACCCAGGCAGGGGTCTATTTTGTGGCTTTTTTTTACGCCTGGTTCATTTTCGGGATGGCGGAGGCTCTCCCGGTAAAACCTGAAAAATATGGGAATGACGGGAAAGACAACAGATGACGAGCGTTTTTTGAAAGAGGCGATCCGCGAGGCGGAGGCGAGTGTACGCCGTGGCGGCGGTCCTTTCGGTGCGGTGATCGTCCGCGAGGGAAAGGTGATCGCCCGTGCCGGCAATCACGTCACCCTCGACAACGACCCCACCGCCCACGCCGAGGTCAACGCCATCCGCCGGGCGGGGAGGGTCTTGAATACGTATGACCTCCATGGCACCGTGATCTATGCTTCGGCCGAGCCGTGTCCCATGTGCCTGGGCGCCATCTATTGGGCCAACATCGACAGGGTGGTGTATGCCGCCAGCCGCGACGAGGCCGCCCGGGCCGGCTTCCGCGATGCCCTCATCTATGAGGAGCTGGCCCTCCCCCCCGCACAACGTCACCTGCCCCACTGCCACCTCCCCCTGCCCGAACGGAAAAGACCTTTTGAAGAATGGGTAAAGAAAGAGGACAAGAAAGAGTACTGAACTCCCGCCCTACAGTACGGCTGGGATATGAATTCTTCCGCCGCGATGTGCTGGAAGTGGCACCGGCCCTGTTGGGTAAGCGGCTTGTACGCCGCTACGACGACGGCCGCACAGAAACATTCCTCATCACCGAAACGGAGGCCTACCGGGGAGAGGAAGACCTTGCCTGCCATGCCAGCCGCGGCAAGACCCCACGGACCGCCACCATGTACCTCCCCGGCGGCGTGCTGTACATCTATCTTATCTACGGCATGTACTGGATGATGAACATCGTCACCGGCAAAGAAGAAGACCCCCAGGCCGTCCTCATCCGCGGCATCGAAGGCTTCGACGGCCCCGGCAAACTCACCCGCCGCCTCGGCATCGACAAAAGCTTCAACGGCGAAGATCTCACCACCTCCCCCCGGATCTGGCTCGAAGATGCCGGCCTCACCCTCCCCTATACCACCACCCCCCGCATCGGGGTCGACTATGCCGGCGAAACATGGAAAAACATGCCCTGGCGCTACGTAGCCTATCTACCTGACAATCAGTAACTCACAGATCTTCTACGTAGTATACTACGTGGCTCACTACGTAGATAAAGTCACACTGCCCTCTGCATGTCTGAAGATTACGACAACCCCATGAAATAGGTTTTGCATCACTTTTATTCAACTGCTCATTCCCCGGCGGTACGAAACCGTTTCTCTGAGAGCAAGAGGATGTCGGTGTGGAAAAGGAGCTGAAGGCCTACGTTGTAGTCAAACCGTCCCCGGCGAAGATCCTGGTAACCATCACCATACAGCGTAAGGGAGATCCCTTTTTCGAACACGCGGACGTATCGCACTTTGTACAACAGCAAACTCCTGACAGGATACTCCTGCGGAAAGCTCTTCTCCGACACCGAGGCGAAGAGCGGCTCCCCCAGGGAGGCAAAAAAACGGTTGCCATACCAGTAACCTGCCCGGATCCAAAGATGGGGAAGGGCCATCCCCCCCATCGCCTGTAAGCCCCAACCGGAGGTAAAATCATAACGGGGTTCTCCCGAAAGGTCAAAATAATGGAATCCCAGCATCTCGCCTTCCAAGGCGCGGAGAATGCTTCCTTCCATCTCTTTTTTGACGGCCCCTCCGCCAGCCAGGTTCCCGAAGGTGTGCACCGGCTCGGGTGAGCTGTCGATCTGCCCTCCCTGGTGATGCACCATCGTGAAAAAGGGGAGGGTAAACCGCCAGCCGTCCTGTTCGGCCACCCGGAGATAGGAGGAAGTTCCAAAGACCAGCTCCTCCTGGAAAGGGTCGCCCGGCAAGATGAAATTTCGCCATTGCAGCCAGTAATCCCCCTTCAGCCGGGAAGTGTTCACCCGCAACTGCACCCCCTCTTCGGGCCAGTCGCACATCGACCGGTCGTAGCGGTACAACGGCTCCGGCAATCTGTGGTTGAGCGAACCGTACAAGCTCCCCATCCCCAGCGTCACACCTTTCCGGAAACGGTATTCGGCCGAGAACACCGGCCGTACGTCGGAGGTCTCCTTCCTGCCCGAATATTTCAGCAGATACACTCCGCCCCGCAACAAAAAACGGCCGGTAACCCGGTACACCAGCTCCGGCTGCAACTGCACGCCGATCCAGGTATACCCCACCTCCAGGGGGCTGAAATATTCGGCATCAAAAAGAAAGTTGTTGTTCGAAAGACGCAGCCAGAGCGTCTGTCCCTGGCCTGCCATTCCCGTATCAGGACGGGCCAGTGCCGGCACAAAAGCCTCCTGCCCGCAGAGCTGTCCCGCCCCTCCGGCCAGGAGCACCCACATGACCGTTATGATCCGGAACGTTCGCATCTCCCGCCATTCTCCCTGCAAAGTAAACCTTTTTTATTTATTTTTACCCCTCTATCAACGGCAGCGAGCTATGGACGATTTCCGCAAATATGACCGGCTCACCGGCTGGCTGATCTTCTTGATCGCCGCCTTTGTCTATCTCTCGACCATCGAGCCGACCGCCAGTTTCTGGGACTGCGGCGAGTTCATCTCGACCGCCTACAAGCTGGAGGTGGGTCATCCGCCGGGGGCACCGTTGTTCATGCTCATCGGCCGTTTCTTTTCCCTTTTCACCGACGACCCCACGCACGTGGCACGTCTCATCAACGCCTGGTCGGCCATCGCCTCGGCCCTGACCATCATGCTGTTGTTCCGGACGATCACCTACTTCGCCCGGAAGATCTACGGCCGCCGCGAAGGCTTCACCGCCGGGGAGACCCTCACCATCCTCGGCAGCGGCGCCGTGGGAGCCCTCGCCTACACCTTCACCGACACCTTCTGGTTCTCGGCCGTCGAGGGGGAGGTGTACGCCACCTCCTCGCTCATCACCGCCCTGGTGTTCTGGGCCATCCTCCGGTGGGAAGAGACGGCCGATGAAAAATATGCCAACCGCTGGCTCATCCTCATCTTCTACATCATCGGCCTCTCCATCGGCGTACACCTGCTCAACCTCCTGGCCATCCCGGCGATCGTCTTTGTCTATTATTTCCGGAAATATCCACCTACCCGAAAGGGGTTCTTTGCGGCCTTGCTGGTCTCCATCCTCATGTTGGGGGCCATCATGTACCTGGTCATCCCCGGCACCGTCACGGTAGCCTCTTGGTTCGAACTGCTGTTCGTCAACGGCTTTGGTCTGCCCTACAACAGCGGCGTCTTTTTCTACCTGCTCCTCCTCGCCGGTGCGATCATCTGGGGTCTGCGCCATTCCGTCCGCCACCGGAAGCCGCTCCTCAACACCACCCTGTTGGCCTTCACCATGGTGCTCATCGGCTACTCCTCCTACACGGCCACCGTGATCCGCTCGAACGCCGAACCGCCGATGGACCAGAACAACCCCGACAACGTCTTCGCCCTGCTGCGCTACCTCAACCGCGAACAATACGGCGACCGGCCCCTCTTCAAAGGTCCCTATTACAACGCCCCGATCGTCGACATCAAATATGGTAAAAAAAGCTATGAGAAAAAGGACGGCCGCTACATCGTCACCACCCGCAAGGTAAAGTATGTGTACGATCCCCGTTATGTGACCTTCTTCCCCCGGATGTACAGCCGCGATGCCAAACATGTACGTGACTACAAGTACTGGGCCAAGATCCCTCCGGGACGCGGCGACGATGTGCCTCCCACTTTCGCGGAAAACCTGCGTTTCTTCTTCCGCTACCAGGTGGGTTTCATGTATTTCCGGTATTTCATGTGGAACTTTGCCGGACGTCAGAATGATCTGCAGGGTCACGGGGATGTGATGCACGGCAACTGGATCAGCGGGATCCCTTTCCTCGACAATGCCCGCCTGGGTGATCAGGAGAAATTGCCGGAATATCTGAAAAGGAACCGGGCTCGCAACCGTTATTACCTGCTCCCCCTCCTTCTGGGGCTGGCGGGTGCTTTCTTTCAGCTGCGGCGTCATCCGAAGGATTTCTGGATCGTCCTGCTGTTGTTCCTTTTCACGGGTCTGGCCATCGTGGTCTATCTGAACCAATATCCCCATCAGCCGCGCGAGCGCGACTATGCCTATGCGGGGTCGTTCTATGCTTTTGCCATCTGGATCGGCTTGGGCGTATTCGCCCTTGTCAAGGCGCTCCCGCGGCGTCTGCCACTTACCCTGCGCGCCGCCGCCGTCACCTTTTTCTCACTGATCCTGGTGCCCGGCATCATGGCACGTGAGAACTGGGACGACCACGACCGCTCCGGCCGCTATACCGCCCGCGACTTTGCCAAGAATTACCTCAACTCCTGCGCTCCCAATGCCATCCTCTTCACCAACGGCGACAATGATACGTTCCCCCTCTGGTATGTCCAGGAGGTGGAGGGTGTGCGCACCGACGTGCGGGTGGCCAACCTCAGCTACCTCAGCGCCGGCTGGTACATCGACCAGCTGTCGCGCAAGGCCTACGACTCCGACCCCCTCCCCTTCTCCCTCACCCACGACCAGTACCGTACGGGGAAACGCGATATCGTCCTCATCAACAAGAGGATCAACCGCTATTACGACCTCAAGCAGCTCATCCGTTTCGTCGCCGACGACGACCCCAAGACCAAGATCCCATCCCCCTACGCACGCAACGAGATGGCCGACTATTTCCCCACCAACCTTTTCTCCATCCCGGTCGACTCGGCCCTGGTCGTGGCTAACGGCACCGTCCCCCCCTGGTCGGCCCACCGCATCGTGAAAGAGGTGAAATGGAAATACCCCAAGCAGGTGGTCTACAAGAACGACCTGATGGTGCTTGACCTTCTCTCCAACAACAACTGGGAACGGCCCATCTACTTCGCCGTCACCGTACCCTCTTCCTCCTTCCCCGGCATTCAGGATTATCTCCAGGACGAAGGGATGGCACTGCGTTTCGTCCCCCTGAAAAAAGAGAGCAATGATCCCGAATACGGTTTTGTCGACACCCGTATCATGTTCGACAATGTGATGCATAAGTTCGTATGGGGAAACATGACCGATCCGCACGTCTATCTCGACGAGAACAACCGCCGGATGATCTCCAACTATCGCAGCATCCTCAACCGGCTCACCACCGCCCTGATCGTTGAGGGGAAAAGGGATTCGGCCCGCCAGGTGGTGGAAAAGGTGCTGACGCTCATGCCCGACCGGGTGGCTCCTTACGACTACTTCTCCCTGGCCACCGTCCGCAACCTTTATCTCCTGGAAGATAACGCACATGCACGAGCGGTGGCCGACACCCTGGCCAAGAACGTGAGCGAGGAGCTCGCCTGCATCTATGCGCTCTCTCCGGCACGGCAACAACTGCTGCAGGATGAGGTGCCCCTCGACCTCCACATCCTCCGGCAGATGGAAGCCTTGTCGAAGGCCTACGACTCTCCCGAGGCGCATGACAAGTTTCTCGGGATCTACAAACGGTTCGCCGCACCGCTGCAAGAGCTCCGCTGAACATGTTCTGGCATCATCCTCCCCGGCTTCTGCAAGACCTTTTCCCGGAAGTGGTATGGCATCTTCCCG
>JAMOUS010000016.1 GCA_027067975.1 Bacteroidales bacterium | reverse complement strand
CATTCCGCAGGAGGCTCTCCCAAGGATGGAGGATCTGTTCGTCGGAAGAGGTTCCGCACGGCGGGGATGAGATCTCCTCGACAAAGTATGAGGCTGCTGCCTGGGTGCCGGTGGAGGTTCCTTCGACCGTCCTGGGGAGCCTGGTGCAGGCAGGGGTGTACCGCGACCTGTATGTGGGCAAGAACATGGAGAAGGTGCCCAGGGAACGGTTCCAGGTGCCCTGGTGGTACCGCAATCTCTTTCGTCTTTCGGAAGAAGAAGCTGCCGGCATCGTCGAAGTGGCTTTCGAAGGGATCAACTACCGCGGGGAGGTCTGGATCAACGGTGAGAAGGTGGCCGGCACGGATGAGGTGGTCGGGGCGTTCCGGCGTTTCCGCTTCGATATCACGAAATGGGTGCATGCCGGGGAGAACGTTTTGGCGGTGAAGGTGGTGCCGCCGGGGCCGGGAGACTTCTCCACCGGTTTTGTCGACTGGAACATCGATCCTCCCGACGGGAATATGGGCCTTTTCCGGGAGGTGTTGCTGCACTTCAACAAGGGGGTGTCGATCGAGATCCCTTTTGTCGAAACGAACTTCAACCCGCAGGATCCTTCGTTCGCTTCCTTGATGGTCACGGCCGACGTGGTAAACCATACCGGTAGGAGGGTGCAGGGAGAGTTACAGGTGGAGATCGACAGCCTGAAGGTGGAAATGCCCGTCTCGCTGGCTCCTGGAGAACGGAAACCGGTGACCTTTTCGCCCCACGAATACCTGGAACTGAACATCCGCGATCCCAAGCTGTGGTGGCCCAACAACCTCGGAAAGCCCAGCCTCTACCGGTGCCGGATGACCTTTTTGAAAGAGGAGGAGATATGGCATGCCTATGAGGTGGTCTTCGGCATCCGGAAGGTGGAGGACTTCTTCGAGAACGGGCATCGCGGCTTCCGCATCAACGGTCACAAGGTGGTGATCAAAGGTGCCGGCTGGACCGACGACCTGCTGCTGATGGACACCCATGCGTCGTTGGAGGCTCAGATCGACTACGTAAAACACCTTAACCTCAACTGTATCCGCCTGGAAGGGTTTTGGGGGAAGGATCAGTACCTTTACGACCTGTGCGACCGCAACGGAATCCTCATGATGGCCGGCTGGAGCTGCCATTGGGAACACGAAGAATACCTCCACAAGCCGGTCGACCCGAAGTACGGCGGCATCATCGACCCCGAAGATATCGATCTTATGTCGAAGGCATGGGAAGACCAGATCCTCTGGTTGCGGAACCATCCTTCGATCTTTGTCTGGAACGTGGGCAGCGACAAACTGCCCCATCCTGAGGCGGAGCGTAGGTATGCCGCCACCCTCAAAAAATACGATCCGACGCGTCCCTATCTCAATTCCACCGGCGGGGTGGGCAGCGAAAAAGGAGTGATCACCGAAGTGGAGCTTATCAGCGAGATCAGCGGCTCCTCGGGGATGAAGATGCTGGGGCCGTATGAGTACACGCCTCCGGTGTATTGGTATACCGACCGGGAGTTTGGCGGAGCGTACGGCTTCAACACGGAGACCTGCCCGGGGGCCAATGTGCCGCCGATCGAAAGTATCCGGAAGATGATCCCCCCCGACCATCTCTGGCCGGTGGATGAGGTGTGGGAATATCATTGCGGGAAGAATGCTTTCCACACCCTGGAGCGTTTCATGACGGCCGTGGAGAAAAGATATGGCAAGCCGGAGGGGGTGGAGGATTTTGCCTTCAAGGCCCAGATGCTCAACTACGAACTGATGCGGCCAATGTTCGAAGCGTTCCAGGTGAACAAAGCAAAAGCGATGGGGGTGGTGCAGTGGATGCTCAACTCGGCGTGGCCCAGCATGTTCTGGCAGCTGTATGATGCCTACCTGATGCCCAACGGCGCTTTCTATGCCACGCGAAACGCCTGCAAACCCCTGCATGTGGTGTACGATTACGGAGAAAAGTGCATACACGTGGTGAACGACCTCTTCCGTGAGGCACGACATCTGAAGGTACGGGCCAGGGTCTTGGATGCCCGGTCGGAGATGGTGTGGGAAAAAGAGACGGGGGTGACCTGCCCGGCGGAAGGGGTGGTAAAGGTGGGCGGTGTGGAGGTGCCGGAGGGGATCACCACCACCTACTTCCTCGACTTGCAACTGCTGGACGGCAGGGGAAAAGAGGTCGATAGGAACTTCTACTGGCTCTCGACGGTGGAAGATCTTCTCGACTATGAGTATGAGTTCGAGGACTGGCCTTTTTACACCCCGAGCAAGCAGTATGCCGATCTGACAATGATCGCGAAGATGCCGGAGGCGAAGGTGGAGGCTGTGGCAACCCAACAGAAAAAAAGCGGAGAGCGGCTGGTCGAAGTGCAGTTGCTCAACCGTTCCGGGAAACTGGCCTTTTTCATCGAGATGGCTGTGGTGGATGCAGCCGGGCGGGAAACGATCCTTCCGGTCTTTTGGGAGGATAACTATGTTTCACTGCTGCCAGGGGAGAAGCGGAGCTTCCGGGTGATGCTCCACGAAAAGGATGTGCAGGGCCGGGAGTTACTTCTGCGGCTGAGGGGCAGTAATGTGGAAGAACGCTTTTTTTCGATCGACAATTAAGAAAACCAAAAAAGCAAAAGATATGGGCAAACTGGCGATCAACGGAGGCATGCCGGTGCGGGATGTGAAAGCACATCCCTGGCCCGCCTGGCCAGTATGGGATGAGAATGACGAAAGGGCCCTGCTGGAGGTGCTGCACAGCGGTGTCTGGTCGTACAATGGACCGAAAGAGCGTGAGTTCGACCGTCTCTTTGCGGAGTATGTGGGGGTGAAGCATGCAGTGTCGGCGGCCAACGGGACGGTGACACTCCAGCTGGCCCTCGAGGCGCTGGGCATCGGCGTGGGTGACGAGGTGATCGTGCCGGGGCTGACGTGGCAGGCCACCGCCGCCTCGGTGATCGATGTGAATGCCATCCCCATCCTTGTGGATGTGCTGGAAGATACCTGGTGTATCGACCCCGCTGCGGTGGAGGCGGCGATCACCCCGCGTACCAGGGCGATCATCCCCGTGCATCTCTACGGCAGCTTTGCCGACATGGACGCGATCATGGAGATCGCCCGCAAGCACGACCTGTATGTGATCGAGGACTGTGCCCATAAGCACGGCGGGGAATGGAAGGGAGAGAAAGCCGGCTCGATCGGCCACATCGGCAGCTTCAGCTTCCAGCTCTCGAAACATCTTACCGCCGGCGAAGGAGGGGTGATGACCACCGACGACGATGAGGTCGCCGAGCGGCTGGATGCCCTGCGCAACTGCGGCCGCCGTCCCGAAGGCGAGCCCGAGGGGGAGGTCGACAAAGGGGCCGGACACTATGGTGACGAGGGCAACTTCATCCAGTCGGGCAACTACCGGATCACCGAGTTCCAGGCGGCGATCCTGGTCGAAGGCCTGAAGCGTCTGCCCGCACAAAACCGCCGGCGCGATGAGAACGCTATCTACCTCAACAGCCTGTTGGAGAAGATCCCGGGGGTGATGCCCATGCGGCGCGACGAACGGGAGACCGCCGAGGCATACTTCAATTACAGTTTCCGTTACCGTAAGGAGGAGTTCAAAGGCTTGCCGGTGGAGAGGTTCCGGGAAGCGCTGGCTGCCGAGCTGGGTGTCGACGTGGAACCCTCCTACGAGCCGCTGAACGATTGTGCGCTCTATGTACCCCATACCAAACCGGCCCGCTACCGCCTCAATGAGGAGTATTGGAAGGCGATCGATCCCAAACGTTTTGATCTTCCCGTGTGCACAAGGATCTACCGTGAAGAGTCGGTGACGATGCATCACAAGGTTTTGTTGGGTAGCCGCGAAGAGATGGAGATCATCGCCGGGGCGGTGAAGAAGATCTACGACCATGCAGAAGAACTGATGTGAAATGAACAAGGTAAGGATCGCCATCGTTGGCACCGGCTATATTGCCGACTACCACGTACGGGGCTTGCTGGCCCAGCCGGAGGTGGAGATCACCGCCGTGGCTGCACGTACCGAAGCCTCGGTGGCGCGTTTTTGCCGGAAACATGGTATCGATGCTTTTCAGTCTACCGATGTTGCTTCCCTCTCCCGCCGGAAAGATGTGGATGCGGTGGTCATCAGCACCCCCAACAAGTTCCATGCGCCCTATGCGTTGACTTTCCTGGAGGCGGGGAAAGATGTCTTCCTCGAAAAGCCGATGGCGATGAATGCCGGAGAAGGGGAGGAGGTGGCCCGGCAGGCAAAGGAGAACGAGCGTATCGTGATGGTGGGCCACATGTGGCGTTTCGATGAGGAGGTGAATGCATTGAAGCGGGAGGTGGAGAAAGGGGCTTTGGGCCGGATCGTCAAGACCAAAGGCTACGGCATCCATGTGAACTGGGGCCCGGAAGGGTGGTTCACACGCCGTGAGCTGGCCGGGGGAGGTGCCCTGATCGACATGGGCGTGCATGCCATCGACACCGTACGTTACCTGCTGGGCGATCCCCGGCCTGTGCGTGTATATGCCGAGATCGGAACCTATTACGGGGATTATGACGTGGATGATACGGCCGAGCTGATGATCTCCTGGGAGAATGGCACAGTCTCGCTCATCGAGAGCGGCTGGTGGCATCCCCATGCGGATGGTCCCGAAGCTGCGACCCGTCTCTTCGGTACGAAAGGATACGGGAGTGTCTTCCCCACCTTCAGGAAGGATCCGGAAGGCCATGAGATCGTCCTTACGCCGGCAGGACTGGAAAAGAGCGAACATTGTGACCAGTCGATCTATACCCGGCAGATGGAGCATTTTGTGCATTGCATCCGCACGCGCCGTCAACCTTCACCCGGTCTGGAAGAGGGCCTGACGGTGATGCGGATCGTGGATGCGGCGTATCGTTCGGCCGTGACAGGCAAGTCTGTGGAAATTTGATCTTCTTGAGAATCCCGGAACAGATTCTCCTCCGTACTACGACGATAGGCTTGTGGAATATTAACCGCCATGTGAAGAATTTTCACAGGTTGGCAAAATGCATGGTCAAAAAACGTGTAAAAGGTGAAAATTTTATTTGCATGTATTAATATTTGTTAAATCATGAGGGTGAAATCTGTTTAATTTTGATTTGACCAAATGTGTGCTTATGGTGACGGCAAGCACAAATCTCTCTGTGAATGTACCACTTTTCGGGGCAGGAAATATGTCTCAACTCCTCATATTTTATTAACCAAACCTAAAGCTTATGAAAAAGAAGGTTTTGAATGTGTTCTTTTTGTTGCTCCTCATCACGACGAGTGTGTGGGCACAAAAGACGGTTACCGGTATTGTCCAGGACGATGCCGGGAATCCGCTGCCGGGTGCTACGGTAACGGTAAAAGGCACCACGCAGGGGACAATCACGGGACAGGATGGGCGTTATACCATCCAGGTGCCGGGGAACGATGCAGTATTGCATTTTTCGTTCGTCGGCATGCAGCCCCAGGATATTCCTGTGGGGGACAAAACGGTTATTGATGTGACCCTGAAGGCCGAAGCAATCGGTTTGAACGATGTGGTTGTCACGGCTCTTGGGATTTCACGCCAAACCAAATCGTTAGGATATGCGGTCGATAAAGTGGAGTCGGATGAAATCGACAAAGGGGGGACGGCTAACTATCTGAAGAATCTGGATGGTCATGTCACCGGTGTCAATATCACCAGTCTGAGTTCGGATCCGACTTCATCGGTTTTTGTAGTGATCCGGGGTGCTACCTCTATCAATGGGGTTCAATCGGGAAATGTTTCTGCATCGGCCCAGCCGCTGTATGTGATCGACGGCGTTCCGGTGGGTACCGGCAATATTTCCGTCGTGGGAACACGCCGGAATGTCGATGCGGGTAACTTCATGTCGGAGTTGAACCCGGAAGATATTGAGAGCATTACGGTACTGAAAGGTGCATCGGCGACGGCCCTATATGGATCTGAAGGAGGGAATGGAGTGATCCTGATCACCACAAAATCCGGTAAAGGCCTTAAAAAAGGTATCGGTGTAACCGTAAATTCGTCGCTTACCTGGGACAATGTATACAAAACCCTTCCCGTTCAGAACCTTTACGCTCGGGGTGACGGACTTGAGAACGTCTTCGGTGATACGCCGAACCGTCAATGGGGCCCATACTTTGGCGATGATAACAACCTTTACATGCAATGGGATATGAAGGAACAGAAGTTTGTGGATGCACCCATTGTTCGTCGGGCAGATGACGATCCCATGAAAGCTTTTGCCCGGACGGGGATGACATCCATCCAGAATGTGGCAGTGACAGGTTCGTATGATAAAGGAAGTTTCCGTATCTCCTATACCAACCTGGCCAATAAAGGGGTGATCCCTTACACGAAGACCTCCAGGAACACTGTCGCCTTCAACGCTTCCTACAAGGTGACCAAGAAATTTAAGGTTACCGGCGATGCGCAGTATATCAAAACTTTCGTTCCGAATAAGACGGGAGTTTCCGGAGATTATAAAGCAAACGTGGTGGAGAATATTTATGCCAGGACTCCGGAGATGAATCCGTATTCGGAATGGACCGATGTATGGATCGACGGTTATGAAGGATACATGCAAAATACACCCTATCTGGATTACAAGAATTATCTCGGCAATGGTGACCGTTATGACCGTCGGAATTATCGGGCCAGAAAACGTCAAAACCCCTATTTCTTTGCCGGGCAGATCCAGAACATGTATTCCCGGGAGTCAGTTATCGGGAAAGTTCAGTTCGACTGGCAAATTCTTGACTTTCTGACCCTGACAGGCCGTACGGGTCTTACATCGGTTACCTTCCACTCGCAGGAACGCAAGCCGTGGGATGCTTCTAAATACTACCAGTTCGGTGGCTTTTGGACCAATGACTCCCAGAACACCCGTATCAACAACGACTTCTTCCTCTCCTTTGACAAAGCATTTGGGAAGTTTAGTGTGAACGCACTGGTAGGATATAATTTCCGCATCGATAATGCCCAGCACACCAGCCTGGGAGGGAAGAATCTTGCCCGTCCTTATGACTATTCTTTCAGTGCCATTCCTCGGGATAATCTCCGCTATGGATACGACTGGTATACCGGAAAATATTCGAGCGTCTATTCGACGGCTTCTTTGGGTTATAACAGCATGCTTTATCTGGATCTTTCGATACGTAAAGACTGGGTGGGAATTACCGATCTTGAAAAGAACAGTTCAATCTATCCCGGAGCTTCGCTCAGTTGGCTGCCTTCGGCAACATTTGAAATGCCCGAATGGGTGGATCTTCTGAAGGTGCGCGCCGGTATCGCTCAGGTGGGTTATGGTATTCCTACTTATCTGAATGTCGATACTTACGGATTTGCTGCTACTTGGAACGGAGCCACGATCGGAACGGTGGGCGGTTCGGTGGTGAATCCCGATATCCTTCCCGAGGTAAACACGACTTATGAGACGGGGCTTGATGCCAATTTCCTGAGTAACCGGGTCGTTTTTAACCTGACGCTTTTCGAAAAGGTCCACGCCAACCAGATTCAGGATATCCCCATCGTGTCCTCCACTGGATTTTCCAGCTACCGAACCAATGTGGGGACGGTTACTTCCAAAGGGATCGAGATCTCCCTGAACCTGGTGCCCGTCAAGACCAGTGCATGGGAGTGGGATTTGGGTATCAACTTCAGCAAGTACAAGGCTAAGATCACCGAATTGGATCCTGCCTTTACGGAAAAATGGATCGGTTACGGCAGTAACAGCCGCCTCCGCCTGCGCGAAGGCGAGGTCATCGGTAGCCTCTATGCCAAAGAAGGCTTCTGGAGGGTGGAGAACCCCGATAGTAAGTATTACGGTATGATCATCCTGAAACAATCTTCGGGGACTCCGATCGAAAATGATGATCCTGCCAACCGAGATTACCTGGGTAACTTCAATCCTGACTTTTTAATGGGATTTACCACTTCGATCAAGTATAAGCGGTTCTCCCTCAACGCTGTGATGAGCTATCGCAACGGCGGGGTATACATCTCCGAAAGTATGAAGCGTCTTGCTGACGACGGGAAGGATCCCTATTCGCTTTCAGGGGACAACTATTACTGGAAAGGCGGCCGTTCGCATCACGGTGGGTACCCCTGGCCGAATGCTGCCGACGTGGTTTATGATAACGTCCGTTCGGTCAATGAGCAGGTTAACTCAGTCTACAATTATCAGATCAATGATGCTTCTTACTGGATTGGTGTTTATGTAGATCCGAATGCCGTGGCCAATGAGGGGATCGATCCGGAAGACCGGTATCTGGATGACAAATATTATGTACTGAACGGAGAGGATCCTAATACTACTTTCTACAAGGTCCCGGCTAGCATTGTGGGAAATACATGGGATTTCCCGCAGACCCGAACATTCGATGCGACTAATTTCAAGATCAGAGATATTGCCTTGACCTATACTTTCCCGAAAGGGTTTGCAAAACGGTTTGGAATGCAGGGTGGTTCGTTCTCATTGACTGCACATAATGTTTATTTCTGGGCAAAGAGCGGAAGAAACGAGGATCCCGAAACGGCATTCGAAGGACCCGGACGTCACCAGGGAGTTGCAAGATTTACCTTGCCCTCCATCCGTCAGGTCGGATTCAAACTGAATCTGGCATTCTAGCATATTCATTCGCTAAATTCAAAATCAAAGGATTATGAAAAAGAAAAATATATTCAGCCTGTTGCTTATCCTGCTGATTAGTGTCTCCTGTACCGATCAGTTGCGGAAAGACCAGCTTGAGCAGGCCGAAATCGTCGACCGCTTGACCTCGGCCCGATATCTGCTGGCCGGATCGATCGTCAGGATCTCTACCTTTTATCAGGAGAAGGCTTTCTCCGATGATAAGTTTTTGGCTATCGAGGAATATTACCAGCAGTTGTTCAGTGTAAAATCTCAAACATATGAGGAGTTTACTAAAGCTCCGTCCAACTGGGGACGGGAATACAAACTCCTTTACGACACGAAGGCAGGTATTGATGTGGCGAACAAAGAAGGCGTGCCATCTACGGCTGCCGCCCAGAAAATTCTTCAAGCCTTCATGTATGAGTATGTCACGAACATCTACGGCGATATCCCCTTTACCGAGGCATTGCGAGGCCGTGAAGGGATCATTCAGCCTAAGTTTGATAAACAGGAAGATGTGTATGCAGGTCTGCTCAAACAGTTGGATGAGGCCGTCAATACTTTAAAAACTTCGACCGACGAAATCGACAGTGATCAGGATCTTATGTTTCATGGCGATAAGGAGAAATGGATTCGTTTTGCCAACTCGCTGATGATTCGCTTGGTTGTCAACTCTTATGAGGCCTCGGGAGGGAGCCGTAAGGCGCAATTGGAGCAGTTGTCCAAAGGTTTGATGATGGACGATAACGAGTACAATGCTGCTATGCCTTATGAAGGAACCAACGATGACAACTCATGGTATTATGGTCAGACCGGGGATGACAACGAGCTGACACGTCGCAAGCCGGCAGCTACATTGGTAGAAGCCCTTATCAACGACCATGATCCCCGTTTGACGGCATGGATTGCTCCTGCAAAGACTCCTTGGTCGGATACCATTGCCAGTGGGGTGGCTAGCCGTTCATACACTGTGAGTGATTATTATGGAAATGAATTTACCATTCAACTCATCAACACCGAGACCGCCGACAATGCCGATATCTATGCCGGATTCCCTCTCAACTCGATTTATGTCGGCGCACCGGTGAAATCGAACGTTACCTTAAAACTCCTTTGGGGTGATGAGAGCGGGGATGCTTATGATAATTGGAAGATGTCATCCTTTAATCCCTATATTTTCGGTCAACGTTCCCATCCGTTATTTCCTGCAAGTCTGATGGAAGCCAGCGAGGTGATGTTCCTGCTGGCGGAGGCTGCCCAGCGTGGGTGGATCACAGGAAGTGCATCGGATTATTATGAAAAGGCTGTACGCCTGAACATGGAGCGTTGGGGTATCAAGGAAACAGACATCAACAGTTATCTTGCCGCTCATCCTTTGCCGGCGGACGCTACGGATGCCCTCAAGACCATCCTCTGGGAAAAATGGAAGTCTCTCTTCATCCAGGCTCCCCAGGCTTGGTTTACCTACCGGAGGACAGGTTATCCGGTGCCGACGGCTGTTGCCAACAATATCAATGCTTATCCCTTCCCGTTGCGTTGGAGATATCCTACCTATGAGGTGGACAACAACACTGATAATGTGGATGAGGCTGTAAGCCGTTTGAATCCGCCGCAGGATATTCAGGATGCCAAGATGTGGATTCTGAACAATGTTACGCCGGTCCAGTAACCGGTAAGCTATCGACAGGAAAAAAGGGCGAAGATATCTTCGCCCTTTTTCTTCACTTTTTCGGCTTTTACTATGGTGATTTCGTACTTTTGAGAAAACAATAAAACTTCTGTAATGAGACAGATACTGTGGTTACTGTCCTTGATCTTATTTCTTTCTGCTTGCGGGCAACAAGAGGAACAAAATCGCATTGCCCCTCAGACAGCTTTATTCTCTTATCTCCATAATGGAGATACTACCTTTCATTGGCAGGAGCGTGGTAGCCGGGAAGGCGAAGGGACGGTGGTGTACGACCTGCTCCTCACCTCGCAGAAATGGCGCGATCTGATATGGCGGCACGCGCTTACCGTCATCGTGCCTGACGACCTGAACGGGGATGCTGCCCTGCTTTACATTACGGGCGGCAAGAACAAAGACGGCATGCCGGTGAAACGCTCGCACGATGATGCGTTCATTGCCATGATGGGTAAGGTGGCTGCGGCGAACCATGCGCCAGTGGCCATCGTCTGGCAGGTGCCGAACCAACCGCTCTTTGACGGTCTGACCGAAGATCAGCTGATCTCTTACACCTTGCACCAGTTCCAGAACGACAGTGATTACACCTGGCCGCTCCTTTTCCCGATGGTCAAGTCGGCCGTGCGGGCCATGGATGCTGTGCAGGAGTTTGCCCGGGGTGTGTTGCACCACCCTGTCGAGCGTTTTGTGGTAAGCGGTGCCTCCAAGCGGGGGTGGACCACATGGCTTACCGGGGCTATGGACAAGCGTGTGGCGGCCATCGCCCCCATGGTCATCGACGTGCTCAACATGCCGGTGAACGTCAGCTACCATAAGGTGGCGTGGGGCGACTACAGCGTACAGATCGAGGATTATGTCAAGCTGGGGCTGGCCCAGGAACTCAGCACCCCGCAAGGCAGGACCCTCGTCGAGATGGTCGACCCCTATTCATACCGGCATAAACTTACCATGCCCAAGTTGATCATCAACGGTACCAACGATGAATACTGGCCGGTGGATGCCATCAAGAACTATCTCGACAGCATCCCCGGCGAGAACTATCTTTTGTATGTCCCCAATGCGGGCCACGGCCTCAAAGGGGGGGAAGAGGCGGTGCGTTCGCTGAGCGCTTTCTTCGGCAGGACACTGCTGCATCAGCCCTATCCCCGTTGTTCGTGGAACATCACGACCCGGGGGCGGAAGGTGACGCTCACGGTGAACACCTCCCCCGCCGAGATGCTGGGAGCGGTGCTGTGGCAGGCTGCCTCCGCCGACCGCGACTTCCGCGACGAGACCTGGACCTCCGAAAAGGTGACGGAAGGGGCTGCCGATCCTGTGGAGGTGAGCCTCGACCTGCCGGAGAGTGGTTACAAGGCTTTCTTCCTCGATATCGAATACAGAGCACCCGGGGGCGGAAGCTGTATGAAGAGCACCCGGATGTTCGTTGCCGACACTTCGGGAATCCTCTGATTAAACATCTCACGGCCATGATGGACTACAAAGGACGATACAAAGCCTTTGACACCTCACGGATACGCACCTACCCGGTGTCGGAACGCAACAACAAGGTGCATCTCGACGACCTGGTCGATCCGGCTGCCGTGTTTGAGCGACGGTGGGAGGTGCCTCCCCACGTGGAGCAGCAGGTCGAACATATCGCCGCCAAGATCGTGGAGTTGCGGGAGAAGGAGCTTCCTGTGGTCTTTTTCACCGGGGCGCACCTGATCAAGAACGGCCTGGGTCCGTTGGTGGTCGATATGGTGCGACGGGGGCTCTTCACCCTCGTCGCCGGCAACGGCGCCACCTCCATCCACGACTTTGAGCTGTGCCTCTTCGGCGAGACGAGTGAGAACGTGCCACGTGCCCTGGAAGAAGGTGCTTTTGGGATGGCGTTCGAGTTCAATTATATCAATGCTGCCCTGATCGTGGGTGACAGGATGGCACTGGGGTACGGGGAATCGATCGGCCGGATGATGCATGAAGCGGCCTTCCGCCGGGAGGTGGAGAGTGTCTTGCATATTCCGGAAGAAAGCATCCGCTTTGAACATCCGGAGATCAGTGTCCAGTATGCATGTTACGAAAAGGGAATCCCTTTGACCATCCATGCCGGGATCGGTACCGACGTGCTCGACCAGCACGATTGGTTCGACGGGCGGGCGAAAGGGGGATGTTCGGGGCGCGACTTTCTCATCTATGCCGAGGAAATCACCCGTTTCACACGCGGAGGTATGGTGCTCAATATCGGCAGTGCGGTCACAGGCCCGGAAGTGTTCCTCAAAGCTGCCTCGATGGCCGGCAACATCGGCAAAGTGCCCGAGGGGATCATCACCGCCGACTTCGACATCCGGCCTTACGACCCCGGCAGTTTCACCGATGAGAGCAAGGTGGGATACTATTTCCGCGACCAGAAAAGTATCGTCACCCGGGTGCCGAAAGCTTACCACGGCGAAGGGATCTATGTGGGGGGAAACCAGAAGGTGACCATCCCGTTGCTCTATCAAAAGATCATTGAAAAAGTGGGAGGATGATCCTTCCTGAACCTGAAAACACACACTATGAAAGAAGAACGCATCAAAGAGATCCTTGAAAAGATCCGGGATGTCCGGCTGGCCGTCTACGGGGATTTCTGTCTGGATGCTTACTGGGTGATGGATCCTGACGGGTCCGAGGTGTCGGTGGAAACCGGTCTGAAGGCCGAGGCGGTGGCACGGCATTCTTACTCCCCCGGCGGGGCGGGCAACATTGTGGCCAATCTGGCTGCCCTCAAACCGGCAGAGATCCATGTGATCGGTGTGGTGGGCGACGATATTCACGGCCGGGAGCTGACGTCGCAGCTGCAGGCGCTGGGAGCCGACACTTCCTACCTCCTGGTCCAGAAAGAGGATTTCGACACCTACACTTACACCAAGCGGATCTATGAAGGCGAGGAAGGGCCGCGGATCGATTTCGGGGTGAAGAACCGCCGGTCGCCGGAGAGCGACGGGGTGTTGCTCGAGGGGATCGAAAAGGCGTTGCAGACGTATGATGCACTCATCTTCAATCAGCAGGTGATGAACAGCATCCCCGATCCTGCGTTCATCGAGCGGGTCAATGCGCTTTTTGAGAAGTATGACGATCGTATCGTGGTGCTCGACTCGCGCCATTACAACCACCTGTTCCGTCATGTCATCCGCAAGGCCAATGATGTGGAGGTGGCCCGTTTGAGCGGGAGGGAGGTGTCGCCGCAGGAGCATCTCTCCCTCGATGAGGTGCGGCGTTATGCGCAGCAGCTTTACGAACGTGAGCACAAGCCGGTCTTTGCGACGGTAGGTCCCAAGGGGATCGTCGTGGCGGATGCCGGGGGACTCCATGAGGTTCCGGGCATCCTGCTCACCGGCCGCCTGGATACGGTCGGCGCCGGCGACACCACCATCAGCGCCTTGACCTCGGCCCTGGCTGCCGGCATCCCGCCCGTCGAGGCGGCAGCCTTTGCCAACATGGCGGCGGCGGTGACCGTCCAGAAGCTCTTCACCACCGGCACGGCCAGCCCGGAGGAGATCATTGCCCTCAGCCGCGAGGCGGTGTACAACTACCGTCCCGAACTGGCCGAAGACCTGCGCAAGGCCGTCTACCTGCCGGATACGGAGATCGAAGTATGCGACCCGCAGGTGACGGAACGCTTCGGAAAGGTAAAACATATCCTTTTCGACAACGATGGCACCCTCAGCACACTCCGCCAGGGATGGGAAGAGGTGATGGAACCCGTGATGGTGAAGGCCATCCTCGGCGATCACTATGAGACCGCCGACCTCGCCACGCTCGAAAAGGTTCGTGGGGAGGTGCGCCGCTATATCGATGCCTCCACCGGCATCCAGACGATCCTGCAGATGGAGGCGCTGGTGGAGATGGTGAAAGAGGCCGGCTACGTGCCGGAAGAGAAGATCCTCGATAAGTTCGGCTACAAGAAGATCTACAACGATGCCCTGATGGAGGTGGTCAACAGACGTTTGGACAAGCTGCACCGCGGAGAGCTCGAGCGGGAGGATTACCTGATGAAAGGGGCTCTTCCTTTCCTGCGGGCTTTGCGTGAGGCAGGTATGGTGTTGTACCTGGCCAGCGGCACCGACGAGGAGGATGTCATCCGCGAAGCCACCGAACTGGGACTGGCAGAGTACTTCAACGGTGGGATCTATGGTTCCAAGAACGATATCCGGAAATACTCCAAAAAGATGGTGGTCGACCGGATCATCCGCGAGCATGGTCTGGAGGGGGATGAGCTGTTGGTCTTCGGCGACGGGCCGGTGGAGGTGCGCGAGGTGATGCAGGCCGGCGGCATCGCCGTCGGCGTGGCCAGCGACGAGGTGCGGCGTTACGGCCTCAACCCCTCGAAACGGACCCGCCTCATCCGGGCCGGCGCCCATATGATCATCCCTGACTTCAGCCAGTGGAAAAAAGTGCTGGAAGTGATGAAGATCGGATGAGCGGAGTAAAAGAGAAGCGTGACCTAAAAGAGCAATTATGAACGAAGAACCGCTTTATCTGGGCATCGATGTCGGAGGCACCAAATGTGCGGTGGTCCTGGCCGACAAGGGATTCAACATCCTTGGCAAAGAGAGCTTTCCCACCCGCACCCGCGAGCGGGGGTGGCGGGAGGTGCTCGACGAGTTCATTGAGCGGGGACGGCGGCTCGTGGAAGCACATGGCCGTGACCGCCTCCGGCGCATAGGCATCAGCTGTGGGGGACCGCTCGACTCGCGCGAAGGGGTGATCTATTCGCCGCCCAACCTGCCGGGATGGGACGGTGTCCCTATCGTGAAGATCTTCGAAGAGGCTTTCGGTGTGCCGGCGGCATTGCAGAACGATGCCAACGCCAGCGCACTGGCCGAATGGATGATGGGCGCCGGAAAAGGAACGAGGAACATGATCTTCCTCACCTTCGGCACCGGCATGGGGTCGGGGTTGATCCTCGACGGTCGTCTGTATGCCGGCACCAACGACCTTGCCGGCGAGGTGGGGCATGTGCGTATGGCCGACGACGGGCCTGTGGGCTTCAACAAGGCTGGGTCGTTCGAAGGCTTCTGCAGCGGCGGCGGCATCGCCCAGCTGGCAGCGAAGAAAGCCTATGAACTGCTGGAGAACGGCCTGGAGCCTGCCTTCTTGCCGGCCGGGAAAGCACCGGAAGAGATCACCGCCAAAGATGTGTTCGAAGCTGCACACCGCGGCGATGTACCGGCCCTCGACATTGTCCGGACCTCGGCAGAGTACCTCGGGAAAGGCCTGGCCATCCTCATCGACATCCTCAATCCCGAATGTATCGTGATTGGTAGTATCTTTGCCCGCAACGAGGAGATGTTCCGCCCGCACCTCGAAAGGGTGCTGCGGGCGGAGGCCATCCCGGCGGCACGGGAGGTGTGTCGTATCGTGCCGGCGCAGCTGGGCGACAGCATCGGCGACTATGCGGCCCTGAGCGTGGCCATAAGTGTCGAAAACAACGAATGAAAGATCATGGAGACAAACCGGATCATTGACGAACTGATGCGCCGTTACCCGGCGCTGGAGCCGTGTCGTGGCGATATCGTCCAGGCCTGTCTGGCGGTGGTGAATGCTTATGAGCGGGGGGGCAAGGTGCTCGCCTGTGGCAATGGCGGTAGCGCCGCCGACGCCGGCCATATCGTGGGAGAGCTGATGAAGAGCTTCGAAGGGCGTCGTCCCCTCGACGACGAGATGAAACAACAGCTGGGAGAGGTCGACCCCGTTCGGGGAGCCTACCTCGCCGACCGTCTGCAGATGGGCCTGCCGGCGATCTCGCTCAACGCCCATACCGCCCTGATCACGGCCGTGGCCAACGACATCGACCCCTCCCTGATCTTTGCCCAACAGGTGATCTCCTACGGCATCGAGGAAGATGTGCTGATCGCCCTCAGCACCTCCGGAAACTCTGCCAACGTGGTGGATGCGGCCATCGCTGCCAAGGCCATGGGGATGACCGTCATCGCCATGACCGGCGAGGGAGGGGGACGACTGGCGGAATATTGCGATATCTGCATCCGCGTGCCAGCCACCCGCACGGCCGAAGTGCAGGAATATCACCTGCCCGTTTACCATACGATCTGCAAAGTGGTCGAGGAGGCTTTTTTCGGAGAGGTGGATGAATGAACGAAAATAATGAACCAAAAAGGAGAGAGATGAAGAAGATCTTGAAGATTACAGGCATTGTGTTCCTGGCGTCGGTGCTGGGGATCGTGGTGAA
>JAMOUS010000015.1 GCA_027067975.1 Bacteroidales bacterium | reverse complement strand
GCAACAGAGCCTGAAGGCCTATGGCGATGAGCTCACCCCTGCCAACCGTCACGTGCTGGACAGCTTCCTGGTCAAGCTTGAGGAGCTGAGCCAGGACATCGGAGAACGCAGCCGCAGGCTCATGCAACTATTGCAGCAGGTCTCCACCCAGGAGATCCGCATCAACAACCGGATCTCCCGTCTGCAAACCTTGGTGGAGGACCAGGAACGACGTTTACTAAACGCCCGTGGGCCTTCTTTGTTCAAAGCCCTCAGCGGCCGGGCCGAAGGATACCACTTTCTGGGCAACGTGAGAAAGAACCTTCAACAGAATCTCTCACCAGCACTAAACTACCTGAAGGACAACACACTCAGGATCATCTGGATCGTCCTGCTCTTTCTTCTTCTTGCTTCCGGGCTGTATTACCTGCATCGTCGCCGCGACCGCATGGTCTCCCATCTTCCGGAAAACGCCTACCTTCACAAAGCCTTCATCCTGGTCTCCCATCCCTTCCTCACCGCTCTCTTCCTGTCGTTATTGGGCGCCCGTTTCATTCTCTCCGGAGCCCCTCACGATCTCTATCTCCTGCTTTACACCCTCACCCTCCTGCCTCTTTTCGTCCTCATCCCCGCCCTGTTGGAAAAAGAGAACCGGCGGTACTTCTACATCGTGGGGACCCTTTTCTTTATTGACAACCTCACGGAAGTTTTCTTTTACGGCTCGATGATCAACAACCTGATCCTGATGCTCTTGTCCGCAGTGTTGATCGTCACCCTCTTCCGTCACAGCAAATCATCGCTTTCTCTGCTCATCTTTCCCGGCAAGTTTTTCCGGGCCTTTGTCAGGCTGTTCAATTATGTGACGATCTTCGTGCTCACCGCCACGCTCATCGCGACATTTTTCGGGTATTATGTCTTTCAAGAGTTCGTCGTCACTGCCTATATCTGGATCTATTTTGCCATTTACCTTTATTATGCCGGCAACATCACGCTGGCGGGGCTGTTCGAGCTGCTGATCTTCAGCGACTGGGCACGTTCGTTCAAGTCGGTGGAAAAGTACGGTCAGGAGATCAGCCGCCGCATCCTTTCGCTGCTCAACGTGCTCACTCTTTTCCTGTGGTTGTATACCATCGTGGCCCTGTTTGGTTTCCGGGAAGAAGCGGGAAGAGCGCTCCGGGCGGTCTGGAATTTCGGGTTCATGGCGGGCAGCCTTTCGATCACGATAGGGAGTCTCACCCTTTTCGGCATCACGATATGGCTCTCTTTGATGCTGGCCAAGATCATCCAGACAATGCTGGAGGAAGATGTGTTGGTACGTTTCCATCTTGAACGGGGTGTGCCGAAGGCGATCTCCGTTCTGGCGCAGTACACCGTTGCGATCATCGGCTTTTTCATCGCCGCCGGCGCTGCGGGGGTGAAGCTGGACAATCTGGCCTTCATCTTTGGCGCCCTGGGGGTCGGTATCGGCTTTGGACTGCAAGACATCATCAACAACTTCATCTCCGGGCTGATCCTGCTTTTCGAGCGGCCCATCCACATCGGTGACAACATCACAGTGGGTGAGCTGGAGGGTGTGGTCAAGCATATCGGCATCCGTTCGAGCATCATCCAGACATACGACCGCTCGGAGGTGGTGGTCCCCAACGGACGTCTGATCTCGAACGAGGTGATCAACTGGACCCTCTCCAACCAGTTACGGCGGCTGGAGATCCGAGTGGGTGTCGCTTACGGCAGTGATCCGGAAGAGGTGATGCGGGTATTGCGGGAATGTGCCCTCAACCATCCGGAAGTATTGAAAGATCCTGCTCCCTATGTATGGTTCCGTGAGTTCGGCCACTCTTCGATGGAGTTCCGCCTCCTTTTCTTCTATCCCCGCTTTGACGGGGGAATGCAGGTGCGCAGTGAGATAGCCGTCACGATCGTCCGCACCTTCCGCGAACGGGGGATTGTGATCCCCTTCCCGCAGATGGATGTCCACATCCGCGAGGCAATGGAAAACGGGAAGGGAACGCTCAAAGGGTAAGATCCAGTGCCCTGCGCAGCGTGCTCAGGAGGGTGTCGGTCTCTTCTATTCCCACAGACATGCGGATCATCCCCGGCTCGGGATAGCGATCCCCCCACACAGCCTCGATGGGCAACAGGGTGGTCTCGGTATTGCCGAGGGTAGGCATGAGCACCACCTCTTCCCGCACCGCCTCGATGAACCGGTCGCGGCGGGATCTTTTTTCTCCGGCATCCCGCCCCGCCATGTCGAACGAGACCATCCCGCCGTAGCCTCTCTCCCCAAACAGAGCATGAGCTTCGCGGTAGGTCGGATGGGAAGGGAGTCCCGGAAAAAAGACCCTCTCGACGGCGGGATGGTCATGGAACAGCCGGGCCACGGAAGCAGCGTTATGGCAATGACGTTGCATGCGCAGAGGGAAAGTGCGCAGTTGATCTCCCAGCCGGGCAGCCTCGTCGGGAGACAACATGTGGCCGGTGAGCTTGCGGTAGTGGTTCACCGCACGTCCCAACGCCTCGTCCTTGCCCAAGACCACCCCGGCCAGCAGGTTACCGTGTCCGGAAAGGTATTTCGTGGCACTGTGCACCACGATGTCGGCGCCATCGGCCAGGGGACGCCACAACCATGGGGTGGCGAAGGTATTGTCCACCACGACCCGGCATCCGGCTTCCCTGGCCAGACGGATCACCTCGCGGCCGTCGGCAACCATCAACAGGGGGTTGGAAACGGTCTCGAAGAAGAGGACGCCGGGATGCAGGGAGGCCAGCAATGACCGCAAGGCCTCCAGGTCGTAATGATCGCCCGCCGGCAGAAAACGATGCACCTCCAGCCCCCGCCGCCGCACCAGCACCTCGTCGACATAGGTGTGGGTGCCGCCATAGATCTCGCTGAAGAAAAGCCACGGCGCATTGTGAGCGGCCTCCTGGAAAACGGAGAGGGCCACCTCGATGGCGCCCATGCCCGACTGGGTGAGAAAAGCCCATGAAGCCCCCTCAAGAGCGGCCAACTGACCCGCCACCGACTCCACTGTAGGGTTGCGGTAACGGGAATAGATATAATGCCCTTCCCCGAGAAACTTCTCCCTGTCACGCTCGAACGCCTCGACGGTGGTGGCGGCATCGAATAACTCAAAAGCGGCATCCCGGTAGATCGGAACCTGCCGTGTGTTCACATCCTTCTCCATGATCCGGTATTTTTTCCAAAGGTATGAAATGGGCAATAAAGAAAGTACAACGTCCGGCTGTTGTAAGATTGGATCATATTTTGCAAGTTTGCAATCTGCAACAAAATCAATCATTCCGATGAAGATCGCGATCGTCACCATGGATGGCGAGACGGTGAGTCAACATTTCGGCCGTTCGCCCTATTACAAGATCTATACCTTCGAAGAGGGCGACCCTGTCTCCGCGGAGATGCGGCGGCGGGGGACGGGGCATTTCGCGCCGGATGCCAAGGGGAATGAACACGCCATGAACCATCACGCCGATGCACGGGGGCATGGTTATGACGAGGGGGCGCGGATGCGACACACCATGATGGCGGCAGAGTTGCGTGACTGTGATGTGCTGATCGCCGGCGGCATGGGCCGGGGCGCCTATGAAAGCTTCCGCCGGGCCGGCCTCGAGGTGATCCTCACCGACCTCCTCGACATCAATGATGTGGTCAACGCCTGGATGAGAGGCGAACTGAACAACCTTGCGGCCGAACGCACCCACTGACGACGCAGGCAACAACAGGCACTCCATGGGAGAGAAAGGCTACGTGTCGATAAGAAAACTTTCTGCTGCACTCTCTGCACTCCTGCTGCCCTTATGGCTGGCAGCCCAAGCTCCTGTGCTCTTCCAGCAGCTGCCGGCAGGCATTGAGTTGTCACAATCGACGGTGAATGCGATCGTCAGCGACAGCATCGGGTTCATGTGGTTCGGCACCGAAGACGGTCTTGACCGTTATGACGGCTACAAGATCCGTGTATACCGCAAGACCTACGGCCGGGAAGGAGGGCTGAGCAACAGCTCCATCTGGACACTCTTCATCGACTCCCATGGCAGGATGTGGGTGGGCACTTTCAACGGTTTGCACCT
>JAMOUS010000014.1 GCA_027067975.1 Bacteroidales bacterium | reverse complement strand
AAAGAAGATCCCATGGAGGTTTTAAGAATTTATAAGGAAAAAGCATGGCAGTTGCTGCAGAAGAAGTTTTGGGCGGGATGGTTGCCTCTTTGGGTGACATTATTGCTTGGCTTTGGGCTGACTGTCCAATTGTGGAAACGAAAGACAGAGCAATGGCTGCAACCGACACCCTTGCTTTTAATTACATATGTGAGTCTTGGGTTTATGCTTTTTTTCCTTATCCAGGGAATACTGGCACATCCATCTCGCCAATATGCCGCCCCCATAGATGTCTTCAGCGCTCTGCTTATGGGAGTGATTGCGGAATATGGATGGCGCAGCCTGATGCTCAAAAAGGGGCTGCTTTGTGAAACTACCGGAAAGAACTGAATGACATGTGCGGAATTGTCGGAATTTTTTCATATGCTCCTGGTAAAAAAGTCAACGATGCTATCCTGGTAAAGATGCGGGATGCCATGGTTCATCGTGGACCGGATGGTGAAGGGCTCTGGATTTCTGAGGACGGCAAAATCGGTTTGGCACACCGGCGGCTGTCTATTATCGATCTTGATCCGCGTGCAGCTCAACCCATGTGCAACGAGGACGGTTCGATATGGGTTACCTTCAACGGCGAGATCTACAATCATTTGAGCCTTCGCAGGGAACTTGAGAAAACCGGCCACAGATTCAAAACCGATCACTCTGATACCGAGGTATTGGTTCACGGCTATGAACAATGGGGCGTCGAGGGGCTTTTGAGCCGGTTGGAGGGAATGTTCGGTATCGGCATCTGGGATAGTGTGCGCCAGCAGCTCACTTTGGTGAGGGATCGGGTCGGAATCAAGCCACTCTATTTCAACCTACAGGGCGGCAAATTACGATTCGCTTCCGAGATCAAGGCAATCCTGGCCGACCCGGAGGTGGAGCGGGAAGTGGATTCCATGGCCATGTACCACTATCTTTCCTTTCTAACCACCCCTGCCCCCATGACCATGTTCAAAGGTATCTACAAGTTACCGGCGGGATTCTATCTTCAGATCGACCGTAATGGTTCAATGAAAGCACACCGTTACTGGGATGCGCTCCCGGGAGCGGCTATTGATCGATCCGAGTTGAAAGGGTTGTCTGAAAAAGCGATTGAAGATTTTTACCTTCGAGGGATTCTGCAGCGACTGGAGCAGTCGGTCGAGAAACGGATGATGTCCGATGTGCCATTTGGAGTCTTTTTGTCGGGCGGTGTGGATTCGTCCACCAATGTTGCCTTGATGAGCCGCTATACGGGCAGTCTTAACACTTTCACAGTTGGCTTCCGTGATTACAAACATTTGAACGAGCTTGAACATGCAGAGCTTATCGCTAAAAAATTCAACACAAATCATCATGTCATCCTGATCGATGAAAAGGACATGGTTGGCTATCTCGATGCTTTGATCCATCATCAGGATGAACCGATCGCCGATTGGGTCTGCATCCCATTGTATTTTGTGTCCAAACTGGCGCGTGAATCAGGTGCGAAGGTGATTCAGGTCGGTGAAGGGGCAGATGAGCAGTTTTCCGGCTATGCCAGCTATATGGGATATTTACGTTTGTACCACAGATATTGGCAGCCGTTCAGGCGTTGGCTGCCCAAACCAATTCAGCATGCAATAGCCTCTCTGTCCAAAGCTGTTGCCGCCTTAAAGCCCGGGCTGACAATCTATGCTGATATAATACAAAGGGCTGCTAATGACAGAGAGCACTTCTGGAGCGGAGCAACAGTATTTTGGGATTTACTGAAAGATCAGCTTATCTGTCAGAAGGCTATCTTCTCATCAGAAGTGCCGGAAGAAATTTTACAGAGCGGTCTTTTCCCGAAAAGTTATCTCGTGCCGGATACTTTCAATGTGATTCGTTCTTTTCAGGACCGCCTTGCCAAAAAGTGTGCGGATGCGGATGTGTTGACACGGATGATTTATAACGAGTTTAAGCTTCGATTGCCAGAATTACTCCTGATGCGAGTTGACAAGATTTCAATGTCTGTAGCTCTGGAATCAAGAGTCCCGTTTCTTGATCACAAATTTGTGGAATTTACTATGGATATACCTATGGAGTGGAAGGTCAGAAACGGTATGCCCAAATATCTTCTCAAAAAGGCCGTAGAGGGGCTGATACCTGATCAGATCATATATCGTAAAAAGATGGGATTTGGCGCTCCAATGACACAGTGGTTGCGTGGAGAGTTTGGCAAGCAGGTAGAGGTAAGGATTCAGCAATCAGGATTGATGAAAAGAGGATATTTCAATCAAGACTATATAGCCAGGCTGATTGCTGATCACCGGGCAGCACGTGCAGATAACAGTCTTTATATCTGGACGCTTTTCAATCTGACCTCATGGTACGATTACTGGATTGATCAGAAAATAGCGACAACATGAGCAGAGACTGGACGGGACTGATCCGTCGGGGACTACGCAAACCACCGAAGGTTATTTTGCAACGCCTCGGCGATGAGCTGCGGGCGGAGTTGGAGAGATTCTTCGCTCCTGTCCGTGCCGGGAGACTTACGGGCACGAGGCTGGCACGGCTGTTCGGCCGTTCGGGGATTGACGCCTTATGGGTACAGCTGGGGGAGAATCCTTATCTGGCTCCCGTAGAACCGGTAGATCTCGAGATATATGATCGGCTTTGTCCAGGTGACTCGGAGCGCATCATCCAACAGGCCGAACGGGCTTTGCGGCATGAGGTCGACCTGTTGGGGTCAGGACCGGTTTTTCTGGGAGAAACGGTTGATTGGCAAAAGGATTACAAAAGCGGCATACGTTGGCGACAAGCCTATATTCGTTCCATCGACTACAATAATCCGGATCAGCCCAGTGACGTCAAATTCCCTTGGGAGCTTTCCCGTTTCCAGTGGGTGCTTCCGGCGGGACAGGCTTATCTGCTAACGGGTGATGAAAAGTATGCCATTGGAGTGAAGAAGCTGCTGTCCAACTGGATTGAACAAAATCCTTACGCAGCTTCTGTGAATTGGGCATGTACCATGGAAGTGGCGTTACGTGTCTTTTCATGGACATGGCTGTTCCACGTTTTTAAAGGAAGCGCTGCCTGGCGAGATCCTGCTTTCCGAGAACGTTTCCTGTGCGGCCTTTATCTGCATGCGGATTTCACCGCCCGCAACTTGGAACGGTCGGACATCAATGGAAACCATTATACGGCCGACGCCGCAGGACTTGTTTTTGCCGGGCTGTTCTTTGCCGGATCACAACAGGCTGACAGATGGCTGGACATGGGTTGGGAGATTTTGCAGGATGAATTGCCCCGCCAGGTAACAGCGGACGGCGTTGATTTCGAAGGATCGATCTCCTACCATCGCCTGGTGTTAGAGCTATTTTTTCTTCCTGCACTTTATCGCGAAAGGCAGGGCTGCGATACCCCCCAATTCTATCGTGATCGTTTGATTTCCATGGCACGATTCACCAAAGCCTACACTCAACCGTGCGGAAACGCTCCCCTGATAGGTGATGCTGATGATGCCCGGACGCTTCCATTCGGAGGGCAGGGAATCAACGATCATCGCTACCTTCTTGGTGTCATTGGAACAGCTTGGGATGTCAATGATTTGAAAACCTTCTTTTCAGGGTCCCGGGCGGAAATTTTTTGGTTGCTTGGTATTGGTGCAGCTGCAGCCTTGCCAGAACGGGATGAGCCGTTGCCTGCTTTGTCCACAGGCTTTACGGAGGGAGGATATTACATACTGCGCCATGGCAGGGATCATGTTTTTGTCGACTGTGCTCCTGTGGGTCTTGCAGGACGAGGCGGTCACGGTCACAATGATTGCCTTTCCTTTGAGGCTGTTCTAGACGGTATCAAACTGATTTCCGACTGCGGAGCCTATATCTATACAGGTTCTTACAAGGAACGAAACCTCTTTCGTTCCACGGCGTATCATAATACACCCATGGTCGATGGTGAGGAGATCAACCGTTTCATACAGCCTGATTATCTCTGGAACTTACATTATGATGCGCAACCGGAGGTATTGGCATGGAAGCGGGAAGAAAACAGAACTGTATTGAAAGCTGCTCACCACGGATACCAAAGATTGATGTCTCCGGTAAAGGTCGAAAGGGAAATGGTACTGGACCACGACCGGCATGAATTGACAGTTAGCGATTTGTTTTCAGGAAATGGAGAGCACAGGGTCGAAATTCCGCTTCATTTGGCACCAGGGGTCA
Organism: Bacteroidales bacterium; assembly: GCA_027067975.1. Classification (GTDB taxonomy): domain Bacteria; phylum Bacteroidota; class Bacteroidia; order Bacteroidales; family VadinHA17; genus DRPN01. The sequence continues at coordinate 12,512 of JAMOUS010000014.1, read as the reverse complement.
CCCCGTTTCCGGATGAAGAGGGTAAGATACTGTTGAAGGCTGCCGGCAAAATTTTCATTTTATGTTGGCAGGGGCGTGATTTTGAACTTCGGATGAATGCCGGAAGGCTTTCGCCTAGTTATGGGCGGTCAGTTCCAATAGTACGGATGAGTTGGAGTTATCAGGGCGTAATGCCGGTATCATTCAGGATTTCTCTGAAGTTGGTTAGACACTACTCAAGGATAACGAATTGATGAAAGAATTTCGTAAAATTCTGTTCGATAATTACAGGAATGGTCAGGGTGAAATAAGCAGTGGTGCCGTATATGATGACGTACGCGCCCAGTGGCCTTATTACGAAGTTAATTATCGCCGTTTTCTTAAAAATTTGCCTAAAGATGGGGTATTTCTTGAGGTTGGCTCCGGTCCAGGGAGTCTCTTGTCCTGGTTGAACAGCTTGGGGTATGAGAACCTTGAGGGAGTGGATGTCAGCCCTGGAGATGTGGCCTTTGCTAACAGTCATTTGGGGCGTGAAATCATTCGGCTTGGCGATGGCAAAGAATATTTAAAAAAAAATACAGATAGATATGATGCTATTTTTATGAAAGCCATTTTGGAACACCAGCCCAAGGAAGATCTGTTGCCGATGATCGAAGCTGCGGCTTTAGCATTGAAAACAAACGGTATATTGCTGATAGACGTACCTAATATGGATTGGTTGTTTGCCAGCCATGAGCGTTATATGGATCTAACACATGAAACTGGCTTTACCAGGGAATCTTTGACATCGCTGTTAAGGCTGCTTTTTGAGGATGTAAAAGTATATGGGTCTTTACTTGTTAACCCTACCAGAGCTCAAAAATGGCTACGCAAACCACTTATCCGTCTTCTTAGGTTCATTTTTTACATTTTAGGTGAAGGTGCCAGCGACATGCTGTTCGAATCTCGTTCCATTATAGCTGTGGCCAGCATATTTCATAAGAGATGAACGTAGCCCCAACCGAATAAAGTTGATTGACTGGAAATTGATGGCAGTGGATATCGGGTAATTCTAAAACGAGGCGATTGATGGGCCTGGCCAGAAATACTGTGGAGACCTTTGTTGCTAAGGGACTCGTAGCATTTTTCGGCATGTTGATGACTGTATTGGTGGCACGCATTCTGGGACCGGCAGGAAGAGGAGTTTTTTCTGCGGCGATGGCTTTTGCGGCTATTGGTGTTCAGATCGGAAATTGCGGACTTCCCGCATCCAATATTTATTTTGCATCTTCCAAACGGGCATTGATAAAATTCCTGGCGGGCAATTCTATGTTTGTAGCACTGGCGGTGAACACCGCGCTTTGCTTCCTCGCATGGGGTTTTTTTCAATACCGGCCGGATCTGGCACCATTGCATGGGGAAATGCTATCGTTGGCTCTTGCCTGGGTGCCGGTAGGTGTGGGAATGTTGCTCATGCAGAACCTGCTTCTGGGAATGCAACAAGTGCGTATGTTCAATCTTGTCGAGTTGTTCAGACAAGGTGGTACTTTACTTGCCGTTTTGATGGCGTGGTTCATTGGCCTGAATAGCCCCGAAGCATATTTTTTTGTTGCCTTTCTGGTTATGCTGGCGATTTTTGTCTGGAATACAGCTTATGTCGTTCGCCAGGACGGAAGCCGCCCAGCGATTTCTTTTCCGCTTCTCCGGAAGCAGGCCAGATACGCCGTCAAAGCCTATTTTGCCACGCTGTTTGCATATTTGGTGCTAAAGATAGATATTTTGATGATTCAGTATCTGCAGGGTGAAGTTCAGACCGGGCTGTACTCAGTGGCGGTGGCGATCGGTGACGTCCTTTATCTGGTTCCGGTAGCAGCCGGGACAGTACTTTTCCCACGCCTTTCTTCTTTGGAAGACGGGGAGGCACGCTGGAATCTGACTGTCCGGGTAGTTCGCTGGATCGGCCTTGTCATGGCGGCGTTGGCGATGATGTTGATGTTTGGCGCGGAAATGGCGTTGAAATTCCTTTTTGGCGAAGCTTATCTGCCGGCAGCTCCTGCAGTATTGATTCTTCTTCCGGCGGTGGTGCTGATGGGAATAAATACTATTTTTATGAATTATTTTGCCTCCTTGGGCATGCCGGTTTTTACGGTCATATCTCCTGGCATGGCGACTGCAATCAATGTGCCGGCCAACTATTTCTTGATCCCGGTTCTTGGAATCGCAGGTGCAGCCTGGGCATCGTTGATTTGCTACGGATTGATGTTACTGATGAGCCTTGGATATGTGTGGATGTTACGTAATGGAAATGGGAATAATGACGAAACGAAATCCTGAATACAGGGCTTTGGTAGGATATCCTTTATCATCTGATTACAGGAGCCGTTTGGAAGTATTGCTTGGTGCTGTGCCGGAATATCTGAGCGTGGCAGAGATGAGACGCCGCTCTTTTGGCACTCTTGTCCGCACCATGTGGAGCATGGCAGGCGGCACTATGTTGATACCCCTTGAAGATTCCAACAGCCTTGCACTGCTGCCGGTGCTGGAAATACTTGCGGCAGGTTCCGCAGCGCGAAGGATACAAATTATACATCCTGATTTGCGCAGAGAAGATGTTTCCCGCAGTCGAGCTGTGTTTCACCTCGGCCGCATGTTGGGCGCTTCCGTAGCATCGTTGCGGAGTGCCCGTAGTTGCAGGCGTGGACTAAAGCGCCTTCTTGATTCGGCCAGAATTAATGTGGCCCTTCCAGAAGAAACAGGCAATGTCCTGTATCTCAAGACCAATCTCTGGTTCGGTGTAAAAGCAGGCGGGTCGGTCGGCCATATAGCCGGTGTGGTCAATGGTTTGATTGACCATGGGTTCGGAGTGACGTTCGCGGCAGCAGAAGAACCGGTGATGCTGAAACCCGAAGCACGCTTCCTGCCTGTAAAACCACCACGCGTATTTGGTCTTCCGTCGGAACTAAACTACTATCGTTTTCAGGAAATGTTCACAGACCAGGTGAGCAGCAATATCGCTTTGCAGAAGCCCGATTTTATCTATCAACGACTTTCAGTTGCCAATTATGCGGGAGTGATCCTTTCCAGGCGCTATCGTATTCCGCTGATACTGGAGTACAACGGCTCTGAAGCATGGATCGCGAAGAACTGGGGAAACCCGCTGCGTTACCACGATTTGGCCGTGATGGCAGAAGATGTGTCTCTTCGTCACGCACATCTTGTGGTTACTATTTCCAGGGTGCTGCATGACGAACTTGTGGAGCGTGGTGTTTCTCCTGACCGAATCGTAGTCTATCCCAACTGCGTGGATCCTGAGATTTTTGACCCGGAGCGATATTCAAGGGAAGAACTTTTGGAATTGCGCCGCAAATACGGAATTGCATCGGACGCAAAAATAGTGACCTTTATCGGCACATTCGGCCAGTGGCATGGAGCCGAAGTCCTGGCTCGGGCCATTTGCCGTCTTGCCGAAAGTGATGCAGGGTGGCTGGAGCGGCAAAAAGTCCATTTCATGCTGGTGGGAGACGGCTTGAAGATGCCGGAGGTACGAAATCAGATCGAAGGCGGGCCTGCCGAAAGCTTTGTTACCCTGACTGGTCTTGTAGAACAACATAAGGCGCCAATGTATCTGGCTGCATCCGATGTTCTGGTTTCCCCTCATGTTCCCAACATGGATGGAAGCCGTTTCTTTGGTTCGCCTACAAAACTCTTTGAATATATGGCTATGGGCAAAGGTATCGTTGCCTCCGAATTGGAGCAGATTGGTGAAGTTCTCAGCCCGGGACTAAGAATTGCGGAAGACAATCAAGATGATGACCGGGAGAAGGAGGCAGTTGCTGTATTAACAACGCCGGGTGATGTGGATGAGTTGATAAAAGGAATTCGCTTACTTGTTGATCGTTCTGATCTGGCTGGAAGTTTAGGACAAAACGCCCGTCGGAAAGTTCTGGGTCATTACACATGGTGGCACCATGTGGATTCAATCCTCAGGACTTTGCAAACAACAGTCAGAAGGAATGAATTATGCAAAAAGAAACTACCGGTTGGATCAAATATGCACCTATGATGACCTGGACGGTTGTATATGTACTGACCTGTGTAGTTGGAGCTCTGCTGATCATCCTGGATTACCGACCTTTCGTTCTCATGTTTAGATATTTTTCCGGAGTTGACCTGGACATACCAGAAGATGGCGCCACTCTTGCTGTCTTGTATACATTGTTGCTGGTAGCACCGCTTCTGGTATGGGGCGGGTATTCCATCGGCTGGAGATTGAGTGAAACAAGTGGTATTCAAGAAAGCAGATGGAAAATCAAATCTTCGCACAGTTGGCTATGGGCTGTAAGTACTTTTTGTGTTTGTATGGTTGTAGCGATCTGGTCTTTGGTACATGGAGGCGCCTGTGGAGACCTGAGGGCCTGGCTCCAATATGATGTATGGGTCAAGGCCCGCTGGCGGCTCTTTGACAGCCTGGGGTTTTTCGAATTTGTAAACATCTATCTCTTCCTGCCTCTGTCCGCCGGATGGATGTTCATGGCGGCCGATACCGGAGGGGGGATAAGGAAAATTGTGGCCTGGATTGCTGTCATGGCGGCAGTTGTGTCGGCCGTCATTCTTTTCCAGAAAAAGTCGGTTATAGTGACACTGATTTTGTTGATGGTAATATTCGGACTCTGGAGACTCAAATCCGGGTACAAGTTCAAACATCCCAGGCTTATAATAGGTATCGGAAGCATAGTTCTTGCCGCAGTCTATTTTTTGCTTCTGGTACTTCCGGTGTGCAGACAGGCTGAACACCAGCAGACGCAAGTAGAGCAACTTGAAGCGCAAGCACAGCAACTTGAAGCGCAGGCACAGCAACTTGAAGCGCATGAAGGACAGCTCAAGGTGAAAGCAGAGCAGCTCAAGGCGCAGGCAGAGCAGCTCAAAGCGCAGGCAAAACAATTGGTCGCCTTGTCGAAAGAATTCGGTGGATTCAACAACTTCCGGGAGGCTCTTTTTTTCTACGCTCTATTGGCACCGCTGACCAGAACTTCGGCTCCGGCGATATATTATTCGTTTGTTTTTCCTCACGAGCATCCTTACTACGGGCTTGATCTGGGTCAGGATATATTGGGTTTTGGAACAATGCCGGACGACAACAAGGTCGTTTGGCAGCGCATGAATCCCAATATCGACGGAGGCACGGTGAGCGCCCCGTTCCATTTTGTTCTCTATAGCCAGGTTGGACTCTGGGGGGCTTTGATTGGTTCTTTCATAGCGGGTTTGGCGCTTGGTGGGAGCTGGTTTTTTGTGCTCGTGAAAATCAAGCAGCCGGCTACAAGCGTATTGGCAGGATCTCTTGTCATGTTACTATCGGTTTATCTTGCCATCGATTCAGCCCGAAACAGTCTGCTCGTTAGCTATGGAGTGGCTTGGGGAGGGTTGTTTCTTTGCTGGGTATGGGCTAGTGAAAATTTTGGCAAGGTACTTTTGAATCAACGCTTTGATCGAAGTAGTGTGCAGTTGCGAACGGATGAAACATGAAACAGGTATTACAGGATTTAAAAAACGGGACAACGCTGGTGGCGGACATACCTTGCCCTCGTGTGCGTGCGGGGGAGCTGCTGATTAAAAGCCATGTCAGCCTTGTGTCCACAGGAACTGAAAGGATGCTGGTTGAATTCGGCCGCGCCGGTTTTCTTGAAAAAGCGCGGCAGCAACCGGAAAAAGTTCGACAAGTCCTGAATAAAGTGCGTACCGACGGTATTTTCCCCACGTGGGAAGCCGTCAGAAGCAAACTCGACCAACCACTGCCTCTGGGATATAGTAACGTTGGTGAAATACTTGAGATCGGTCCGGGTGTGGAAGGTTATGAAGTCGGGGATCGTGTGGTTTCCAATGGCCCCCATGCAGAAATGGTCTCTGTCCCCAAACATCTGTGTGCAAAGATTCCCGATATTGTGGATGACGAACAGGCGGTCTTCACCGTGATCGGAGCGGTCGGGCTGCAGGGTATTCGTTTGGCGCAGCCCACGCTAGGGGAAGCGTTCGTCGTTATCGGGCTAGGGCTGATCGGCTTGATTACGATTCAGCTTCTACATGCCAATGGTTGCCGTGTCCTTGGAGTAGATATGGATCCTGCAAAGGTCGCCATGGCCCGCAGATACGGTGCACAGGCTGTCGACCTTTCTCAAGGACAGGATCCCGTATCGGCCGCTTCGAAATTTTCACGTGGCAGGGGTGTGGACGGCGTTTTGATAACGGCTTCCACAAAGAGCGATCAGCCCATAAAACAGGCTGCCGCCATGTGCAGAAAACGTGGGCGCATCGTCCTTGTGGGTGTAACGGGAATGAATTTTGAACGCGACGAATTTTACAAAAAAGAACTTAGCTTTCAGGTTTCCTGTTCGTATGGCCCTGGAAGGTATGATCCCGGATATGAACTACATGGAAACGATTATCCGGTAGGATACGTTCGTTGGACTGAGCAGCGTAATTTCGAGGCAGTTTTGGATATGCTGGCTACAGGAGCTGTAGATTGCCGCCCCCTCATATCTCACCGTTTCCCCATCGAAAGGGCCAATGAGGCCTATCGGCTCCTGACAGCGGATGAGCCTTATATCGGAATAATTATAGAATATGAACGGCAAGCCCAAAAGACCACACACAAATCGGAGATTGTACTGGGTACAGCGGATGCAGCTTCCATGGCGTCTGGTAATCCCACCGTTAGTTTCATAGGTGCCGGCAACTATGCCGGCAGGTTTTTGATTCCTGCTTTCCGAAAGACCGGTGTTCGGCTTGACACCATTGTATCCAGCGGCGGTGTAAGCAGCACGCACTATGGTGAAAAATATGGTTTTAGTCTTGCTTCCACTGACCCCGCACGGGTTATCGGTGATAACCGGTGCAACACGGTTGTGATTGCCACACACCATGATTCACATGCACGTTATGTATGCGAAGCGCTGTCGGCAGGCAAGCACGTATTTGTAGAAAAGCCGCTGGCCCTTTGCCATGAAGAAATAGATGCCATCGAAAAAGCATTGCTGGACAGGCGTAGCGCCGGGGCCGTACCTGTATTGATGATAGGTTTCAATCGGCGTTTCTCACCCCACGTAAAGAAGATGCGGAAGCTGCTGGAGTGCATGGACGAGCCCAAGTGCCTGATTATGACGGTCAATGCCGGTGCAATTCCAAAAGAGCACTGGACCCAGGACAAAACGATTGGCGGAGGCAGGATTGTGGGGGAGGCCTGCCATTTCATTGATCTCATGCGTCATATAATCGGTGCACGCATCAAGCGATTCAAAACTTCAAGGGTAGGCTATGTTCCTGGTATGGAAATCGTAAATGACAAGGCGACCATTACCATTGAATTCGAAGATGGCTCCATGGGAACATTGCACTATTTCGCAAACGGTCACAGCGGATTTCCGAAAGAACGCCTGGAAGTGTTTTGCGCGGGCCGTGTTTTACAGCTTGATAATTTCCGTTGCTTACGGTCTATGGGATGGCCCGGTTTCCGTGGTATGCGAACTTGGCGCCAAGACAAAGGCCAAAATACATGTGTCCATGAGTTCGTTAAGGCAATCAGGAGTGGGGCGCCCGGCCCAATACCGATAGAGGAGATTATTGAAGTAAGTCGGACAGTATTGGAAATAGACGCCAAACTATGCAAAAACTGATGGTTAACCGTTATTTCAATACACTTCGCCACCTCACCTTGCGACAAATATCGGCCCGGTTGCGGTTCCATATTTGCAAGCCGGCCCCCGATTTTTCACCGCCGCCACCGCGTAGGGAAATTGCAGGAAAGTGGGTCCCGCCGATATGTGGGAAGGAAGCTCTTCGCGGACGCTGGCGTTTCGAATTTCTCAATGACGCTCGGGACCTGATATTGCCCGGTGATTGGAATCCAACAGGGGTTTCTCGATTGTGGGTATACAACCTGCACTATTTCGATGATCTGAAGTCGTGTAATGCCGCTGATCGTTCCGACTTGCATAGAGAACTGATTGTAAAATGGATAGAAGAGAATCCCCCTTCCTCGGGAACCGGATGGGACCCCTACCCAACATCGCTGCGTATCGTTAACTGGATAAAATGGGTGATGGCTGGCAATGACCTGCCGGCAGCCGCAACCCACAGTCTGGCTGTGCAAGCGCGATGGCTTTTGAAACGCATAGAATATCACCTTTTGGGTAACCATTTACTTACCAATGCCAAAGCATTGATATTTGCCGGCACATTTTTTGATGGGCCGGAGGCAAAGACTTGGCGAGACGCAGGCCAACGGATCTTACGCAATCAGTTGCCGGAGCAAGTTTTAGCGGATGGCGGCCACTATGAGAGAAGCCCCATGTACCATTTGCTGGTACTGGAAGATCTGCTGGACATTGTCAATCTGTGCAATGCGTACAAAAGACAGGTTCCCTTGTTGTGGCGGGAGGTGATCGGACGGATGCTTGTCTGGTCATGTTTAATGCGTCACCCGGACGGTGAGATTCCGTTTTTCAACGATGCTTCGACCGGAGTCGCACCGAGCCCGGAGCAAATAGACCGCTATGCCGAGGTTCTTGGCTTCGAGCCGGTCAAACCTGTAAAAAGCGTATGCCTTCCCGATAGTGGTTACTGCAGGGCGGAAAAAGGCGATGCAATTCTTTTCGTGGATTGCGGGCCTGTCGGACCGGATTACCAGCCGGGGCATGCCCACGCCGACACATTGAGTTTCGAGGTGTCGGTTAAAGGCAAACGTGTTTTTGTCAACTCCGGGACTTCAACGTATGAACGGGGGAAAGAAAGAACCCGTCAGCGTGGTTCTGCGGCACACAACACCATCGTGATAGATGGCCTTGATTCATCTGAAGTATGGGCCGCTTTCCGTGTTGCCAGGCGGGCCAGAACGGAAATACTTGAATCTGATTTGGAAGGATTACGGTTTGTCATCTCGGCTCAGCATGATGGGTACAAAAGATTGTCAGGAAATGTTATGCATTGCAGGACATGGCGGCTGACTGATAGCGGCTTGGAAATTGGCGACCGTGTATCCGGTCGGGGACGCCATCGTTTGGAAATGTTTTTTCACCTGCACCCGGGTGTTGATATGCACGAATATTGTGGAAATATCCATATGTCATGGAGTGATTCCGGACAAAAAATAGCAATACTTCATCCCGATTCGGGAGTCCATGTGTCTATAGAGAATTCAACCTACCATCCTGCTTTCGGCAGAACCATTCCTAATCGGCGCATTGCTTGCCGTGTGGAGACGGAACTGCCATGCAAGTTGACGACTAATATTGAGTGGGTAAAGAATTGAAGTATTGATATGAGGCTATTGTTCATCAGTTTTTATTTCCCGCCTGATTTGTGTGCGGGATCATTTCGCGCCGGGGCATTGATAAATGAGTTGCCGGGGCATCTGGGTAAGGGTGATGAAATCGATGTCATTACGACTTACCCCAACCGGTATGCATCATACTTTGCCGATGCTCCGGATAAGGAAGACAATGGGTTGGTCAGAATCAGGAGAATTGGTGTCCCATTGCACCGAAGCGGCATGCTTGATCAATCGATTGCATATGCCAAATTTGCATTGGGTACTTGGCGTGAGGTTGGTAGGCGAAGATATGATCTTGTTATAGCTACAACATCACGTTTGATGACGGGAATTCTGGGGGCGGTCATTGCCAGAAAAATGGGAGCGCCATTGTATTTGGATATCCGGGATATTTTTACTGACACTATGGAAGACGTATTATCGGGCCGGTTGGCCGGCGGAATGCTTCCCGCGTTTCGTTGGATGGAAAGATACGCCCTGCAGTATGCATCCCGGATCAACCTAGTGTCCGAAGGATTCTATTCCTATTTTGAAAAGATAGTTGAAAGGCGCAAGCTGGTTTTCTTCCCAAATGGTATAGATGAAGAATTTCTTCTATATGATTTCAGAAAGATGAATTCCGAAAGTATCCCGATTGTTCTATATGCGGGGAATATCGGTGCCGGGCAGGGCTTGCATAGAATCATTCCCGCGGCAGCCAAACATTTGGAAAACGAATGCCGGTTTCTCATAGTAGGGGATGGAGGCATGCGACAACGGCTCGTGGAGGATCTGCGGAAAACGGGCGTGAAGAACGTACAGCTGATAAATCCTGTTTCCCGTACCCGTCTCTTGCAGTTGTATTCCCAATCAGATTACCTGTTGTTGCATTTGAATGATTACAAGGCTTTTCAGAGGGTCCTGCCGTCAAAGATTTTCGAATATGCCGCTACCGGCAAACCGGTTCTGGCAGGGGTTGATGGTTATCCCCGTAAGTTTATTCTTGAAAATATCGAACACGCAGCGGTTTTCAACCCTTGTGATGTCAAGGGGTTTGTTCGTGCTTTACGAGATCTTTCACCCGACATGGTGGACAGGGGCAAGTTTGTGCTAAAATACAGAAGGAAAGTGATCATGCATACTCTTGCGGAGGACATTATTAGTATTGCGTTGAAACCCGGGTATATTGAAAAGCCGTTATGAATAAGAAAAGTAAAGATACCGTAATCGTAACCGGTGCGAATGGATTTATCGGTAGAAGACTTTGCAACAAACTGCGTAAAGAAGCATTTCGAGTTGTAGGAATCACAAGAAGAGGTAAAGTAGATAATGCAGACGTTGTGATTAAAAAAATTGACGGGAATACTGACTGGCACGATATATTTAAATGCACAAATGCAAAAACGATAGTCCATCTTGCCGCCGTTGTTGACAAACAGAACCAAAAAAATATTGATTATGAAAAATATTATTCAATAAATACAGAGGGAACATTAAGAATCGTAAAGCATGCCATTGAATGTGGAGTTGAAAAATTCATTTTCGTTAGCACTGTGAAAGTAAATGGTGAATACACAGATCAATTTCCATTTAGGGAAGATAGCAAACCTGTCCCTCTTACTGTTTATGGGAAATCGAAGTATTATGCAGAGATCGGTATCGAAAGACTTTGTAAAACTTCAAAAATGAACTATGTAATTTTCCGTCCCCCCCTGGTTTACGGGCCCGGCATGAAAGGTAATTTATTTAATTTTATTGAATTGATAAGCCGTCATAAATATTTTGTCTTTCCGCGAATTAAAAATAAACGGAGTTATTTGTTCGTGGATAATCTGAATGATGCAATCGTAAAGGCTATACAGAACACATCAGCCAATAATAAAATATTTATGCTAAGCGATGGACGCGATTTGTCGACACCGGAACTGATTAAGTTGATATCCAAAACAATCGGGGTAAAAACTTTTTTCCCGCCTTGTCCATTATGGGTGATAAAATCTTTGCTTATCATATTTGGATACAAAGATTTTTTTCATCGCTTGACAGGATCCCTGCAAATCGAGATGGTAAAAATCAACAATGAACTTGGATGGTTCCCGCCACATTCCATTGAAAACGGATTACGGGTTACTGTTGAACGCTTCAGGAAACAACGATGGACATAAGTATTGGGATTACAGGCTCTTTATCTATAGGATTTGTGTGTGGATTTCTGGGTGGGTGGATTGTAAAATGCTATGGGGAAAAATTTGGTTTGGTAAGTGTTCCAAACCATCGGTCATCACACAGCAAAATAACACCTCATGGTGGTGGAATAGGAATTGTGTTGGCCGGAACCATTGCGGGATGGATGGCATATACCAAAGGCCATGATTCAGCAAAAGCAATAATTTTATCGTCATCGATTTTGGCTTTAATCGGCTTGATGGATGACAGGTATAAATTGAACGTTCTGGTTAGAATCATGTGCCAATTTCTGTCAGTAATTATTGTGCTTTTAGTATTTCAAGACGCATGGATGTCCGGTAAAAACATTGAGGCGTATTACAATTACATCGTGTTGTCCTGTTGGATCGTTGGCGGTCTCTGGTGGATAAATGTTTATAATTTCATGGATGGCATCGATACCATTGCGGGCTTGGAAACCATATATATTTTATTAAGTGCTGTTTTGCTCGGATATAATGGCAACTGGGTTGTGTGGGATTGGATGTTAACACTGGCGGCAGCAGCCGGGGGCTTTTTATTGTTGAATCTGCCTCCGGCAAAGGTGTTCATGGGAGATGTGGGCAGTACTTACCTTGGGTTTATGATATTTGTGTTTATGATAGAGACTGCAGCGCAAAATACGCTCAGTATCGCCACATGGCTAATTCTTTGTGCTGTCTTCGTTTCTGATGCCACGGTAACGCTCCTGATGCGGATAATTAGTACTGAATCCTGGTTTAAAGCACACAGAACACATGCTTATCAAATTTTAGCACATCGCTGGCAAAATCATGGCAAAGTAGCCATTCTTGTTACCGTCATAAACGTTGCGTGGTTGCTTCCTTGGGCATGGGTGGCTGAATACAACAAAAGGTACTGGTCCGTCATTGCCGTTGCTCTGGCGTATATTCCACTGATATTGACGGTGATATTTACCAGGAAAAGATACATTCAAACGACGTGAATACGAACAATCTTTACCTTATGGACATAATTCGATGATAAAAAGAATTATTTTTCATAGATATGTTGCGTTTTTACATGA
>JAMOUS010000013.1 GCA_027067975.1 Bacteroidales bacterium | reverse complement strand
CTCCTGCAGCAGGCTGCGGTTGTAAGGCTGCTTCTTGGCCGTATGGGAGAAGAAAAAATAGGTCTTCCCCGGGATCAGCGTCCCGGTCTTCACCTCCTTGACCCCCATCAGCACGTCGCAGTCGCTCAGGTCTTCCTGCAGCGGCACCCCCGCCGCCTCGTATTCCCCGTCGGCGAAACCCCGTATCTCCGACGGCTGCACCACCACCTGCAGCCCCTGGTATTGCCGCATCAACGCCGCCGCCTGCTGCGGCGAGAAAGGCACCCGCCGGTCGGGCGGCGTCTTGGTCTCTCGTAATATCCCTATCTTCATCGTGAAATCGTTTTTCCTGCCTTGCGAAGTTAGGAAAAGCCTGGCATATTTTTTGTAATTTTGCAGGTGCATGATCTATTTTCCATGGGGCTGACCTGGTTTTGACAGCAAGGTAAATGGATGTGCAAGCATGCCGAGCCACGTAACAACGCTCGTAAAACAGGGTTACGCAACGATAAATGGCGAAACCAACTTCGCGCTCGCTGCCTGATCACGGGATGTGAGAGGGCTTAATCCCGGTACCAGGTACCGGGACGAGCTATCTCCCGGAGACCCTGCCCGGCGGTCTCCGATATGGAGGTACTCGGAAAGCCGTGGCTGGTCAGGATGGTCGTCCCGCCATTCCTGACGAGATATCCGGGACTAAGGTACAGGTAGGCTGTCTGCTGCCAGCCTGTACCCGACAACCCAAAGCAGACTAAGCATGTAGAAACCACATCTGTTTCTTGTCTGGACCGGGGTTCGACTCCCCGCAGCTCCACCACTCACCGTCTTCGCTCACCGCAGCGGGGGCGGTGTTTTATTTTACCGGGAAAATATAATTCTCCCCCACCTTCACCTTTTCGACCTTCCCGCTCTTGTCGAAGAGGAAAACCACCTTCTCGCCGTTGCCGTTGGGGCCGTCCATCACGAAGGTGTCGCGGCCGGCAGACGTGAGACGGACCAGGTCGTCATGCGGGTCGTCATCGGGGGGATAGTTGTAGCCGTTCATCACGAGGCGGCCCTGGTAGATCATGATCTCGGTAACATACCACGAAGGGTCGGTATAGATGCCGGTATATTTTTCCCAGGCAGGGTCGGCATGCGGTTCCTCCGGCGGCGGGGTGACGATGGCATGGATCACCGGCACCAGCATTTCCAGGATCCTGTTGGCAAAGAAAGAAGGTGAGACATCGTCGGCGTTGGTCAGGACGGTCACGCCCACTCTTTCGGAAGGGATGAAGGAGATCTGCGAGCGGTTGCCGGCGACCCATCCGCCGTGGCCGCAGAGGGTCCACTCCCCCTGCCGCCACACGCGGAAGCCCAGCCCATAGCCGCCCGTCCACTTCTCGTTGGGAAAATGGAGGCGGTGCATCTCCTGCAACGTATAGCCGCTGAGGACCTGCGCCCCCTGCCGGGGTCCCTCGCGGAACTGCAGCGCGACGAACCGCGCCAGATCCTCCACGTTGGAGGTGATGTTGGCCGCCGGCGCCAGCCCCCGCGCCTCGGTGAAGGGCATCACCCGCCGCGAACCGTCCGGAAAACGGCGACTGTAAGGCGTCACCAGATGCTTCTTCTCTTCTTCCGTCAAAAAGACCGACGTATGTGTCATCCCCAGCGGCCGGAAAATCTTCTCCTCCATATACTGCTCATACGGCATGCCGGAGACCACGGCGACGATCTCTCCCAGCAAGGCCATGCCCAGGTTGGAATATTTGATCCGCTGTCCGGGAGGGTAGATCATCTCCTGGTGCGGCAAGGCTTTGAGGATCTGTTCCATGGTAGGGAACTTGCGGTCGGTCCAGTAGGGGAAGGCCGCCTCACGCGGCAAACCCGAGGTGTGGGTGAGCAGGTGGAAAATCGTGATGGGCGGAGCATCCGGATAAGGATTGCCGATGCTGAAGTCTTGCAGATATTTGTCGATGGGATCGTCGAGACGCAACTTCCCCTCGTCGCGCAGCTGCATCACCGCCGTGGCGGTGAAGGTCTTGCTGTTGGAGGCGATGCGGAAGAGGCTCTGTGGCGTCACGGGCGTCTTCTTCTCCAGGTCGGCATAGCCGAAACCCCTGGCATACACCAGCCTCCGGTCGTAGACGACCCCCACCGCCAGGCCGGGGATGTTGCGGTAATCGATCTGCTGTTGGATCCACGACTCCAGCAACTTCACCTCCGAACGGAAACGTTCGTCGTCGGCGATCCCGGCCGTCTGGGCCTGCACGGCGGACGAAACGGCCAGCAACAAGAAGCAGGAAAGGATCTTTTTCATCACGGCATCTTTTGAGGTTCTCCCGCAAGATATCAAATTTTCATCGCCCGGGGCCATGTTGTATTCTCCGGGAGAGGCAATTTTCTTACTTTTGACCCCGGATGGAGGAAGGATCATGAAAGAGACATTGTTTGGCAAGACGCTGGAGGGATTGCGTTCGGTGGCGGAGGCGGAAGGGTTACCGCGATATGCGGCGCAGCAGCTGGCGCGGTGGCTGTATGACAAGCGGGTGGACTCTTTTGCTGCGATGACCGACCTGTCGAAGGAGGCGCGGCAGCGGCTGGGTGAGCGGTACGAGGTGGGCCTGGCTGCGCCCTTGAGCGTGCAGGTGTCGGCCGACGGGACGAAAAAATACCTTTTCCCCGCCGGCAGAGGCCGCTACATCGAGACCGCCTACATCCCCGAGCGCGACCGCCACACCCTTTGCGTGAGCACCCAGGTGGGCTGCAAGATGGGATGCACCTTCTGCATGACAGGCCGCCAGGGCTTCCACGGCCAGCTCACCGCCGGCGAGATCCTCAACCAGGTGGTGTCGGTGCCCGAGTCGCGACAGCTCACCAACATCGTCTACATGGGCATGGGCGAGCCGCTCGACAACCTGGAGGCGGTGTTGCAGAGTCTTGAGATCCTCACGGCGCCGTGGGGTTTCGGCTGGAGCCCCCGCCGCATCACGGTCTCGACCATCGGCCTGCTGCCGGCGGTGCAGACCTTCCTCGAGCACAGCCAGGCCCACCTGGCCATCAGCCTTCACAGCCCCTTCGAGGAGGAGCGCGCCCGCCTCATGCCGGTGCAGCGGAAACATCCCATCCGCAAGATCATCGACCTCGTCAAGCAGTACGACTGGCACGGCCAGCGGCGTATCTCGTTCGAATACATCCTCTTCAAAGGTCTCAACGACACGCCCGCCCACGTGAAGGAGTTGGCCCGCCTGCTCAACGGCCTGAAGTGCCGCATCAACCTCATCCGCTTCCACGCCATCCCCGGCAGCGACCTGCAGAGCCCCTCGCCGACAGAGGTGGAGGCCTTCCGCGACCGTCTCCGCGCCAAAGGCATCGTCACCACCATACGCCGCTCCCGCGGCCAGGACATCGACGCCGCCTGCGGCCTGCTCTCAACGGCCGAAAGGGAAAAACACCGGACGACCGGCAAGCCGGACGGAAGCTGATCCCTTCAAGAATTCAAACCTTCAAAGCTCTACACTATGCGTCTTTTCTTCTCCTTTCTCATCGTCTTCATCACTCTCTTTCCCTCTTCAGCCCAGAAGCCACAGAGCAACACGGTACCCACCATCGTGGCCACGGGCGGCAGTCTCGACAAGCGTTTCATCGCCTACATCGCCCGGATGACGGGCAAAGAGCGGCCGAAGGTCTGCTTTGTGCCCACAGCCAGCGCCGACAACCCTTACGGTATCATCCGCTGGTATGAGCGTTGCCGCGACCTGCCGCTGGAGCCGTACGTACTGAAGGTGTGGATCTCGTCGTACAGTACGAAGACGTCGTTCGCCGACTATCTATTGGGCATGGACGCCATCATCGTCGGCGGCGGCAACACGCTTAACATGCTCGCCATCTGGCATGCCCAGGGCATCGACACGGTGCTGGCCGAGGCGTACCGCCGCGGCATCATCCTGGCCGGCGGGAGCGCCGGCTCGCTCTGTTGGTTTGCCGAAGGCACCACCGACTCGCGGCCGGGACAGCTCACCACCATCCACGGCCTCGGCCTCCTGCCCTGGAGCCACAGCCCCCACTACCACAGCGAAGGTCCCCGCCGCCCCATGTACATGGAAAAGATCCGGAGCGGAGAATACCGCCCCGGCTATGCCATC
>JAMOUS010000012.1 GCA_027067975.1 Bacteroidales bacterium | reverse complement strand
GAGCCCACTCCCACCGTCGACGAAGTCCTCACCTTCGCACCCCGCTCCGTTGACCTCGACAAGGTGTTCGGAAAGAAAAACCCTCCGTCCCCGCCCAAAGCGTCATCCGCCACCCTGCGAACAACCCTCGCGGCCATAGCGATCACCCTGCTCGTCGTCCTGGCAGGCATCATCTTCCTGATCGTGCGGAAAAGAAAATAGACTACAGCCAGAAACTGTAAGTCAGCTTGGCAATGAGCTGGTTCGACTGGTATGCGAACCGGTCCTCGATGTCCTTGGCAATGTTGTGGTTGTAGACAATGAAGAGATCCCCCTTCGGGGTAAAGGTCCAGCGGAACCGCGTATTGGTCCCGATGGAACGGCTCATGTTGTCGTACTGGATGAACGAGGAAAGTTGCATGTCGGAAGAGAAGTTGAGTTGCAACCTCCCGCCGAAGAGGCTCTGGTCGAAGTCGTAATCGGGATTGTTGACCAGGTTGCGGGCAATGTTCCGTTCATAATTCAGCTCGATGATCATCCAGGTAAAGGGACGCAGGAAAAGCTGGAGTTCGATCTGGTCGAGCCTCCCCTCGTAGAACCCTCCGTACCACCATGTGATCTGGCCGTTGATCGGGCGCTTGCTGGCGGTTTCCAACTCGAGACGCGAGCGCAGCCAGTGGTAACCGCCGGCAGGGATCACCACACCGGGCGAGATCTCGAACGGCTCTTTCAGGAACTCTCCCGCAGGCTTGAGATTGAACTCGAAACGGTCGCCACTCTCCATGCGGAAATGGATGGGCGCAGTGAAGACCGTATAACTCTCCCAGTGATTGTCCAGATCGGTGATGAGGTAATAGAACGATTCAAAGAAGAACTGCCGGATAGAACGGATGTTGGCAGGGCGCGGCATGTAGTCCACCGACAGGGCATAAGCATACACTCCGCGACGCGGGACGAAACCCAACGAAGGGTTGAAATCGGCTCCCACACGACGGAAAGAGCCGAAAATATCCCATTTGTCGTTGGGGTAGTCGACCGTGAGGCCAAAAGCCGAGGCATCGTTGCCCAGGTCTTCGCGCCAGTTGTAAAGCCCCCATACTCCCGCCAGCAGGTTCTTGTCTCCGCGGTAATGGCTGGTGCGATAAGTGAAGTCGACACCCGCCATGGCGCTGCCGCTCAACCCCGAAGGATCGCCAAAGGTGGCGATCATCCCGACGGTCGACTCCTTGAGGATGTTCTGTTTCACCCGCACCACCCCCAGGTTGGTGGGAGAGAGGGTGGTGTCCAGACTGCCCATGTGGGTCATCAACGCCCCGAAGTTGGTCTTGTTCACCTTGCCGTTGACTTTCGCACCGACCACCAGGGGTACCTCCCGGCCATGATACAGGCCGATGCGCCGGCTGTTGAAAGGAAGAAGGGAATGGGGTGAAAGCCCCAAGCCGAAAGAGTAGATATCGGCACCTTCGAGAAAGAATTGCCGTTTTTCGGGAAAGAAAAGGGAAAAGCGGGTCAGGTTGGTACGACGCGTATCCACCTCGGTCTCTGCAAAGTCGGTGTTCAGTGTGAGCTGGGCAGTGATCTCCGGCGTAATGCGCTGGATCATGTCGAGGCTGGGCTTCCCGTCGTAGATCCGGCTTTCTCCGGCCTGGCGGGAGATATCTCCCACCAGCGAAGGCTTGATGGTGAGCCCGATACCCAGGTTGAAGTCGGGTAGCCCCTCCAGCAGGCCCGCGACGATCACCTGCGCCACCCGGTAGTCCATCCGCGCCCCGCTCCAGCGGTCGGTCTCCTGCAAACGCTGGATCCTCCGCTCGACATTGAACCCCCAGGCATGTAAACCCTTGGAAAAGGTCAAGGTCTTCACCGGAATGCGGATCTCGACCGACCAGTAGTTCTTGCCCCGGTAAGTCTTTGCATCCCAGATCCCGTCCCAGTTCTGGTCCTCATGCTCTCCGTGCTTCTCCGACAAGGCATCGTAACGCGCCCCGTTGGGGTTCACGGCGAAGATGTATCCCGTACGGCCATCCTGGTAAGTGTCGAAAACGAATTTGATGTAATCCTCACCCCGGAGATAGGAATCGCGAGCCTTGGAAAAGGAGACGATTTTGTCCGGCTCATTGTCGTAACAGATGATGCCGAGGATGATCTCCCTGTCGGTGGCCAGTACCCGCACCACAGTGGGAAAGGTAGGAGTGCCTCCTTCCACCGGCTCCACCATCGTCAGGTTGGGGATCGAATCGGCCTCCCGCCAACAGGTCTCATCCACCCTCCCGTCAAAGACGAACCCCTGCACCGATGCCCCGGCATGCAGCACGGGACGTTCCTGGGCCAGCACCATACCGGTCCCGGCAATGCCCAGAAAAAAGAGAAGAACACGTACGTTCATATAACCAAAATTAAAATTTCTGGTCTATCCCTCCCAGCAGGTGTAAAGAGGAAAAAAACAATGACCGTGTATCTGGCTTGCTCTCTGTCACTTGACCGTTTCTGAATTTTTATTCAGGAAACCTTGGCGATCCCAACCTTCTGTGAGGAAGATTCTTTTTTGCTATTTTCGTTGGATAGACGTTTCCGCCCCGAGCCTGCCGTATGAAGATCGCGATCCTTACCACCCGCCATACTCCTCTCGACGACCGCCTGTTTCACCACATGGCCCGGATACTTGCCCGGCAAGGGGAAGAGGTGGTCATGGTCTCTTCGCGGGAAGCAAGGGAAGAAAACCTCGAGGGGGTGAAGATACGGTCGTTCGAAGGAAGGAAAATGTCTCATAAGGAAAAAAACAGGATCTTCCTGGAGACACTCCGGGAAGAGTCACCCGGGATGGTGATCGTCCCCGAACCCTTTCCGCTGTTCGTAGCAGCCCGCTACCGCAAAAAGACCGGAAAGGTGGTAAAGATCGTCTATGACATCACCGAATGGTACCCCGGGAAGAAAGAGCTGGAACGCTGGGGGGGAATGGGAATACTTCTCTTTCCGCTCCTGGTTGTCCACAACCTGCTGGCCGCCGCGAAAACGGACGCTTTTATCTTCGGGGAGAGATGCAAAGCCCTTCCTTTCCGGCTTATGTGTGGCCGTAAACCCCACATCTTTCTGGGTTATACCCCTTTGTTGGAGCTGATCCCATTTCATCCTCCTTCCTCCCCGGCCGGGATGCTGAACCTTTCCTATAGTGGGAAACTGAGCAGGGAGAAGGGCCTGGAAGTTTTTCTGGATGTCGTGGAACTGCTGGCAGAGGAAATGCCCTCCCGGCAGATCCGCATCCGTCTTATCGGATTCTTCCGCAACCGGAAAGAGGAAGGGCATTTCCGGCAGCGCCTCGAGAGGCTGCCGGGGAACATTACCTGGGAACTCCTGCCTTTTCTTCCCTTGGAGGATTACCTCCAAAAGATCCGTGACGACCATTTTTTCTTCGACCTGCGCCGCAGGGATCCAGAGAACCACTGCAGCCTGCCCATCAAGCTTTTTTATTTCATAGCCTTGGGTCGCCCGCTCATTTTCAGCGACCTGCTGAGCATCCGGAAGGAAATGGGGGAGAAGCCTTACCTGCACAGGGTCCGGCCACAGGCGAAAGAAAAGATTGCGGGGATCATCAAAGAATATTTGAAGGATCCGGAACGTTATCAAAAGGTCTGCAATGCCGCCCGGGAAGAGGCTCTGCAACAATACAACTGGGAAAGGGCAGGGAAGGGGTTGTTGCCCTTTCTCCAAAAGATCGTCACATCATGATGCTGCTCAACCGGCGCACCTTTTTTACCATCTTGACACGCGGGATGGTTTTGGTGATCAACCTCCTGTTGGTGGTCTTCACCGCCCGTGTGTGGGGCAGCGAAGGACGGGGCCTCATCGCGCTGGTGATGACCTCCGTCTCGTTGGTGACGATCCTCAACAACATCTTTTCCGGCGCCACCGTCGCCTACCATACGCCGCAGCACTCCCCCTGGCAGCTTCTGGCAGTGGCGTGGGGCGGCAGCCTGCTCACCTCCCTGCTGGGCACCATCTCCATCTTTCTCTTCACCGGCGCAGGACGGTTCGAGTGGATCTTCCTCCTGGCCTATACCACCTCACTCGCCTCGGCGGTCACCTATTACTGGCTGGGACGCAACCGCATCGGTCATTACAACCTGCTGACCCTCCTGCCTCCGCTTCTCATCGCCCT
>JAMOUS010000011.1 GCA_027067975.1 Bacteroidales bacterium | reverse complement strand
GTGGCCGACCTGCTGAAGTTCGAGATCACCCGCGACAAGATCCCCCTCAAGAGCGTGGATGTAGCTTACATGGTGACCGACAGCATCGGATACATCAAGATCAGCAAATTCGCCCGCACCACCAACGAAGAGTTCGTCCGCGCTTTCGATCGTCTGATGACCTCCCCCATCCCTCCCCATAAGCTGATCGTCGACCTGCGGGGCAACGGCGGAGGTTACCTCGATGCGGCTATCCACATTGCCGACCAGTTCCTGCCTAAAGGCACCCTCATCGTCTACACCATGGGGAGGAACCGTAAGAAAGATATGGTGTACGCTCCCGGCGACGGCGTATTCACTGACGGAGACCTGGTAATTCTTATCGACGAATGGTCGGCTTCGGCCAGCGAAATCGTCGCCGGAGCCATCCAGGACAATGACCGTGGTACGATCATCGGCCGCCGCTCGTTCGGGAAAGGATTGGTCCAGGAACCTTTCATCCTGCGTGACGGGTCCGTCTTGCGCCTTACCGTGGCCAGGTACTATACCCCTTCCGGGAGATGCATTCAGAAACCTTATGACAAAGGAATAGAAGAATATTTCAACGATATCAATGAAAGGTTCCAGAAGGGCGAATTTGAATCGGCCGACAGCATCCATTTCCCGGACTCACTCAAATACAAAACCGTTCATGGCCGGACCGTATACGGAGGAGGAGGGATCATGCCCGATATCTTTGTCCCCATGGACACCTCCGGCATCTCTGATTACCTGATCAAGGTGAGAAATCTGGGTCTGATCTACCGTTTTGCACTGGCTTATACGGACCAGCACCGGGAAAAGCTGGAAACGTTCCGGACAGCTGCCGAGCTGGAACAATTTCTCGACCAGCAGCCCCTTCTCAAGGATTTTATCCGGTATGCAGAGAAGAAAGGGGTAAAACCGGTCGGTCGCGATATCCAACGATCACGCTCCATCCTTCTGACCCAGATCAAAGCTTACATCGGACGGGATGTTCTCGATGACGACGGATTCTATCCCATCATCGGAAAGATCGACACTACCCTTCAACGGGCCATACGTTTTCTGCAAACCGGGAAATGAGTTCCAGGGTGCGTTCCCGCTCTTCGATGAATCCCATATGTCCGGAGTGTTCCAAGACCACCCGGGTCACCTTTTCTCCGGGGTGAACTTCCTTTTCCATCTTTTCAAGGGAAATATAGCGGTCGCCTTTCCCGAGGATCCACAGGACAGGCAAAGTCGCCTTCTCTAAAAGATGGCGGCGGTCGGGACGTTGCATCATCCCCCGCAGCATGGCCTGGATCCCTTCGTCAGGGGTGCGTTTTGCAATGGCGATGGCACGCTCCACCTCCTCGTGAAACCGTTCCACGTTCTCTTCGGCAAAAGCCTTCGGCACATTCACCGAATAGATCATCTCCTTCTTCCCTGCAGCTATCAATGCGATCTCTCGCTGACGATTCACTTTCACCTCTTCCGTGTCGGCCAGGGGATGAGAATGAAAAAGAGAAAATCCGCCCAACAACGTCGCATACTCCTCGGCAAAGGCCAATGTAACATATCCGCCCAAAGAATGTCCTATCAATACAATCTTTTTCCCGGAAACTTCTCGCTCCACCACTTCTTTCACGGCGGCGGCCAGAATCTCCATGGTATGGACATCCCCTAACACCTCCGAACGCCCATGCCCGGGAAGATCCACCCGGATCACCTGAAAACGTCCGGCCAGTTCATCCGAAAAACCGTCCCATATCTCTTTCGACTCTAAATAACCATGCAATAAGACCAAGGGGAATCCCTCGCCTACCGTATCATACCATATCTGTTTGCCGTGAAATTCTATAGATTTTTCCATGATACCTGACGTTATTTTAACCCATAAAATTTAAAACGATTCTAAATTTTTTCAAAACCTCTGATTTTTAATGCGATTCTCTTATCTTTCGAGACATATTCCCTAAAGCTTTGGCAAATTTAACCAATTGAACGGCTTTTTATGCTGATAAGCATATTTTATGGAAACCAATGTTCTTACATTTGCGATTCGAGTATCATTCCTGATGTGGGTTAATAACCAATTAATTCTTGATCTATGAGCAGGTTTTTAGGTTCTTCCGTCTGGAAAAAGTTCGTGATGGCCTTGCTGGGCCTCTTCCTGATCCTGTTTCTTCCGGTACATCTGGGCATCAATCTTTTATTGCTGAAATCCGATCCCGAACCCTTCAACAAGGCCGCGCATTTCATGGCAACATTTTGGTTGGTCAAGGGTTTTGAGGTGTTGCTGCTGGGCTCTTTCCTACTGCATATCTTCTACGGGATCGTCATCCAGATCCAGAACTGGGCCTCCCGGGGACTGGTCAAATACAAAATCCCCAATTACTCGCAGATCTCTTTCTTTTCCAAGTTCATGATCTGGACGGGGCTGATCGTTCTCGTTTTTCTCGTGATCCATTTCGTCAATTTTTACTTTATCAAGGTAGGTTTGGTGGAGGGTAACCCCGAAGATTTCTATTCTGTGGCTCATCAACTTTTCAAGCAAACGGGTTATTTGATCTTCTATGAGTTTTCTTTCCTGGTCCTGGGGTTTCACTTGGCACACGCCTTTTGGTCGGCATTCCAGACACTGGGATGGGCTACCGACCGGTTAAGTCGTGTCTTTTGGGTCGCGGGGACCATCTATGCGATCATCATCCCCCTGGGATTCGCCATTATTCCCCTCATCATCTACTTTTCATAGTACAGGAAAAATAAAAAAGAAGATATCATGGTCAAGTTAGATTCGAAAGTTCCCGAAGGGCCGATCGCCGAGAAGTGGTCGAATTACAAGGCACATCAGAAGCTGGTCAGTCCCAACAACAAACGGAAACTCGATATCATTGTGGTAGGGACGGGTTTGGCAGGGGCTTCGGCTGCCGCCTCCCTTGGTGAGTTGGGGTTCAATGTGAAAATCTTCTGTTATCAGGACAGTCCCCGCCGGGCTCACAGCATTGCAGCACAAGGAGGGATCAACGCAGCCAAGAATTATCAAAACGACGGTGACAGTGTCTATCGCCTCTTTTACGATACGGTCAAAGGAGGTGATTACCGTTCGAGGGAAGCCAATGTTTACCGCCTGGCGGAGGTGAGCAATAACATCATTGACCAATGTGTGGCCCAGGGTGTCCCTTTTGCACGAGAATACGGTGGATTGCTGACCAACCGCTCTTTTGGAGGGGCACTTGTCTCCCGTACCTTCTATGCCCGCGGACAGACGGGCCAGCAGCTTCTGCTGGGAGCCTACAGCGCCCTTGAAAGACAGATCGCCCGCGGAACGGTCAAGATGTACACCCGACGTGAAATGGAGGATCTGGTCGTCATTGACGGGAAGGCACGAGGGATCATTGTCCGGAACCTTGTCACGGGCGAACTGGAACGCTATTTCGGCCATGCCGTGGTCCTGGCTACGGGAGGATACGGAAATGTCTATTTCCTCTCAACCAACGCCATGGGCTCGAACGGCAGTGCCGCCTGGCAAGCATATAAAAAAGGTGCATTCTTTGCCAACCCTGCTTTCGTCCAGATCCATCCTACCTGCATCCCCGTCCACGGCGATTACCAGTCGAAACTCACCCTCATGAGTGAAAGTCTCCGCAACGACGGAAGAATATGGGTGCCGAAAAAGAAAGAGGATGCGGAGAAGATCCGGAAAGGAGAACTGAAACCCAACGATATCCCCGAAGAGGAGAGGGATTACTACCTGGAACGCCGTTATCCGGCTTTCGGGAACCTGGTGCCCCGCGACGTAGCTTCCCGCGCTGCCAAAGAACGTTGCGACGCCGGTTACGGGGTAGGCCCCACCGGTCTGGCTGTATTCCTCGACTTCAAAGATGCCATCCAACGCCTGGGCCGAGACGTCATCGAGGCACGCTACGGCAACCTGTTCCAGATGTATGAAAAGATCGTTGACGACAACCCCTACGAAACTCCCATGATGATCTATCCCGCCATCCACTACACCATGGGAGGCTTGTGGGTCGATTACGAACTGATGACCACCATCCCCGGCCTTTTTGCCATTGGGGAGGTCAACTTCTCCGACCATGGGGCCAACCGGCTGGGTGCTTCCGCCTTGATGCAGGGTCTCGCCGACGGTTATTTCATCCTGCCCTATACCATCCAAAACTATCTGGCCGACGAAATCCGTACTCCTCCCATGTCCACCGACCTGCCCGAGTTCAAG
>JAMOUS010000010.1 GCA_027067975.1 Bacteroidales bacterium | reverse complement strand
CGGTGCCTCTTCCGTCACGGAAACTTTTTCATCCAGCTCTTCAAAATACACTTTTCTCTTCCGCAAAACGTCCAGTGCCTTGTTGATGACGATCTTTTTCATCCAGCTTCCGAAGCCTGCCTCCCCCCGGAAATCTTCCAGCTTCTCAAAAGCCGTGAGAAAAGCTTCCTGCATCACCTCTTCCGCTTCCTCGACCCTGCCCGTGATCCGGAGGGCCGTGTTGTACATGGCTCGGCTGTAAAGATCATACAGTTCGAACTGGGCCCGGCGGTCTCCCTGCCGGCAGCGCTCGATCACCCCGCGGTGTGCCTCGCCTTTTTTGTCTCGGGTCGGGTCCATGTTCCGTTAGAAAGACGTACGGGTCGGAAAAATGTTGCACCGCCCCTGCGATGGCATCCTCCCCGCCGTCAGCGTACCAGCAACCGCCGGGGATGCGCTCCGTCACGGCCGGTGAGCACGATCACATACAGCCCGGGATGATGAAGCGTGAGAGTGGGGGTGAAGCGGCTGCCCGGAGCCTGGGGCGCAACCCTCTCCTGGGAAAGCAGTCGTCCTTCGAGCGTATAGATACGCAACCATCCCCCCTCATATCCGCGGTTGAAGTAAAGGGAGAAGCTCCCTTCACTGGGGTTGGGATAAAGATGGTACAAGGCCTTTCCTTCCTTCTCGGCAAGGGTGGGTACGGCCAGGGGACTGTTGTAAAGAAAGACGTAAAAGGTGCCTTCCTTGTTCCCGCCACTGCCGTCCACCTGGAGCCAGTACGTCCTGCCGGGGACCAGGTCGCGTACCTCTTCCAGCGCGGCGGCATAGTTCTCCGAGGCTCCATGATAATCGTCATTGGCGGCCAGCAAACGGTAATGACCCGACAACAGACTGTCCGGAGCGGCCGCGTCGTACAAGGCGATCTGCTCGTCAAAGCCTTTGGTGTCGATCGAGACCACCCCCGTCGAGGGTGCGGTGAACTTGAACCAGACCGAATGCGCCAGATAATCCTCACCCGTGTCAAACTCGTCACACCACGTCGAATCCGTGTTGCAATTGCCGGGCGGCGGCGCCGGTTCGCCCGGCTCGACCGTCGTCTCGTAGTTGACAAAAGGTCCGTTGCTGCCCAGTTGCAACTCCACCGCATACCGGACATTGTCGTTGGGATGGACCTCCACCTTCACCCTCACCGTGTCATGACACATCCCCTCCTCGGCGTAAAGGGTGTAGGTGGTGCTCTCATCCGGGTAGGCCCGCACGATACTTTCATCGACGGTGTCCCCCAGCGTGCTCACCCATTGATAACGGTCGGCACCTTTGCCCTCCAACACCAGTTCGTTCCCCCGCCAGTAATATTCATTGAAATTACGGCTGACCACCAGCGCCATCGTGTCGTTGACACTCACATACTTCTGACGGTAGATACTGTCGGAAACCCCGTCACGGTAAATCACCATCGCCACATCTTTGGTGCCGGTGCTGGAGAAATTCACCACCACCGTGTCCTCATCTTTTGCGGTTTCCGGCTTACCGTCGGGGAGGAAATACCATGCCACACTGTCCTTCTTCCCGCCGTAACGGTTGATGAAAGTTACATCCCCCCCGATACAGGTGTTGATCTTGTCGGAGGTGAACTCGGCATAGACCGCCTGACTGTCGGGGACATACAGAGGCGTCTCCCAGAGTCCCCGTCCGTACGTGCCGGCACGCAGCAGACTGTCCGGATAGAAGATCTGCATCTCGTTGATGATCACATTCGGGAGGTTCCGGCTGTAATTGATCCAGCTGTCCATGGAGCGGTCACGTACATAGACCCCCAGGTCGGTGCCGGCATATACCATCGAGTTGGACCCTTCCTGGAAGATCAGACAGTTCACCGGCAGGGTGGGCAGACCCTCCGAATAGTTGCTCCATGTGTTGCCGCCGTCCTCGGAATAGTAGACCCGCCTTTCACGCAGGTAACCGGCCAGACTGACCCAGATGCGGTAAGGATCATAGCTGTGGATGGCCACGTCGGTGATCTTGACCGTGCCCGGTAATCCGGCCGTGATCCCTTTCCAGGTTTTCCCGCCGTCTTCCGACCGCCAGAGGCTCTTATCCGCCGCCGCATACATGACGTTGGGATTCAGCGGTGAAATGCGGATAAATGTATAATGGTGCCCGGAAGAGAGGTTGTCGGTGAGTTTCTCCCAGGCTGTGCCCCGTGAGGTGCTCTTGTAGATCTCCTTGTATCCTGCGTAAAGCACATGGTTGTTGTCGGGCGCCAACACGTAGGGGGTCACCCAGCCGCCGTCGGCATCCTGCGGCTTGATCGAGGCAAAGGAATATCCTCCGTTGATCGAGCGCTTGATGTTGCCATATTGGGAAGAGGCGTACATGACATTGCTGTCCGCCGGGTCGATGATGCATTCCATCCCGTCGCCGCCGATCACCACATTCCAGACCGTATCGTTCCAAAAGATGGTGCTGTTGTCCTGACTGCCCATGAGCACCTTCTTCCGACTGGTCATAGAGGCGCCAATGCGATAGATCTGCAGGGTCTGCAGACCCTCACTGATGTTTTCAAAGGTAAGGGCATCGTTATAACTGCGATAAAGCCCTCCGTCATTTCCTGCATAGAAAGCTCCCGTCAAAGGATGGAACTTCAGGATGTGCTGGTCGACATGCACATACGCTGCATTGACGGTCACATATTCGGGATACCCCCAGGTCATCAGCTTCCAGGTGTTGCCGCCGTTGGTGGTTTTCCAGATGTTGATCCCACCCACATAGAAGGTGTTGGCATTATGGGGGTCGACGACCATGGTGAGGTCATACCATCCTTGGCCCTCGTCGTCGTCGCCGGTGGGGGAGTTGCCCAAAAGGTTTTTGGTGGCGCCGCTCAGCACGCGGCTCCAACTGAGCGCCTTGTTGAACGAGCGGTACACTCCTTC
The DNA here is from genome assembly GCA_027067975.1 of Bacteroidales bacterium. GTDB lineage: Bacteria > Bacteroidota > Bacteroidia > Bacteroidales > VadinHA17 > DRPN01. The sequence goes on along the minus strand of JAMOUS010000010.1, from coordinate 14,416 downwards.
CAGTGCGCTTTTTTCTTTGGCCGCAGCCACCAGATAGACGGCCTCCGGCCGTGCCGGGGTCACCGCCAACTCAATGCGCTGCATCTTCGTAGTATCCAAACCTACCGACGCGCTTGAAAAGGTCTTTCCCCCGTCGAGCGAACGGTATACCGCCGCCTTGCCGTAACCGTACGTGGCCGCATAGACTACGTCCGGATTGCCGGGCATGAATTCCATGTCCTTGAAGTTGCCGGAGGCGACCTTCTTGACATCAAAACCCAGGTTGGTGATGAAATAAATGCCGTCGCTGGTGGCGGCCAACATGGTGTCGGGCTTGTCGGGACGGATCAGGATGCGGGTGACCACCACCCCTTCATCCTGGCGAAAGCTCAGACCTGTCGAGAGCCAGTGTTCCCCACCGTCGAACGAACGCAGCAGCCCCACCGAATATACCTCCCGCGAGTCGCGGTCGCCCGTGGCAATGAAGATCGTATCCGGCCGGCCGGGATAAACGGCAATGTCCGCAATGCCGATGGCCGCCAGACCATCCCCCAGCGGCCGCCACGTCTTTGCCCCGTCGGTGGTCTTCCAGATCCCTCCCGACGGCGCCCCCACCCAAAAGGTGTTGCTGTCGACAGGATGAAAAGCAATGCAGTCGATCCTCCCCGTCCCGATACGTTGATCGGTGCCGATGCGTGTGGGCGGGGACGAGGGACCCAGCGAACGCCAGTTGCCATACACCTCCTGCTTCTCAATGCTCTTGGCCTTGTTCTGGATCTCTTCCCACAACAGCCGCGACGGAACCACCCCCGCTTGCGAAAAACGCGGCGTCACCAGCCATTCCCAACGCCGGAACAGCTCCTCCGACTCATTCTCTTCAAGCCCTTCTTCCTCTTCCGTAACATCCCGTTTCTTTAACCCCTCATATCGCTCATAAGCCTTTTTTTCCATTAAATATCGGTTGTACAAAGTCATGCCGCTTTCTTCCTTGGCATACCGCATCCACGGCTGGGCTTTCAGCCCACTGATCATAAAAAAAAGAGTCAGAAAAAATAAGACGATTTTCTTCATGGGAAATGTTCGATTGGTATGAATTGTGTTGTTTATTTATGCAAATATACAAATTGCCGCCGCGTTCCCCTATTTTTTCTTCATACCCTCCTGTCAAAATGAAGAGAAGGGGAGAAGGAAAGGTAGGGAGAATCTGCGTGGAAAAAGTTATCTTTGCATTTTACGACATTCATAGGAAAGGAGTTTCAATCATGGGAGTGGTAAGCGCAATACTGACCAAAATATTCGGCAACAAATCGGAAAGAGATATCAAAGAGATCCAGCCGGTCATTGAGAAGATCAGAGAAGAGTATGAGAGGCTGCAGGATCTTTCGGACGACGAGCTGCGCGAGAAGAGCGCGGCGCTGAAAAAATATGTGCGCGACCGGATTGCCGAAGAGGAGAAGGGGATCCGTGAACTGCGCAAAAAAGCCGAATCCGACGAGATCCCGGTCGACGAAAAGGAAGATCTTTATCGCGAGATCGACAAAAAGGAAAAAGAGCTCGACAAGAAGATCGAGAAGGTGCTCGACGAGGTGCTACCGCAGGCTTTTGCCATCGTGAAGGATACGGCCCGCCGTTTCAAGGAGAACGAGACCCTCGAGGTGCAAGCCACCGATTTCGACCGCGAGTTGGCCGTGTCGAGCGACTTTGTCGAGCTGAAGGGCGACAAGGCCATCTGGAAGAATCGTTGGATGGCCGGTGGCAACGAGATCACGTGGGACATGGTGCATTACGATGTCCAGCTCATCGGCGGCGTGGTGCTGCACCAGGGCAAGATCGCCGAGATGGCCACGGGCGAGGGGAAGACGCTCGTCGCCACCCTGCCGGTGTTCCTCAACGCCCTCGCCGGAAAAGGAGTGCACGTGGTCACCGTCAACGATTACCTGGCCAAACGCGACGCCGAATGGATGGGGCCTATCTACCAGTTCCACGGCCTGTCGGTCGACTGCATCGACAAACACCAACCCAGCAGCCCCGAACGCCGTGCCGCCTACCAGGCCGACATCACCTACGGCACCAACAACGAGTTCGGCTTCGACTACCTGCGCGACAACATGGCCATCAACCCCGACGACCTCGTCCAGCGCAAACACCACTACGCCATCGTCGACGAGGTCGACTCCGTCCTCATCGACGATGCCCGGACGCCGCTGATCATCTCCGGACCTACCGAAAAGAGCGACACCAGCCTCTTCGACGAGCTGAAACCCAAGGTGATCAAACTCGTCGAAGCCCAGAAAAAACTGGTCAAACAGATCCTCATCGAAGCCCGCCAGAAGCTCAAGGAAGGCGACACGGAACGCGCCGGCCTGCTGCTGCTGCGCGCCCATAAAGGTCTCCCCAAAAACCGGGCTCTCATCAAGCTGCTCTCCGAAGAGGGGAACAAATCCCTCATGCTCAAGACCGAGAACTTCTACATGCAGAACAACAGCAAGGAGATGTACAAGGTCACCGACGAGCTCTACTTCATCATCGATGAGAAGAACAACACCATCGAGCTCACCGACAAAGGCATCGACCTCATCTCCACCACGGCCGAGGATGCGTCGTTCTTCGTGCTGCCCGATGTGGGGGCCGAGATGGCCGAGATCGAGAAGTCGGACATGTCGCCCGAAGAGAAGCTCAAGGCCAAGGACAAGCTGCTGCAGGACTTCTCCGTCAAGTCGGAACGGGTGCACACCATGAACCAGTTGCTGAAGGCCTATACCCTCTTCGAACGCGACGTCGAATATGTCGTCATCGACAACAAGGTGAAGATCGTTGACGAACAGACGGGCCGCATCATGGAGGGACGCCGCTACTCCGAGGGGCTCCACCAGGCCATCGAGGCCAAGGAGAACGTGAAGATCGAAGGGGCTACCCAGACCTTCGCCACCATCACCCTGCAGAACTACTTCCGCATGTACCACAAGCTGGCCGGCATGACCGGAACGGCCGAGACCGAGGCGGGCGAGTTCTGGGACATCTACAAGCTCGACGTCGTGGTCATCCCCACCAACGTGCCGGTGATCCGTATCGACTATGACGACCTGGTCTACAAGACCAAGCGGGAGAAATACAATGCCGTCATCGACGAGATCGTCCGCCTGGTGAAGGCGGGACGGCCCGTGTTGGTGGGTACCACCTCGGTGGAGGTGTCGGAACTGCTGAGCCGCATGCTCAAACTGCGGGGCATCAAGCACAATGTCCTCAACGCCAAGCTGCACCAGCGCGAGGCCGAGATTGTCGCCCAGGCGGGCCGCAAGGGCGTTGTCACCATCGCCACCAACATGGCCGGCCGAGGCACCGACATCAAGCTCACCGACGAGGTGCGCCAGGCCGGCGGTCTCGCCATCATCGGCACCGAACGCCACGAGTCCCGCCGCGTCGACCGCCAGCTGCGCGGCCGCGCCGGCCGCCAGGGCGACCCCGGCACCTCACAGTTCTTCGTCTCCCTCGAAGACGACCTCATGCGCGTCTTCGGCTCCGAACGGATCGCCAACATCATGGACCGCCTCGGCCTCAAAGAAGGTGAGGTGATCCAGCACAGCATGATCACCAAGTCGATCGAACGGGCCCAGAAAAAGGTCGAAGAGAACAACTACGGCATCCGGAAACGACTGCTCGAATACGACGACGTGATGAACTCCCAGCGGGAGGTCATCTACAAAAAACGACGCCACGCCCTCTACGGCGAACGCCTCGACGTCGACATCGCCAACATGATGTGGGACGTCACCGAAAGCCTCGTCGAGACCTACCACCCGGCAGGCGACTTCGAAGGGTTCAACTATGAGCTGCTGCGCACCTTCTCTGTCGAGTCGCCCGTGAGCGAGGAGGAGTTCCTCAACATGGAGCCGAAACAGATCGTCGAGGCCCTCAACAAGATGGTCATCGACACCTACAAACGCAAAGAACAGAGCATCGCCGAACAGGCCTATCCGGTGATCAAGGATGTCTACGAACACCAGTCGCACCTGTACGAGAACATCGTCGTGCCCATCACCGACGGCAAGAAGGTGTACCAGGTGATCACCAACCTCAAGAAGGCGGCCGAGACCGAAGGGCGCGAGCTGGTGCGCTCGTACGAGAAGACCGTCATCCTCGCCACCATCGACGAGGCATGGAAAGAGCACCTGCGTGAGATGGACGACCTCAAGCAGTCGGTGCAGAACGCCACCTACGAGCAGAAAGACCCGCTGCTGATCTATAAGTTCGAGTCGTTCAACCTCTTCCGCCAGATGCTCGACAAGATCAACCGCACGGTCATCGCCACGCTGATGAAGGGGCAGATCCCCATCCAGGATGCCAGCGAGGTGCAGGAGGCCCGGCAGCGGCGCCATCTCGACATGAGCCGGATGCAGATGTCCAAGACCGACACCCCGGAATACGGCGGCGCCTCCACCACCACCCGGGGCGGCGAACAGCCCTCGCGGCCCCAGCCCGTACGCGTCGGAAAAAAGATCGGCCGGAACGACCCCTGCCCCTGCGGCAGCGGCAAAAAATACAAAAACTGCCACGGCCGCCCCGGCGCCCCACCCCTCGACATGAACCAGGTGCAGGTGAAGGATATGAGGTTGTAAAGGATAAGGGTAACGTGAGAAAAGAAGTGCCTTAAGTGCCTAAAGTACTTGGAGTACTTGAAGTTCGGAGTATGGGGTAGGGAGTAGGGAGTTGTTAATTGACAATGACAATGCCTGAATAAGGTTGACTTAATTAGACAATAATACTTCCGGTCTGGATTATTTTTGAAGGTTCTTCCCAATGGAATGGAAGATGGCGAGTAGCTCTCTTGCTTCCTTTAGAAGTAGAAGTGGTTCGACCTTTTTTTCGGGGAGCCATCTAAGAAATGAGATGATTGTCAACCAATACTCAGATTCACTGGATTCACTTTCACATATCTTGATTTTGTTTAGAAAATCTGCTTTACTTCTTGACCGGTTGGCTTCCCTGTAATTTGCCCCTATGCTGCTGCCTGCTTTTGTTAATTGATAGCGAACCGTTTTACCTTCGGGGGTGTTCGGTAAAGATGACGATATTCTGATGATAGAAATGGCGAACTTTAATGTGCGTTCTTCAAGCTGTTTCCCAAATTCAATATTGTCCATAATGAAAATGGAAAATCTGCTTATATTTTTTTAACACTATACTCTTAGTCATTTAAGGCCCTCGAAGTACTCGAAGTACTCAAAGTACTTGAAGTACTCAAAGTACTTGAAGTATTCGAAGTACTCGAAGTACTCAAATTTTTAGTCACTCCCAATATCCTCCATCTCTTCCCTGATCTTTTCCCCCACTTCTTCTCTTACCGGAACGAGGGGGAGTCTCAGATGATTTTCGATGATGCCCATTTTGCTGAGGACTGCCTTGATGCCTCCGGGGTTGCCGTCGGCGAAGAGGAGGTTGATGAGGGGGAGGTATTGCAGTTGCAGGCGGGCGGCGGTGGCTGTGTCGCCGTCGAGAGCGGCTTTCACCATTCGGCTGAAGGGGGCGGGATAGGCGTTGGCCGCCACCGAGATCACGCCCGCACCGCCCATTGCCATCATCGGCACGATGAGTGCGTCGTCGCCGGAGATCACCAGAAAATCTTCCGGCTTGTCGCGCAGGATGGCCATGATCTGTCCCATGTTGCCCGATGCCTCCTTGATGGCCACGATGTTCTCACAGCCATGGGCCAGCTTCAGGGTGGTGGCGGCAGGGATGTTCACCCCCGTACGACCCGGCACATTGTACAGGATCACCGGCAGGGGAGAGGCCGACGAGATGGTGCGGTAATGTTCATACAGACCCTGCGGTGTGGGCTTGTTGTAATAGGGTGCCACCGACAGGATGGCATCCGCCTTCGTCAGGTCGAAAAGACGCAGCATTTCCACCACATGATGGGTGTTGTTGCCGCCCACCCCCACGACGATGGGCAAACGGTGTTCCGTGTGCTCCGTCACATAATCCACCACCGCACGCTTCTCGTCGGTGCTCAGCGTCACCGACTCGCCCGTCGTGCCCAACACCACCAGGTAGTCGACACCCCCGGCCAACAAATGATCGAGCAAACGCCCCAAAGCAGGGAAATCCACACTGCCGTCCCCACGGAACGGCGTCACGATCGCGACCCCCAATCCGGTCAGTTTCTCCTTGATGTCCATATTTCTCTGTCTTTTATCTTTTTAACTTTCAACAATCTGCAACTTGCAACTTGTAACTCGCAACTTGTAACTTGTAACTTGCAACTTGCAACTTGTAACTTGTAACTCCCAACTCAATAACTATTCGCCAACTCCGGCCGGTTGATGGTTTCCAGATATTGCATGACGACCTCTATGAAATATTCCAGGCTTTCATCTTTTTCGAGGGACAGCATCATGTCGGCATAAGGGTCTCCCTCGCGGTAACGGCTCACCTTGAAGCGGGCGGGGGAGGTGCCCCGGATGAAGTCGAAAACAAAATGGTCGCGCAGACTCAGGTCGATGAGGATATCGAAAGGGGTACGGATGAACCGCACCACGTCGTCCCGGGTCGGTCGTCCGTACCAGTTGAGATCTTTGCGGCAGAAATAGATGAAGTCCTTGCGGAAAAGATAATGGGCCGGCACCTCCTTGGCATCGACAAATCCCAGAATCCATACCTTCCGGCCTTTTTTCAGGAGGTTCATGTGGAATTCCAGAATGGGATCCAGCGTTTCAGGGTCGGTGGCATCATAGACGATGCCGATGGTCTTGCCTGTTTTCAGGTTGAAGACGTGCCGTTTACGGCGTATCTTCCGGTTGATTCGCCGGATCCGGTACTCGCCGATCTTTCTTTTGAGTTTTCTGCACATTTGGAGGTGCAATATAAAAAAATCCTGTGCCTCCTCTTTAGGCGAAAGGCAATTTCTTTTGGCCGTCCTCTTCGGTGTTGTCTTGCGGGCCGGTTCCCCGGATCATCTTAAGGAAATCCTCCTCGCTGATGACGGGAATGTTCAGGGCGGCGGCTTTTTCGAGCTTGTTGGGGCCCGGCTTTTCCCCGGCCAGCAGGTAGGTGGTGCGGGAGGATACCGAGCTCGATACTTTCCCGCCGTATTTCTCGATGGTCTGCTTGATCTCCTCACGGGAGAAGTGGCGGAAGACGCCCGAGACGACGAAGGTTTTTCCTTCAAGGAGAGGGGGTGTCTCTTCGCGCTGATCTTCATCGAGGGCCATCTTCACGCCATGGGCGCGCAGCCGTTCGATGAGACGGCGGTTGGCGGGTTTGCTGAAGAAGGTGCGGATGCTGCGGGCGATCTTTTCTCCCACCTCCTCGGCAGCCATCAGCTCTTCGAGTGAGGCCTCCGCCAGGGCGTCGATCGAGCCGAAATGACGCGCCAGCTTGCGGGCCACCGTCTCGCCTACATAGCGGATGCCCAGAGCAAAGAGCACCCGCTCGAAGGGGACCTCCTTGCTCCGTTCGATGCTCTCAATGATGTTGCGGGCCGATTTCTCGCCCAAACGCTCCAAGGGAGCCAGCTGTTCCACCGTCAGCTCATACAGGTCGGCCGCATCCCGCACCAGACCCTTGCGGTACAACAGGTCGATGGTCTCCTCGCCCAACCCTTCGATGTTCATCGCCTTGCGGCTGATGAAGTGTTCGATGCGACCCTTGATCTGCGGCGGACAGCCCTCCTCATTGGGGCAATACCAGATGGCCTCACCTTCCTCCCGCACCAAGGGGGTGCCGCAGGCGGGACAGTGGGTGACGAACACCACCGGCCGGGCATCCGGCGGCCGCAACGTCAAATCGACCCCCGTGATCTTGGGGATGATCTCTCCGCCTTTCTCTACATATACCGTGTCGCCGATGTGGAGGTCGAGCTGGCGGATCTGATCGTCATTGTACAGGGAAGCCCTCTTCACCACCGTTCCGGCCAGCAGCACCGGCTCGAGGTTGGCCACGGGGGTGATGGCGCCGGTGCGCCCCACCTGGAAATCCACCGAGAGCAGCCGGGTCTTGGCCTGCTCGGCCTTGAACTTGTAGGCGATGGCCCAGCGGGGACTCTTGGCCGTATTGCCCAGACGCTGCTGCAACCGCAGCGAGTCGACCTTGATCACCACCCCGTCGGTGGCGTAAGGAAGATCCTTACGCTGTACGTCCCACTTGTCGATGAAACGGAACACCCCCTCCAGATTGTCATACCGTTCCATCTCCTCGGGGACCTTGAAGCCCCAGCTACGGGCGATCTGCAGGTTCTCATAATGCGAGTCGGTGGGAAGATCTTCCCCGAGGAGATAATAAAGGAAGCAATCGAGCGGACGTTTGGCCACGAGCGAGGGGTTCTGCAGCTTGAGGGTGCCGGCGGCCGCATTGCGGGGGTTGGCAAAGGGCTCCTCGCCGTTGCGGATGCGCTCCTCGTTGAGACGGCGGAAACCTTCGTAAGGCATGAACACCTCGCCGCGTATGATGAAACGTCGCGGCCATCCCGTACCCCGCAAAACCAACGGGATGCTGCGGATGGTGCGGATGTTGTCCGTCACCACATCCCCCCGCATGCCGTCACCCCGCGTGATCGCCTGCACCAGCCGACCTTCCTCGTAGATGAGACTGATCGCCGTGCCGTCGTATTTCAACTCGGCCACATATTTGAACGGCTCGTCCACCTCCTTGCGGATGCGGGCGTCAAACTCGATCAACTCCTCCCGCGTATAGGTGTTGCTCAGCGAGAGCATGGGATATTCATGCTCGGCCTGCTCGAACTCCTTGTTGATGTCGGCCCCCACCCGCTGACTGGGAGAATTGGGATCGAAGAACTCCGGAAAACGCTCTTCCAACTCGATCAACTCGCGCATCATCTCATCGTATTCCTGATCGCTGATCAAGGGCTTGTTCAGGACATAATATTGGTAGTTGTGCCTTTCCAACTCCTCCCGAAGCTGCTCGATCCGTTTCTTTGCCTCTTCACGCGTCATACTCTTTTCCGTTGCCGGGTTTGTCCTACGAAATTAACCAAAATCCCTATACATCAACGATCATTCCACGGGAATTCAAAAAAGGATAACGCCCAGTCTGTTAGGATGGTATGACATTGATTTTTTGAAGTAAGATATCACTTTGTAAAATCCGAATAAAATATAGGCTTGTAATTACCAAGGTATCATTTCGTATAAGAATAATAGCTACGTAGTATGCTACGTAGGCAACTACGTAGGTATCGCTTGCGGGCATATATGGAACGACAACCAAAAGATCACGTCTCCGGGGCGGGACAGAATGGAACGGGGGATTGAGCGATAAAGCGATGAAGCGATGAAGCGATGATGCGATGAGGCGGTCCGCCTATGCTAAGACAAGAAGGCAAAAGGGATAAGGCAAAAGGCAAAAGTGTGATAAAGTGATATTCCCGTAATCCAAACTCGGAACTCCAAGTACTCGAAGTACTCGAGGCACTTTTTTGCAACCCTGACGCTTCGCCTGCGGCTCCGGTGGACACGATAAAGCGATAAAGCGATGAAGCGAATATGAGAGAGAACGTCCCGGCGGGATTTTTCGAAAACTCCCAACTCGATACTGGGAACTCCGAACTCGGAACTATGCCGGGAAGGCAAAAGGCAACCGTTTTTAGTATTGAGTTCCGAGTATGGAGTATCGAGTTTTCGTAGCGCCAGCCTGTCCCCCGCTCCCCTCCGCTTGTTTTCCGACGGGATCCAAATAGGCCTGTTCTTCTCTTACGCCATTTATCGGGATTGGACAAAATGCACTTTCTTATTGATCTCTTATCAGAATGTTTGAATATTGGAGATTTGGAATTTGGAATTTGAAATTTGGAATTTATTTTCCCGAGGGGATGCCTCCGGCAGGAATTTGGAAAAAGTTTGGCCGCACCCTTGGGCAGGATGCGGCCATAGAGGACAACAAACAGGCCTTTTCCTCCTGACAGAGGCTTTCAGGATCTTATTTTTTGACAAAATGCCCCCTCGGCACGAAGAAGGTCCGGAAGATCGAACTGTCGCGGTCGGCGAAGTAGGTGTCCGGGTTCTGGCTCGAGTGGAGCACCAGGTGGTATTTCTTGTCGGTGTATGCTTTCAGTACGGTGGGTTTGCTGTTCTTCTGTTCGATGGTGATCGACCATTGAGCTTCGCCTGAAGGCTGGAAGTCGTCGGCAAAGCGGGAATACCGTTTGTACGAGATGGCGTTGAGGTAGTCCGCCACGGCGGCCGAGTCGGGCTGTTCGCTGTCGAGCATCCAGTGCCAGCCCGTCGAGTCGTTGTGCAGCACAAAGCCGCTGTCGGCGGGATAGGTGAAGGTGAGCTTCCGCAGATCATAGCGGGTGAGCTCGACAAAGCGATGATTGCGCCACGCCTCGAAATCCTGGTTGAAGGTCATCGGCAGGAAGCCTTCGACGGCATAGACCGCCTCGTCGCCGGCGGCACGCACATACGACTTGCCGCTGACGTTGCGGCCGCCATAAGCATAGGGATTGTTGCCGGCAGGCCGCTCCACGGTGAACTTGCCGATATAGAGGTCGGCCACGGTCTTTTTTCCCTGCATCACCTGCACCCGCGTGGCCAACGAGTCGTTCACATGGTATTCGGCCCATTTCTCTTCTCCCACGGCCACGAGCTGCTGCGGCCGGATGGCCGTGACAGCCTCCAGCAGACGCCGTACGGTGCTCTTCTCGACAGGGGCTTCCAGGCTGTCCTTGCGGATGCGCCAGCCACGCTCTCCCTTCGTGAAGACCAGCTCGGCCCCCCTCTCGGCCTGGGGGAAGAGATGGATCGCGGTCACCTTTGCGGTGTCGATCGCTACCAGGTCGCGCCGCAACGTGCTCTCACGCTTGCGGTTGTTGAGCTGCAGCAGGGCGAAGATGCCCAGCAGCACCACCAGCACGATGATCAGGGTCTTATGGTTGTTCTTTGCCATGATCGTTCATTTTTCGGGTTCAACCATTCATCACGAATAATCTTCTTCGAGGCGTTCCATGCGGATCTTGCGGTTGCGGAACAGGCGGTAGAGGCCGTAGAGGATCACCAGCAGCAGCGGCAGGGCAAAGTTGATCACCTTCAGCAGTGTGCGGGTCGAGTCACTCAGTTCCTTGATGGGCCGCGAGGTGATGCCGCGTGTGCGCAGCTCGATGAGGCCCGTGTCGTCGGAGAGGTAGTCGATGCTGTTGACCATCAGGTTGGCATTGTCGGGGTTGATCTGCTGCCCGCCGCGGTTGACGGGGAAGTCGCCGTCGCCCACCACCAGGATGCGACCCCGCACACTCCCGCCGAAGTCACCTTCCAGCACCGCCGCCACGGGGATGTGCTGCTTCGGGAAGTCGGCCTCGGTCCACTGCTTCTCAATGTCGAAGAAGACCGGTGCGGGGAGGGTGTTCGACTTCTCCGAGGTGAAGGCCAGCGGCGTGAAGGTGCGGGTGGAGTCGCCCGTGTATTCGATGGGGCTGGCAAACTCCATGATCACCGACTCCAGCCCCTGCACGGCCGGGTGGTCGGCAAAGTGGCTGATGACGGGGATGTAGGGGAAGGAGACGTTCGTGGCGATGCGGAAGAACCCCTGCTGTTGCTGGACGGTCACCATGCCGCACTTGACGTCGACGACAAAGTCGGGCGCCACGGAGATGCCCTTGCTGAGGAGCCAGCCTTCCAGGCCGGTGTTGAGGACCGACCCGTAGGCGCGCTGCAGGTCGCCTTTCACGCGGTTGATGGCTACGAAGATGTTGCCGCCCCGTTTCAGGAGGCTGTCCAGTTGGGCGAAGACGAAAGCGGGGAGGCTGTCCTGCGGCCGGACGATGGCCACAGTGCGGATGTCGGCCGGGATGCCGGTGCTGTCGGTGAGACGCAGCGGCACCACTTCATACAGCACCTCCAGGCCCTGCTGGACCTGCTGCAGCTCCGCCAAGCCCGCACAGCCGTAACCCTCGAGGATGCCCACCTTCGGCTTGTCGGTCACCGACAGCTTCTTGATGGCCGACGAAAGAGCATATTCGATCGGCCCGCCCGGCTGCATGAAGGGGATCACCTCCTTGCGGTCGCCCATCGAGATCACCGCACCCAGATAGGCTTTCTGCTGCTTCATCTGGTCCTTCTCCCGCACGTTGATCATCACCGGCTGGATGCCGTTCTTGAGGGCTTCCTGCTCCTTCTGCGGATCCTCATTGGGGTTCACGAACTCGTACACCAGCATGCCGTGCGAGCGGTTGGAATACTCGATCAGCATGTCGCGGAACTCATTGCGCGTCTCGGCGATGGCCGGTGGCAGGTTCTTTGAGAAGTAGGCCGTCACCGTCACCGGCTCGTGCAGGTTCTTCAGGATCTCTTTCGTGGCCTTGCTGAGCGTGTAGGCATGGTCTTCGGTCAGGTCGAGACGGTAGAAGAGACGCACCGAGATCAGGTTGACCACCACCAGGATGGCGGCGATCAGCAGCGTGGTGATGTATAGGTTCTTCCTTTTCATGGTGTTCCTTTTTCAAGTTCAAAGATTCCGTTTCGCGAGCGAGTCTTCGGCCAGCTTCAGGAAGAGCACGATGAGCGAGGCGAAGTAGATCAGGTCCTTGGTGTCGATGACGCCGCGCGACATGCTCTCGAAGTGGGTGGTGAGACTGAGATAGTGGAACAGCTCGCCGAAGAAGCCGCTGAGGGTGGTCGCCAGCATGTCGAAGACGATCTGGAAGAAGATCCCGATGAAGAGGGCGGTGAGGAAGGCGACGATCTGGTTGCTGGTGAGGCTGCTGGCGTAGATGCCGATGCTGATGTATACGGCGCTTAGCAGCACCAGTCCCAGGTATCCGCCGAAGACAGCCCCCTGGTCGAGGTTGCCGATGCTGGCAACGGTCACCACATAAGGCAGGGTGAAGGCCAGCGAGATCACCACCAGCAGCAGCGAGGCGGTGAACTTGCCCAGTACCAGCTGGCGGTCGGTGACCGGCTTGGTGAGCAGCAGCTCAATGGTGCCGGTGTTGTTCTCCTGGGCGATCATCCCCATCGTCAGGGCCGGGATGAAGAAAAAGAGCGTCCAGTACGCCACGCTGAAGAACGTGCGCAGGCTCGCCTGTCCCACCATGAAGATGTCGGAGCCGATGAGCCAGGTGAACAGGCCGCTGAAGCCCAGGAACAGTAACAACATGACATATGCCATCAGGGAGTCGAAGAACGAGTTGAGCTCCCTTTTCGCTATGGTCCAGACGGTTCTCATTTCCATGCGTTTTTTCCGGTTATCAGTTCATCGTGAGTTCGCGGAAGATGTCTTCCAGCTTGGTCTCGAGGGGGATCATCTCGGTGATCACCCATCCTTTCCGGGTGGCGAGGCGGAACACTTCGCGGTTAGAGTTCATGCCCGCCTTGCTCTGGATCTCGAAGCGGTTGTGATCGCGTTCGACGAAGTCGACCATCTCGACGGTGGGAAGTTGTTGCAGGGCTTTGAAGATCTCGTTGGGGTCGCCGTCTTCGATGCGTACGCGCAGCAGCTCCTGTCCCTGTACCTGGCGGGCCAAGCTGTCGGCGGTGCCGTCGGCGACGATCTCTCCCTTGTTGATGATCAGGATGCGGTCGCAGGTGGCCTCCACCTCCTGCATGATGTGGGTGGAGAGGATCACCGTTTTCTCGCGGCCCAGCTCGCGGATGAGCTTACGGATCTCGACGATCTGGTTGGGGTCGAGACCGGTGGTGGGCTCATCGAGGATGAGGATCTCCGGGTCGTGAATCATGGCCTGCGCCAGTCCCACACGCTGCCGGTACCCTTTGGAGAGCTCCCCGATCTTTTTGTGTTTCTCCTGATTGAGACCGCACACCCGCACCATCTCGCGGATGCGCCCCGGGATGCTGTCGCCGGGGATCTGCTGTATCTCGGCACAGAACTGCAGATAGTCGATCACGGGCATCTCCTGATACAGGGGGTTGTTCTCGGGGAGATAACCGATGTGTTTTTTCAGCTCGTCAGCCTCTTCGATGAGCGACTTCCCACCGATGAAGATGTTACCCTCTTCGGGCAGAAGATAGTTGGTGAGCATCTTCATGGTAGTGGTCTTGCCGGCACCGTTAGGACCGAGAAAACCCAGGATCTCTCCCGTCTTCACATGGAAGCTGATCCCGTCGACCGCTTTCTGCGGACCGTAGCTTTTGGTGATATTCTCAACTTTGATGTCCATCTATCCGTATTTTGAGTTAAAAGTTAAAATCCGTCAGAGGTTGATCACTTTTCCTTTCCCGTTTCCTTTCATCTTCCGGGGCCGGGGTGCTTTTTTCTCCGGTGGCGGCGGGAAATGCGGAAAGAGGGAGTCGCCGCGGAAGAAATCCCCGGGGTCGGGGATATCGAAATGACGGAAGAACTCCGCCCCCGGCCAGTTGCCGTAAGGATCCATGAACTCACGGAACAGCTGCTCCATGTGGCGCAGTGCCGCGGTATCGGGAAAGCCGAAAAAGAAAGGATCCATCTTCTCATCGAAAGGTGAGAAGATCAT
>JAMOUS010000009.1 GCA_027067975.1 Bacteroidales bacterium | reverse complement strand
GGAGATCGTCAACCCCAATGCCGTCAAGGCCGTGATGGACAAACAGGGCCGTGTGCTCTACTTCTCCCGATCCCCCATCCCCTTCCAGCGCGACGTCCCCCAGGAAAAATGGAGCCGCCATTTCACCTACCTCATCCATATCGGGATGTACGCCTACCGCGCCGATGTCCTGAAAGAGATCACCCGTCTGGAACCCTCCCCCCTCGAAAAGGCCGAGTCGCTCGAACAAAACCGCTGGCTCGAGAACGGATACACCATCCGCGCGGCCATCTCACGCTACCGCAACTACTCCGTCGACACCCCCGAAGACCTCGAACGCATCCTGCACCTCTTCCACTGAAACATCTCTTTGACCAAAACCTTCCTTTTTTTTATCAACAACCTCTGGCAAAAGGGTAAACCTTACAGGGATTTCATAACTTTGCATCAGGACGGGGAAGTTTCATCCCGGGAGGAATTTTCAAACCCTAAATGATCGCTCATGAAAAGAACTTTACTCATTCTTCTCTTTGTCGTCTTCACCCTGACCACTCTCCCGGCCCAGGAGGAAAACGACTGCTCGGAACTTTTCTTCTCCGAATACGTGGAAGGCTCCGGCAACAACAAGGCATTGGAGATCTATAACCCTACCGATCATGTGATCGATCTGAGCTATTACTGGGTAGCCAGATATTCGAACGGTTCTTCCAACTTCAATGATGGGGGAATTACCCAGTTGGAAGGTTTTTTGCCCCCACACGAGGTTTTGGTGTTCGTGAACGGACAGAAAGTGGACAAGGAACTGGGGGGGGGAGCTATCTCTCCCAAATGTGATCCGGCCCTGCAGGCTATTGCCGAGAACCACAACCCCGGATTGCTCGACCATGATTATCCTGCCCCTACCTACATGAACGGCAACGATGCCATCGGCCTGCTCAAATCGGAAAGCAATGAATCCCTCACCAATCCCGTGGCTGTCGATCTGATCGGACAGATCGGTTTGGGAGACAAGATCAAGTACGAATACGGCTGGTCATATGTGAAAGATTCGCTGGTAAGCTACCATTATCGCATTATAGAGGGCGACGACACCACTTGGGTGGAGACGGCCGGACGGGTGATCGATTATATCGTCCAGCACACCGACACAGCCGGCACAGCACCTTTCGGTCCGTATTGGATGGCCTGGACGAAAGACCATACCCTGGTGCGCAAACGTTTGGTAAAACACGGGGTCACAGCCAATCCCGACGGCTTTGACGTCTCGATGGAATGGGATACCGTCCCGGGAGGCAGGGATGTGTGGGATTCCCTGGGATTCCATACCTGCAACTGCGGCGTTACCGCCGTACATACTCCCGCGGACGATCCTTTGGAAGTGTACACCCACCCCAACCCCGTCACCTACAACACCTTCGAGGTGGTCGCCAACCATCCTCTCCGGCGTATCGAGGTCACCAACCTCCTCGGCCAGCACATCTACCGCGAAGAGCTGGGAGAAGCCTATGAACGCCGGCATCAGGTGTACCTCCCGGCCAATACTCCACCGGGCCTTTACCTGGTACGTGTGACCCTTAACAACGACCGTTTTGCCGTCAGGAAGATCCTTGTGAAGTAAAAAACTGTCTCGCCGCATGGAACATCTCTTTCCAGCCGTCAGGAGAGGGCTGCTGCTCTTCCTCCTCTGCCTGGCTCTTCCGTGGTCTTCCCTGGCCCAGGAGGGCATCGTCACGGGCACCGTCACCGATCGCACCACGGGGGAGACCCTCATCGGCGCCAATATTCTCGCCGGTGAGACCACCGGCACGGTCACCGATGAAAACGGTCATTTCATGTTGCAACTGCCTTATGGAGAACATACGTTGCGGATCTCCTATGTAGGTTACAAACCCAAGGAGGTCACTGTCACGGTCGGAAGTCGCCCGGTGAATCTGAACATAGCACTCAATACGGTGACCATCAGCGAGGTGGAGGTGGTGGCCGATGTTGCGCGGGCACGGGAGACCCCCGTGGCTTTCTCCACGGTTCGTCCGGCTCAGATACGCGAAGAGCTGGCAGGCCAGGACATTCCCATGATCCTCAACACCACGCCGGGGGTCTATGCCACCCAGCAGGGCGGCGGCGACGGCGACGCCCGCATCACCATCCGCGGCTTCAACCAACGCAACATCGCCGTGATGATCGACGGGATCCCCGTCAACGATATGGAGAACGGCTGGGTCTACTGGTCGAACTGGTTCGGCCTCGACCAGGTGACCCGGACCATCCAGGTACAACGGGGATTAGGTGCCTCCAAGCTGGCACTCCCCTCCGTCGGCGGAACGCTCAACATTCTCACCATGGGTCTGCAAAGCCGTCGTTCCTGGCGCCTTAAACAAGAGGTTAACAGCGAGGGGAAGATCCGTTCCTCGTTCGGCTTCACCAGCGGCCGCCTGCCCCACGGTTGGGCCTTCTCCCTGGCCGCCTCTTACAAACGCGGCAACGGCTGGGTCGACCATACCTTCTCCGAAGGATGGTTCTACTATTTCCGACTCGACAAACAACTGGGCGATCATACCCTCACCCTCTCCGGCATGGGCGCCCCCCAGGAACATGAACAACGCTCCTATAAACGCCCCATCGCCACCTATGACCTCGCCTACGCCCGCAAACACGGCGTCCCCGTCGACGAGACCGACGACCAGGGCGACTACCTCTACCGTCCTGTCATCAACGACATGGGCAGGGGCTATAACCAACACTGGGGAGCATTACGCCGCAACCGCTACAACCCCGACGCCCCCGAAGAAGGGCTTTCAGAACGGCATAACCAATACCATAAACCCCAGTTCAGCCTGCGCGACCTGTGGAAGGTGAACGACCGTACCACCCTCTCCAACATCTTTTACGTCTCTCTCGGCAGCGGCGGCGGCGACCGCCCCCGCCACAGCATCAAGGAGACCCAACGCATCAGCGACCCCGATGATCCACACTACGGAGAGATCAACTGGCAAGATATTTACAACACCAATGCATTCTGCACCCAGACCCCTTTCGGCCCGGTCTGTCCCATAAACAATACCTACAGCGATTCCCTCCATTACTCCTACAATTATATGACCCGAGCCCACAACGACCACTATTGGTTCGGGCTCCTCTCCACCTTCAACCACCGTTTCGACGAACGGTGGACCTTCAGCGGCGGGATCGACCTGCGCAACTATACCGGTGTCCATTACACCACCGTGACCGACCTGCTGGGAGGCGACTACGCCATCGACAAGTCCGACCTTCGCAACGACTACGACACCGACTCTTCCCTGGCGATGAAATACCCCGGCGACAAGATCCGGTATTATTACAAAGGGAAAGTGAACTGGGGCGGAATTTTCCTGCAGTCGGAATACAAGACCGCCCTCTTCTCCTGGTTCCTCAACCTGACCGCGGCCGTCAACGGCTATAAAAAGATCGACTACTTCAAGATGGCCGAGTCGGACTGGTACTGGAAACCCGGCTTCACTTTCAAGACGGGTGGGAACTATAACATCTCCCCCCGGTCCAACCTCTTCCTCAACGTAGGCTACCTCTCCAAGGTGCGCCCCTTCAAATATTTCTACAAGGGTTACACGACCGAGTTTGCGGAAGAGACCGGCAACGAAAAGGTCAAAGCCATCGAGGGAGGATACCATTACGGCTCGCCCGCCTTCTCTCTCAACGTGAACGCCTACCTCACCTGGTGGCAGAACAAGCCCACCAACCGGGTCTATTCCACCTACACCCTGCAACCGGACGATCCGGGCTATGATCCCGTGGAACCGGAGAACAACAATATCCGGGTTTATGCCGACATCCCCGGCATGGACGCTTTCCACAAAGGGATCGAGGTGGACATGGCGTGGAAGATGCGCCGTAACCTTACGCTGCAGGGTCTCGTCTCCCTGGGCGACTGGGTGTGGGACAAAGAGGTGAAGAACCTCCAATATTACAACTACGACACCCACGAAAAGGTGAACAAGGTGATCGACTTCAACGCCAAGGGCATCCACGTGGGCGATGCCGCCCAGACACAGATGGGAGCCAGCCTGCGGTATGAACCCGTCAAAGGACTCTACCTCAACGGGCGATTCACCTGGTTCGCCAAATACTATTCCGATTTCACTCCAGAATCCACCACCGACGAGGAAGGCAATCCCGTCGACTCGTGGAAGATCCCCAATTACACCCTTTTTGATCTTCACCTCGGCTACTCCTTCCGCATCACGAAAAAAATGAAAGCCTCGCTGCGCTTCAGCGTGCTCAATCTTTTCGATACATATTACATCTCCGACGCAGTAAACAATGACCCTTACAGTCCCCTGCCATTCAAGGATTTCGACGCCAAATCGGCAACGGTCTTTTTCGGCATGGGACGGCGTTTCAATTCATCCCTTTCCATCACCTTTTAATTCTTCCGATATGTTGAAAAGAACATTCCCTGCCATTTTGTTTTTCTTCATGTTCCTCCCCCTTGTCCAGGCACAGGTGATCACGATCTCGGACGCCCGGGCCCAGGACACGGGCACAGTGGTGACCGTCACCGGCATCGTGACCAACGGCAGCGAACTGGGGGGCATCCGCTATATGCAGGATGGCACAGCCGGCATTGCCGCTTACGGGTGGTCCGACCTCTCTTCCGTGAAAAGAGGCGACAGTATCGTCATCACGGGCGAGCTTTCCCTTTTTCACAATCTCCTGGAGATCAGCCCTATCTCTTCCGTCACCGTGATATCGTCCGGACATACTCTGCCCGATCCCGTGACCCTTACACCGGGAGAGCTGAGTGATGCTTACGAAGCCCAACTGGTAAGGATCGAGAACGCTGTTTTCGCTGACGCCGGGAAGACCTTTGCGGCAAAGACCAACTATACTTTCACCGCCTCCGGCGAGGAGGGCCAGATCCGCATTAACGATTCCAACTCCCCCCTGGTGGGGACCGTCATCCCCTCGGGCAATGTCACGATCATAGGCCCCCTGGCACAATACAACCAGACCTACCAGATCCTGCCCCGCGACGGCGATGACCTGCAGGCCGGCAGCTCCATCAACATTGTCACCCCCGTTGAGGTCTACAATATCTCCCAAACCAATTTTTATGTTCGCTGGACCACCGACAACGAAGGCACCACCATGGTCCGCTGGGGATACACGCCCGACCTGGAAGGAACCCCTTTCACCGACGGCGGCACCCGTACCTCTCACGAGCTGAACCCTTATGGCTTTAAGGCTTCCGATCTGGTATATATCCAGGCAGTATCCGTTTCGGCCAGCGATGTCAACGACACGGCCAAATCCCGGATCATCCCCGTGATCACCCGCTCCGCCTCCACCGGCGACATCAAGGTCTATTTCGACCGTCCCGTGGACACCTCCGTCGCCACAGGCCCCAAAGCCGTTTGGCTTGACAAAACTCTCGACGACACTCTCATCGCTTACATCGAAAGGGCTAAGAAAACCATCGATGTGGCCATATACAATTTCAACAACACCGGCATCTCCAACATCTCCGCCGCCCTCAATGCCGCCTACCAGCGGGGAGTAAGGGTGCGGGTGGTCTATGACAGCAATACCGACAATTCCGGTATCAACGAACTGAATGCCGGCATCGGCAAGATCGCCAGCCCCACCAGCGATTACGAGGCAGGCTACGGCATCATGCACAACAAGTTCGTCATCATCGACGCCAATTCCGACAACCCTGCCGATCCGGTCGTCTGGACGGGGGCCACCAACTTCACGGAAGGACAGATGTATGTCGATCCCAACAATGTGATCATCATTCAGGACCAAAGCCTGGCAAAGGTCTACACGATGGAATTCGAGGAGATGTTCGGCAGCGAAGGCGACCAACCCGATCCTGCCCGGAGCCGTTTCGGCCCCGACAAACTGGACAACACCCCTCATGAGATCTACCTCGCCAACGGCATCCGGGTGGAATGCTATTTCAGTCCCAGCGACGGCACCAATGCCCATATCCTCTCCTCCATCAACTCGGCCGACGCCGACCTCGAGGCAGCCACGATGATCATCACCCGGAATGAACTGGGCTACGCCATCCGCGACCGCAAATATGCCGGCGCCACCGCCAAGGTGCTCGTCAACGACGACACCGACCCCGCGATGGCCACCGTCAAACGCACGCTCGAAGAAGCCCTGGCGGAAAACTTCCGGAAGACCGGCGAGTCGGGCATCATGCATCACAAATACCTCATCGTCGACCAGAGCCGGCCCGACTCCGACCCCCTGCTGCTCACCGGCAGCCACAACTGGAGCTCCTCCGCCGAATACCGCAACGATGAGAACACCCTCATCATCCACGATGCAACCCTCGCCAACATCTATTTCCAGGAATTTACGGAACGCTTCAAACACGGGATCATCATCGTGGAAAAACCCGAATGTAAGAACGATTACCACACCATCAAACAAGACTCGACACTGATAGCCAGCGTGTTGGACAATGACGACCTTCCCGCCGAGGTTGAGATTTCCATCATCCAGTACCCCCTCCATGGCACAGCAGGCATCGACGGCGACCGGATCCTCTATAACCCGGACGATGACTTTGAAGGTCTCGACACGGTCGCCTACAAGGTCTGCCTTACGGCCAGCCCCACCCTTTGCGATTCGGCCTTTCTGGTGGTATATGTCATACCGGCGACCGCCGTCGAAGGGATCACGGCCGAACGGGTTACACTCTTCCCCAACCCTTCCGACGGCCATTTCTCGGTCACGGCCCGCTCGCCCGTGGAAGAGGTACGCATCTACTCCCTCACCGGCACCCTGCTTCATGCCCAGCGTAACGGGAACGGCGGCCGCTCATGCCGGATCTCTGTCTCCCTCCCCAATGGGCTCTACCTCCTGGAAGTCCATACCTCCCGAGCCACGCTTCGGAAAAAGATCCTGATCCGGTAAGAAATCATCCACCTAATCCGCATACCGGAAAAGATCAGGCCTCCATATAGGCAATCCCGAGTGTTCCTGTACCCAGGTGAAGGCCTAAAACAGGTGAGATGTTGTAAAATCCGGAAGGTTTCTTGCCGGTGATCCGTTCCACTTCCTTCCCGAGACGTCGGGCAGCCTCGGGAGCGTTGGCATGCATCACCACATATTCGGGACTTTGACGGAAGCGGCTGTCGGCGGCAAGGGTCTGGAGGATGCGTTTCAGCCCTTTTCGCTGTGAAAAGGCGATGCCGGTGGGGATGGCTTTGCCCTGCTCATCGATGGTCACCAGAGGCCGGAGATGAAACAGCCGTCCCAACCAACCCTTCAGCTGACTCACACGCCCGCTGCGCATCAACTGACGCATCGAACCTACCACCGCATACACTTTCGCCTTCTGCACCCATTCTTCATACGCCTCGAGGACCTCATCATGAGTGCGTCCCGCTTCGATGGCTTCGGCCACTTTCTTCACCACAAGGCCGAACATCCCCGACAATCCTTTGGAATCAAGGACGGTGATCCGGACACCCGTTTCGCGCGACACCCGCTCGGCCGCCTGACGCGAAGTGCGGTAGGTGCCGCTCAATGCAGAAGAGAGATGCACCGCGATCACCGAATCATAATGTGAGGCCAGACGGGAATATAGGTTGATAAACGAACGGATATTGGGCTGCGAGGTCGAAAGCGCATTCCCCTCCTCGCGGATCAGCTCATAAAAACGTTCCGGCTTGATGGTCACCCGGTCGAGATACTGGTTCTCACCCATATAAAGATAAATGGGGACCATCGTGATCTGATGCTCTTCGAGATAATCGTCGGGCAGGTCACAGGCGGAATCGGTGACCAGAGCAATGCGATGTTTCCTTTCGTGGGCCACGCGATACTGCAATACCATGTCATCGGCCTTTTGGAATACCAGCCGACCAAATGTGCGAAGACGGTCGATCACACGATCCGGATGATCGGTATGCACGTGTAAACGGGTCATGGCGGCATTGCCTGCCACCACCACCGAATCCCCATACTGTTCCAGGAGTTTTTCGATCTTCTTACGGTCGATCCCTTCCCCTTTCAGCAACACCTCCGTACAATAGCGGTAGGTGAGCTCGCCATGATGATCGATCTCTTCGATCTCGACCCCTTCCGCCACAATGGGCTTTTTCATCCGCACAAGCTGCCGGATATCATTGCTTCGCAGTAGGTCGATGATCCCCTCCAAAAAGACTACGAAGCCTTTGGCGCCGGCATCCACCACCGCCGTGGAGGTGAGCTCCCGGATGCGTTGCGAGGTGGCCTGCATCGAACGTTTCGCCACCTCATAGGAGTTGATCAGCAACGTCTTCAGATCATGTGCCCGGTAATACTGTCCAATGTATTCGGCCCATTCCCGGATGACCGTCAGCATGGTCCCCTCGATCGGTTCTGCGATCGCCTCATAAAGATACTTGACCGACCGTGCCACCGACCCGGCGAAATCCTCGATCGTCACAGCCCGGCATTCGCAGGTCTCCTGGTCGATCCCGCTGAGAAACTGCGCAAAGATGATCCCGGAATTCCCACGCGCTCCCGTTAGCGCCGCCTCCGCAATCAGTGAGGTGGTCTCTTTATACGACCTCTGAGGATGGATCGCATCCATCACTGCCCGCAACGTGGATGCCAAGTTCGTACCCGTGTCCGCATCCGGCACGGGAAAAACATTCAACTTGTTGATCTCTTCCTGATGCTCCAAAAGCCGCATCGCACCGGCGTAAAAAAAATAAAAGAAACGCCGGCCATCGATCTTCTCTCTGTCCATTTCTCCCTCCTTCCGGAAATCTCTTTCCGGATGCAAAATAATAAATTTCTTTCACCTACCCCTCCCTGCAACGTCCGTGCCACCCTCCTCCCCAAAAAAAGATTATTGAATCTTTTTGTTTTTTAGAATTTTTATTATTTTTAAACCAGTAAAAGAAAGGTCATGAGCAATGAAGAGATCATAAGGAAGTTCCGGGAAAAGGGGGTTCGGGTCACCATCCAGCGGATTGCGGTTTACCGGGCCGTACTGTCGTCCCATCATCCGGACGTGGACACGATCTTACGGATGTTGAAGAAAGACTTTCCGAATCTGACGGCCGCCACGGTGTACAACAATCTCGAAGCACTGGAGAAAGCCGGACTGATCCATAAGGTGCTGACCGACAAAGGCAAGATGCGGTATGACGGCATTTTGGAAGAACATCATCATCTGCTGGACACGGAAGAAGATGTGATCCTGGACCATTTCGACGAGGAGCTGACCCGGATGCTCATGGAATATTTCCGGAAAAAGCCGATCAAAGGTTTCGAGATTTCTCGGATCATGGTACAGATGTTTGGTCGTACAAAAAAGGAAAAAGAATGAACAAAGAAGCATTGTTCCGCATCACATACGGCTTGTATGTGGTCGGGTCGGCCCATGAGGGGCGGATCAACGGTTACATCAGCAACACTGTTTTTCAGGTGACAGCCGAGCCGCCACAGGTGGCGGTCAGTTGCAATAAAGACAATTTCTCGGCAGGTCTCATCGCCGGAGGAAGAGCTTTTTCCGTGGCCATCCTTTCCCAGGAGGTTCCTGCCGGTGTCATCGGCCTTTTTGGCTTCCGGAGCGGTAAGGAGACGGAGAAATTCTCCGCTTTGCCTTATCTGACCACGCCGGGGGGGCTGCCCGTACCCCGCGATCATGTCCTGGCCTGGCTGGAATGCCGGGTCGTGCAGCAGATCGATCTGGGGAGCCACATTCTCTTCGTCGGGGAAATGACGGACGCAGAAGTGCTTCGCGACGAGGGTACTCCACTCACATATGAATGGTACCGCCGTGTAAAAAAAGGGGCCACTCCCAGAAACGCTCCCTCCTATACGGGTGAAGAGCCCCCGGACGGCGGCGGGAGTCTTTACCGCTGCTCTGTCTGCGGACATATCTACAACCCCGCCGAAGGGGATCCCGATAGCGGCATCCCGCCCGGAACCCCTTTCGAGGCCCTGCCTGACAACTGGAAATGTCCGGTATGCGGGGCGGCAAAGCGTGACTTTTTCCCGCTGGAAGAAAAATGAAATTTACACTCAATGTCCAACCCATAAATCATTGCATTATGAAACCATTAAAAGGAACCCGTACGGAACAGAACCTGCTGAAAGCTTTCGCAGGGGAATCGCAGGCACGCATGCGATATGATTACTTCTCCAAGCAGGCCAAGAAGGAAGGTCTGGAACAAATCGCGGCCATCTTTGCCGAAACCGCCCTCAATGAAAAGGAACACGCAAAACGTTTTTTTAAGTTCCTCGAAGGGGGAATGGTGGAGATCACCGCCGCCTATCCCGCAGGCGTCATCGGCAATACGATGGAAAACCTGAAGGCCGCCGCCGAAGGAGAGAACGAGGAATGGACCCAACTCTATCCCGAGTTCGCCGACATTGCCGAAGAGGAAGGGTTCAAAGAGGTGGCATCCGCCTTTCGCATGATCGCCAAAGTGGAAAAAGCCCACGAGGAACGCTACCGAACCCTTTACCAGAACCTCGAAGAAGGAAAGGTGTTCGAACGCGACGGAGTGATGATCTGGAAATGCCGCAATTGCGGCTATATCCATGAGGGGAAATCCGCCCCAAAGGTTTGTCCCGCCTGTCTCCATCCCCAGGCCTACTTCGAACTCGAGGCCAAAAACTATTGAAATCTCTTCCTTCTGCCTTTCGTAAAAAGCCCTGCCAGACAGGGCTTTTTTAATGAATATGCTCAATAGCATGCCCCCTTTGCATTTTTGGCATCATCTTTGTCAACAAGGAAGGGTAACAACATTGTTGATTGACACGAGGTCCTTTTCAGCAGACCATTCACAGGCACCGAACCGTTGTTCCTCGTTTCTCTTTCCGTTTTCGGCCTGACGTGGCCTTCTGAAATAAACCCAGGATCAGGATAAGATCACGCGCCAAAAACATGGCTGAACGTTCGGCCTCACTTCCGGAAGAAGGATTTTTTTTCAATGAGCCCACTTTCAATCAATTTATCCAACCTTAAAAACTTTTATCATGGAACATTTTAAGACGTTTTTCTCTGCAAGAGGAGCGATGAAACGGCTCCTGTTCATCGCTTTTGTGCTGGCAGGGCTGGTGGCCTGCGACAAGACCGACGAGGCATTGAACCTTGACAAAAACGAACCCAACAACAGTAAGGAAGAGGCAACAACTCTCACCCTGGGAACTTCCACCTCCGCTTATGTCAAAGGGGACGATGTCGATTATTACAGTTTCGTCCCCGGTTTTTCCAATTACTTCGATCTTACGCTCATTGAGATCTCCAATGGGGACAACGAGTTGGTCCTCACCGTGGAGATCCTCGACCAGAACGGCAACCGCATCGACCGCTTCACCGGCTCGGCCGGGGGGGACCTCAAGATCAAGTTCACCAATAACGGAGGCACCTATTACCTCAAGGTCACCTGTGAAGGCGGAGAAGGCTCTTACACCGTAAAGGTGACCGACAGTCCCATCAACGATGCCTTCGAACCCAATGACAAGAAGGAGACCGCTTACGAGCTCGGAACCCTGCCCGCCCTCAACAAAGAGGGTCGCATCGTAAGCGGTTACGACATCGACTGGTTCAGGTTCACCACCGCCAACAACGGTGTGTGGGATGCCGTGGAAATCCATCTGGAGAACCTGTCGGAAACACTGAAACCGGAACTGGCGATCTACAATGACAACAACGATCAACTCGAACGCCTTACCGGCACCGACGGTGGCAACCTCACCCTCAACCTTTACACCAAAGGCGGCTCTTACTTCTTGAAACTCAATGCCCGCGAAGGACAGGGTGAAGGCGCATACAAGCTCTCGATCCAAAACCTGAATGCCAATGATGATAACGAACCTGACGATGATTTCGCCCAGGCACGGATCATCGACACCTATCCCACCGGCAACATCAATGGCACCATCCTGGTCGATGCGGCCAACGATAACGGAGGAGACTATGAGTTCTTCAAGGTCAAACTCCCCGTCAACAAAAAGATCGTCTGGACCGTTTCACCTGAAGCCAATAATACCGAACTCCATTTCGACGTCTACAACCTGAATGAAGAACGTTTGGGCGGACTGGACGGTGATGACGGACAAACCCTTCAATTTTACGTGAACAACACCGGTACGACGGACACCGATTTTTACATCCGGTTGGGCGGTTTCATCGGAGACAATGGCCATTACACCATCTCCTTCACCGAAGAGGATGCCTCCAAAAGTTCCGGCATCGGGATCTCTATTCGGTAATCTTACCTCCCGAGAGGAAATTCCTCGCTCCGGTAGGACAACAAAAAGAAAACCCCGGAAAACCGGGGTTTTCTTTTGATCATTTTTCAAAAAACTTCCTTTCTTCAGCAAGATCCAGAAACGGATATTTTTCTTCCAACCGTTGGATCTTCTTCCTTTGAGTTTCCCGGAAAGCCTTATGTTCAGGCGAGTCCGGATGACGCGGGAGATGTTCCAGTGCCTTTCGCAATTTCTCCACTTCCTGCATTACCTTCCATCCAAAGGGATCGATCGCCGTTTCTCTGAATCGCTCCCGGAGATATTTTATCGCCGTCTCGGAGAGATGCAACATATCAGCCGCATAAAAACGGTAATCCCGCAGCTCATCCATGACGATCTCATAAGCCGGGAAATAATGCACCCGTTCATCTTCCTCCTCCAGTTGATGAATGGCCACATGCAGCACCGACTTGCTCAACTGATTCCCGACCGCTCCGTCTTTCCAGTGCCGTATGGGACTCACGGTAAAGAACACCTGCAGTTGGGGCCGCAGACGGAACAGACGGGACAGCAGTTCACGCCAAGCCTCCATGATCTCACCGGGGGAAAGCAACTTCCTCCGGAAACGCTCTGCCGGCAGCTTGTGGCAATTGGCCACCACAGAGCCATCCTCGGCCCGGAGATATACCCTTGCCGTCCCGAAAGTAAGGAATAAAAAATCCAGTTTTTGCAATTGTTCCGCGGCTTTTCGGAAAGACTCATTGATCATCTGCAGCACCTTGTCACGGTCCGACCCGGAAAAGGAGGTGTCATGCATCAAACTCAACCATTTCCCCCCTTCCCGGATCAGATCTTCCGGCCCGTAGGGACGGCTTTCCAGCAACCTTGCCAGAGTCTGCAGGACAGAAAAAGGGTTATACAAAACTCCGGAGGGATTGACCTCCACCGGAAACTTCAGTCTCTCCAACCATTGCCCGATGGAAGCGGTGAAACAGGATCCCAGGAAAAGAGCCGGTGTATCATAAGAAAAACGTCGGGGAAAAGGATCGGGCACCACGACGGTGCGGAAAAGGAAAGTCTTCCCGTTGCTCATGCCTCAAAGGTTCTCTTTTTTCCGTCGTTCGAACCGGTCGACCATCCAACCATAAATAGAATCGAACACCTCTTCCCGGTCCGGTTCGTGATGGGTCTCATGATAGAGGCCCTCGAAGAGTTTCAGTTGGATGTCTTCGCCGCTGGCGTTCTGCACGAAGGCCTGGCTGCCGGCAGGATCGGTAATGGAATCGGCCGTGCCGTGGACAACGAGCACCGGCACATTGACCTCGCCGCCTTTCATCAGTTTCCGACCCATATCGTGGATCTGCAAATAGAGAGCAGGGGTGATGAGGTCATGTACGAGGGGGTCGTTGAGATATTTGATCACCTCCTCCTTATCCCGGGAAATGTCGGCTGCATCGAGTTTTGTATGGATGGGAAGGGACGGGGCGATCACGCGCAACAAACGCACCGCCAGCCGCGCAGGAACCGCCATGTCATGCGTAAGCCTCAGCCAGGGAGAGGTGGCCACTACCCCGTGCAATGCCAGACAACGCCGCACCGCATATCCCAACACCAGGTTGCCTCCCATACTGTGACCGTACAGAAAGAGCGGCTTCTCCGGAAAATACTCTCGCGCCCGCTGAATGAGTATGTCAATATCTTCCATCAAACGGACATAAGAAGGGGAATGTCCTCTTTTCCCTTCCGAACGGCCATGCCCCCGAAGGTCGAAAGTCACAACGGCCACACCTCTCTCCACAAAACGGGCCGCCCAGGGTGCATACCGCGACGAATGTTCCCCGTGCCCGTGCACCAGGGCCACCACACCGTGGACCTCGCCACCGGGAGCCCAATATTGACCGAACAACGAAAGCCGGTCAACACTCTTCATCATAAACTCCTTGTGTTCCATCGTACTCCCCTTTCTGAATTTTGAACAGCCCGTGAGAGTTGTTAATTTTGAGTTTAGGTTCTTAAATTTACGAAAAATGCGCCAGATAATACAAATCAGCACCCATTCTCACAATGATCTGATCGACATCACCCATCCGGTGAAGGAGGTGGTGGCTGCCTCCGGCATCCGCAACGGCGTGGTAAACGTCTATGCCCAGGGGGCCACGGCCGCCATCATGATCCAGGAAAACTGGGACCGCTCCGTACAGAACGATGTGATCAGCCTCCTGCGCAGACTCATCCCTCCCGGTATCTGGGAACACGACCGCCAGGACAACAACGGCGACGCCCACCTCAAAGCCGGTCTCGTTGGTCCTTCCGAAACCATCCCCCTGATCGAAGGGGAACTGGGACTTTCCACCTGGCAGAACATCTTCTTCTGCGAATTCGACGGCCCCCGCAGCCGCAGAAACATCATCGTCACTGTCATCGAAGACAAGTAACGAGACGGTCTGGCAAAGATTTTGCAGGTTGCCGGAAGGAATGGATCATCCTGGTTACGAGAATATTTCGTAACTTTATAGAATAACGGAGAACACCGGAACCATGAACGGATGGAAGGCAGCGGTATTTGGGCTGACAATCCAAGTACTGGCGATCGTTTCGTGTAACTCACAAAACCGGACGAAGATGAACGGAGTGACTTTACATAACAGACAGCCGGCGGTGGCCGGGAGTTTCTATCCGGCCGATCCTGCCGAATTGACAGGGATGCTGCGGCTTTTCTTCGAGAAGGCTCCTGTGGTCAAGACAAAAGGAGAGGTGGTGGCACTCATCTCTCCCCATGCGGGATACGTCTTTTCCGGTCCGGTGGCAGCAGCCTCCTACCGCCAGCTGCCTCGGGAGAAGAAATACGACCGGATCTTCCTGATTGGCACCAGTCATTATGTACATCTCCCCGGCGCCTCGATCTACGACGAAGGCCACTATGAAACACCGCTGGGCGAGGTGAAAGTGGACATTGACCTGGCCCGCAAGCTGATCCGCGAACACCGTTTCTTCGAGTTCGATCCTTCGGCCCACAGCCGGGAACACTCGCTCGAGGTACAACTGCCTTTCCTGCAATACTGGCTGAAAAACGACTTCACCATCGTGCCGGTGATCATCGGCACACAAGATCCTACGGTGATCCGCAAGATCGCCAAGGCGCTGGCCCCTTACTTCGGCGGCAACAACCTCTTCGTCGTCAGCACCGACCTGTCGCACTACCCCACTTATGCCCATGCGAAAACCGCCGACGAACACGTGCTCGAAGCAGTGGTCAGCGGCCAACCGGAACGTCTCCTCGAGGCGATCCGCGACAACGAAGCACGCGGCTACCCCAACCTGCTCACCTCCATGTGCGGATGGCCGGGAGTACTGGCCCTGATGGAGATCGCCCAGGAAAAGAAAGGCATCCATTACCAGAAAGTCCTTTACATGAACTCGGGCGACACCCCCTATGGCGACCATGACCGCGTGGTGGGGTACGGCGCCGTGATCGTAACCCAGGAACAGGAAAAGAAAGGAAACGACCAAGGGGATTACCTCTCGCGTGAGGATAAGATCACACTCCTGCACATTGCCCGCAAGACCCTGGAGGAAAGGATCAAACACGGACGTTTGCCGGACATCGACACCACCGGTTTCTCGGAAAACCTGCTGCGTCCTGCCGGAGCCTTCGTGACGCTCCATACTGCCGACGGCCAGCTGCGCGGCTGCATCGGCCGTTTTCTGCCCGATGAACCGCTTTACCTGGTGGTGCGCGACATGACGGTCGCCGCTGCCCTCCAAGACTACCGCTTCCCGCCCGTCACCCCCGCAGAGGTAGACCACCTGGA
Source organism: Bacteroidales bacterium (assembly GCA_027067975.1). GTDB lineage: Bacteria > Bacteroidota > Bacteroidia > Bacteroidales > VadinHA17 > DRPN01. The sequence goes on along the minus strand of JAMOUS010000009.1, from coordinate 1,329 downwards.
TATCGAGATCTCGGTGCTCACTCCCCTCAAACGGATCCACTCGATCGATGAGTTCGAATTGGGGAAACACGGGATCTATATGGTCAAGGACGGCCGGTCGGGGACCTTCCTCCCCCAGGTGGCCGAAGAGACCCACTGGACCAAGGAAGAGTTCCTGGGACACTGCGCCCGCGACAAGGCGGGCATAGGATGGGACGGCTGGCGCGATGCCGAACTGTACACCTACGAAGCTATTGTCTTCTCAGAAAAAGAGTTGCTGAAAAAAGAAAAATAACCTCCCCGTGAATAAACGAAACCTTCCCTCTGTAAGAAAGGGTCTTCATGTCTTTTTCCCCTTGTGGCTCATCGTTGTGGGGATCTGCTCGATCGCCTGCCACAAGACAAGCACAGCGGTCGAGAGCGGATTGACGATAAAACAGATCACCGTCGACGGCCAGGCCAGGAAGTATGCCCTTTATGTGCCGGACCACGGGCCCGGATACACCCTCCCCCTCGTACTTGTCCTGCACGGCGGCGGAGGGAAGATCGAGACCATGATCGGCCTGACAGGGAGGAAAAGCCCATACAAACTCTGGATGGAGATCGCCGCACGGGAAAAGTTCCTCGTGATCTATCCCCAGGCCCTCGAAGGACCTACGGGCTGGCCCAACTGGAACGATTGCCGTAACAATGCTCCCATCCTCCCGGAGGCCGATGACGTGAAGTTCCTCACCTCCCTTATGGACCTTGCGATCAATGATTACGGGGCGGATCCCGGCCGGATCTTTGTCACCGGCATCTCCAACGGGGGGATCATGACCTTGCGGCTGGCCACGGAGGTCGCCGGCCGCCTGGCCGCCGTAGCCCCCATCTCGGCCTCCCTGCCCGACAGCTCCGAATGCCCGCTCCCTGCCCAACCTCTCTCCATCCTCTTCATGAACGGCACAGCCGACCCCATGCTGCCTTACCACGGCGGCACCATCGGAAACCCTCCTAACCCCGACCATGGAAGCGTAATGCCTGTGGAAACCTCTATACACATCTGGTGTAACATAAACAGAACCGATACGATCCCGCAGATCGAACATTATCCCGATAACGACCCCGACGACGGAAGCACCGTCACCTGTTACACCTATCCCAACGGGGTGAACGGAACGGAAGTCGTATTCTTCAAGATCACAGGAGGTGGACATGCCGCCCCCAGCATACGGGAACAATATTCCCAATTGTGGCAAAACTATGTGGGTCCCCAGAACCACGACATAGAAATGGCTTATGTCATTTGGGCATTTTTCAAAGAGAAGAAGCGGATCCCCCGCTGAGCCCACTTTCAGCGTTTTTCTTCCC
>JAMOUS010000008.1 GCA_027067975.1 Bacteroidales bacterium | reverse complement strand
TTCGCCCGGATCGTAGCCACTCCTTCCTGACCGTCGAAAAAGACCGTATCGTGCCGGATGGTCACCGGACCCGCGACCTTCTCCACCTCCACCGGCAGCCCGGAAGAGGCAATGGGGTGCAACACCACAAAGCCGTCGCGGGTATATTGCTCCGGGATGTGCGGAAGGGAAATGTACTGGTTCCTTTTATATACCGCGGGAGAATCACTGCTTTCAAAAAGAATGAGGTCACAGGTATGGACATTGTCGCTGCGCGGATCCACATTGGTAAGGTACATCACCTTCACAAACCGGCCCCTTACCGCGCCGAAAAGGATGGTCCTACGATCCACCTCTTGCGGGTCAAGCCAGTCGAAGATCCCTCTCACCGCCGGCTGCCCCCATCGGGCGGGATCGTCGGAGACCCATACAGCAAAGCTGTCCGCCTTGGTCAGAGGACTCTTCGCATTGGGTAAATAGCTGAACCCTGTCACATCGTGTTCCCCTCCCAGATCGAGGATGATCTCACCCGGTAGAGAATAGCCTGCCGCATTGTAAAGGGCCCACCATGTGACCGTATCGTTGTCGATGGCATGGGTGGCGGGATGGGTCGTATTGTCGCTGCTCACGGCCACCACACTCCAGTCGTCACGCGGGAGAGGAATGGTATCGGCATACACTGCCGTTGCGAACCCCAAGAGGAAAACCCCTGTGAACAAAACACCTACTCTCATGACAGTCAGGAATTTCAAGATAAGTTAAAAGAAAAGGGGGATGACAAGCATCCCCCTTTTCACCGGCTGGCGTGCTTTATGGTTCGGGATAGACCGGAGGATTGACATCCCAGAAGATCCGGGTATTGAGATCGTCTTTGTCTTTAACGGCCTCATAGTGCGCGGCGTTGAGCTTCTTCTCCGACTCGGGATAGAGCCAACGTACGGGCGGCCAGTTCTGTCCGCTCTGGGTATCCTTCATGAAGTAGAACACCGGTTTGTCGAGGCGGCGAACTTCAGCCCAGGTCTGCGGCATTCCACCCAGACCGCTGTTGATCCATTTCTGCTCGGCGATAAGGGTGATCTTGGCATCCTCGTCGGCGGCAGCATCCCACGCAGCACCGAGGTCGGCAATGTACTGATCGACGCTGTCGGCATTCATCGGAATCGGATCGCGGTAGTCGCCCGTAGCATTGATGCGGTAATAGAACTCGATCGACTGGCGCGTACCCGTCAGGAGGGCGTTTTTGGCCATGGCATCCTGACCGCCGTGCAGCAACACCTCGGCTTTGATGAAACTCACCTCAGCGGCAGAGATCACGAAGCCGGGGAAGTAGTGGTTGCGCATGAAGGTCGAGGTGTCATAGCGGGCCACCAGACCGTCACTGGCCTGCTGGTTCTGGACAGAAGCATCATCCAGAGGGTTCATCCCCACATAGACGCCGTTCACATTGGGATCGAAGGTGATCTCCAGACGCGGGTCGTGATGCTTCACCATGTGGTCGACCATGGCATAGGGAGCAATGTCATACTGTCCCCATGTGGCCATAGCCTGCCAGATCCCACCACGCTTACTGCTGGTGGTAGCATAAAGGTCAGGACCTCCGGCATCCAGCATGATGTTCTCATCATTGTTCTCGATCACCGGATATTTAGCGGATTGGGTAAGGATCTCGGTGATCTCCTGCTGGACCCTCGACTGGAACTCGGGCACAGCCGATACACGCAGCAGCATGCGCAGGCGCAACGAGTTGGCATACTTCTTCCATAACGTGATATCGCCGTCGTTGAGGTAATCCTTCTTGGCAAACAGCGAAGCATAGAAAGAAGGCACCTGGAGTGTGTCGAGAATATCGGCAATGTTCTTCAAGTCGTCGAGGATGGCATTGTAAATATCCTCAGCCTTGTCATAAGGAGGCAGGGAAGCGTTGAGATCGCCGTTCTCACGGACCTTACCGGCTTCCGACCAGGGGATGTCGCCATAGATATCGACCACTTGTTCCGTCTGATCGTAGAAGAAGATGGTCGCCGCGAGCATAAAGATCCGGTAATCCGATTTGTCACGCTCATTGAGCTCATTATAGAGCTTCTGCATCACCCTGTACTGGGTCATTACGCCGTTGTAGTACTGGTTCCAGCGCCATTCCATGGCGGCAGCAGGCGGGATATACTGATCTTTCCCGTTGAACCATCCCATCACCTGGGTGTAGTGTCCCATGGTGGGCTGTTCGACAACGAAGAATCTCCAGTACCAAGGCATCACCACATTATTGGCGCTCTTGAGGACGCCTGTGAAAAAGTTGTCCACGGTGGCCACGCTGGTCTTCTGCGGGTTGGGATACAGCTCGGCCAGCTTGTCATCGTTACAACCGCTGAACAGCAGCGCAACGGTCGCCACGATGGTCATTATCGAATATTTCCTGATTCTTTTCATGATCCAATCGATTTTGTCAGATTAAAAACTCGTCCGGATGGTAAACCCAATGCTGCGTTCAGCGGAGGTCGACCCGCCGACGACGGCTGCTTTGACCCAGTTGGTACCGAGCGTCGTCTCAGCATCGAAATCCTTGAACGTACGATAGATGTAGAAGAGGTTGAAACCCGTGATCGCCACGCGGATGCTCTGGAAATTGAGCTTGTTGACGAGCGACTTGGGCAGGTTGTACCCCAGCGACATTTCGCGCATCTTCACATAGTCGTTCTTTCTGACAGCATCGTCATAACGGCTGTAGGGGATCCCCCAAGCCGGGTTGGCACCCCAAGTGAAGGTGTTCATGTAGTAAGTAGCTGCATCGACGATGATGTCGTTCTGTGAACCGTCACTCGACTTCACGCCGGGAAGGATCAGTCCGTCATGGAAGACCCGCTCGCCATTCGGACCCTGATCGGCATCGGTAGCGATCTTCTTTTTGGTAGCCGGATCGATGTAATAAGAGATCCCTCCGTGTGCCTTATCACGGTACTTGAGGGTTTCCTCGAACATGCCGGCCCCTTTCATATACTGGCTGGGCAGCGAGACGATCGAACCGCCGAAACGGTAGTCGATACCAAAATCGAGGAAGATGCCTTTATAGTCGAAGTACGAGCCAATCCCACCGACGATCTTCGGTGTGGCGTTCCCCACTTTCTTCATCTCACTGAAGTCGATCTCATAAAGACCATCGGGATCATTGACGATATAGTTCCCCTGGTCGTCCCGTTTAGGCAGATAGACCAGGATGTCACCCATCGGTTTTCCCGGTTCGGAGACGATCAGGGCAGCCCCTGCGTCGATATTCCGGTGGGTCAGGCGGTCAACACCTTCCATCAGGCGCACCACTTTGTTGCGGTTGATGGCGAAGTTACCGCGGATGGTCCATTCCATGTCTTTGGACATGATAGGCGAGCCATACATGCTGAATTCGTAACCATGGTTGGAGAGTTCACCCACGTTGGTGAGCATCCGTCCTGCCCCCACGGTGGGCGGCACGGTCAGCCAGAGGATCTGGTCGGTGATGTGGTTGTTGTAATAAGTGAACTCGAAACCCAGACGGTTCTGGAAGAATTTCATTTCCAAGCCGGTTTCAAATTCACCTTTCTTCTCCGGACGGATCTTATCGTTTCCGTAACTACTGGATACGGTATTGTAAACGATGCCGTTGATATTGCCCTGGTTGTAAGCGTTGTTAGCCGCATACATCGGCGGGGCGTTCCCCACGATCCCGTAGGAGATCCGGAACTTTCCGTAGTTGATCATGTCGGGCAGGGAGAAAGCATCGGAGAAGATGAAGCTGGCGTTCACCGAGGGATAGAAGAAGGTGTTGCTGCCAGGAGGCAGGGTCGACGACGATTCGTTTCGGCCGGTGAACTCGATAAAGGCATAATCACGGAAGCTCAGGCTGGCAGTACCCAACCATGCATAACGCAACAGTTCGGAGTAGGAACCATAACCGTTCCGCGTGCCGGTGTTCACCGAAGCGTTGAGCGAGAACCAGTTTTCGGAGCTCAGTCCGCCGCGCGTACCTGCGGAGATATAGCTGGTGTATTCGTGACGGCCCTGGAAACCGGCATTGACGATCAGATGGAAGTCGTCACCCAGTTTTTTGTTCAACGACAAGAGAGCGTCGCCATAGAGCCGGCCCCATTTATTGTCTTTCATGCTGAAACCGCCCGAGTTGCCGATGGCCAGCGGATATTTGTTATGGTTCCGCTGCTCGGTGTGCATAAAGGTGTAGTCTTCAGCCACGCGGCCACGGAAAGAAAGCCAATCGGTAATCTCCCAGCGCATGGTGGCACTGCTGATGAGACGGTTGGTCCACTCTTCGTTGAGGTCGCGCAGGGTTCTCCAGAAGAAGTCGAGCAAGGCCGTCGCCCGGAGACGATATTGCAGGTTCTCTTCGGGAGTGGCACTGGGCTGATTGCCTACACGGAAATAGTAGTTCTTGGAAGTCTTGTAATTGTCCAGATACCACTGCATATCGTCGAAACGGCTGAAGAAACCTCCGTAGTTATTGGTGATACGGTCGATCTTGTAAGGCCGGTTCCGCACATACTGGTTGACATAGTTCATGGTAATGTCCACCGTCAGTTTCTTGGACAACTGCAGAGTGGTGTTCAGGTTAAAGGTGTTTTTATTGGTATGTCCCCCTCTCTGAACGCCTTTGTAATCCAGGCGGGTGTAGGAGAAACGGAAGTTTCCGAAATCCCCTGCCTTGCTGAAAGCGATGTTGGCCTCGGAGTTGAATCCTGTGCGGAACATCTCTTTCCAGTTGTCGGGCTGGGCCACATAAGGATGCATTTTGTTGTCCCAACCGATCACCTGACGGCCATCGAACTTGGGGCCGAACTGTGCATACGACCGATAGATCGGACGGGGAGTCTCGGGGTTACCGTCATTGTCAAGGTCTTCGTAAACCCAGCCATCTTCATCGGCACCGAAATAGGTCTGGTTGATCTCACGGGTATAACCGGGGCCGTACTCGTTCTGGAAAGGAGGAGTAAAGGCCGGGGTAAGGTTGAGATACCGGTAATTGAAATCGATACCCACCCCTTTGGTATGACGTCCTTTTTTGGTTTCAATGACGATCACACCGTTGGCAGCTTCCGAACCGTAGAGGGCGGATGCCGAAGCCCCTTTCAGCACCGAAATGCTGGCGATATCTTCAGGGTTGATGTCGAGCAGGCCGTTCCCGCGTATACGCTGGTCGCCCCAATAGCTGGTGTTATTGGCTTCCCCGTTCCGGATCGGGACCCCGTCGACGATGATCAGGGGCTGGCTGCTGAAGTTGATCGAGTTCAGACCGCGGACGTTGATGGTCACAGCACTGGTAGGTCCACCGGGCGCTGTCTGAATCCGGACGCCGGCGGCCTTTCCATACATGGCCGAACCGAAGTTGGTGGCACCCGACTGGACGATGTCGTCCGCCTTGATGGTGCTCACGGCATATCCCAATGCCTTTTCCTGCCGTTTGATCCCCAGGGCGGTGACGACCACTTCACCCACTTGCTGGGAGGTCTCCGACAGTTGAACATTAATGACATTGGAATTGCCGATCGGCACTTCTTTGGTCTCCATTCCTACGAAAGAGAAATGAAGCACCTTCGCACCGGCAGGCACCTTGATCGAATATTTCCCGTTGGCATCCGTGATGGCGCCAACGTTCGTCCCCTTCACAAGGACGGTCACTCCCGGGATGGGCGAACCATCCTTCGCCGAGGTAACAGTACCGGTGATCACTCGCTCCTGGGCGAAGACACCGGCCATCACTGCCATAAAAAGCAGTAGGGTCACAAAAAGATTCCGCTTCATCTGTTAAAGGTTTAGGTTAATTAGGTTAGAGATCAATTTAATCGTTTAAATTCTTCTTTAAACGATTGAGATATATGGATGAATGAAACTCAAAGAACCTTCCTTCCTCTTTCTACTCCCACAATAAAGCCACTCCCCCTATTTTCAAATACAATATTACCTGAAGAATGAATTATTTCCAAAATCTAAATCGTTTAAATAACCCTCTTTCCTTTAATTTAAAACGATTCTAAATTAACTTATACATAACTACCTACTACACTGTCTTTTACACAATCCGCCGATCATGCAACAATCATTTTGGGAAAGTATGACCAGTCCATTTCCTCGGGAAAGAAGGAGGCATTTTATTCCGTTTAAGTATCTCAAGACAAAGGAATGATTGCTATCTTTATCGCATCACCATCTTATCCGGTTCAAGCACATCGCCATGAACAACAATGATATCGAAGTTTCCCTGCCGAAGAAATTTGCCAAGGGAAGTGGGAAAGAGACCTTGTTCCGAGTAACCATCCGCGGACAGATCGCTCTGATCGGCATCATGGACAGCAAAGCCAACCTGATCATCAGCATCAACACCTTGCTGATCACCGGGGTGTTGGGGTTCCTTTCCGGATCGCTCTATTTCTGGAACGGGGATCGTACCCTTCATCTTTCCGACCGTATCCCTTTTGTCATTTTCCTAATCTTCTCACTGGCGGCCATCAGCTTTGCCATCCTCTCCACTCGCACCGACCTGCATCTGAAAAAGTTCCTGATCCTGCAAAGCCCTTTGCAGTTTTCCCTCTCCCACCACAAGAAGATCCCGATCAAAGATTATCTCAGGTATATGGAGGAGATGCTCGCTTCCAACGAACGGATCTATGAGAACCTGAGTGTGGATCTCTATTTTCTGAGCCGCGTCATATCCCGGAAGTCTCGCTTTCTCAACATCTCCTACATGCTTTTCCTGGCAGGATTGATCCTGGGGATCCTCCTTTTTCTGGTCAAACTTCTTTTCTGAGACCCTATGGCACGTCCCACAAACAGATCTTCCCACGGAAGTATCAGGATGGCCCTGCTCTTGCTGGCCCTGCCGCTGTTTCTCGAGGCGCAAGAGGTCCGCGACAGCAGCGGCGTGATCGTCGTAACCCCGGAAAAAGAGTGGGACCTGTTCGGAAAGGATAGGCTGATACGCTTGTCGCTGATCTACGACGGCAAGCTCTACCGACGCAACCGCCATCGCCCCGAATACCAGAAAGCCTTGCTCCGCATCCAACTGGAAGACAGCAGCTGGGTCGAAAAACCGGTAAAGATCAAAGCCCGGGGAGAGTTCAGAAGGAACTATTGCTCATACCCGCCATTCAAGCTCAACATCAAAAAAGCCGATTTTGACAACGAATACCTGGATCGTGCCGGCGCGATGAAGTTCGTCACACAATGCAAGGAACCTCGGTTGTATGAAAACCTTTTGTTAAAAGAGTATCTTATCTATAAGATGTACAATGTACTCACCGATGAAAGCTTTCGGGTCCGGCTTGTCCAGATGACCTATGTGGACACCTCACGCAAAAAGAACCAGGTCTATACGAAATACGGGTTCTTGATCGAACCCCTCAAGTCGCTGGTAAGGCGGCTCAATGCCGTCAAGGTGGCAAGCGGTGCCATAAAGTCCGGCGACATCGAACCTTTTTGTATCGCCCGGGTGGCCCTTTTCGAATATATGATCGGCAACACGGACTGGTCGCTCGCCGGCCAACACAATATCAAGGTGATCAAACCCTTAGACATACATCGCCTACCGGCACTCACAATCCCCTATGATTTCGACTATTCGGGCCTCATCGATGCACCCTATGCCGTCCCCGCCGAGAACACCGGACTGGAGAGTGTGCGCGACCGGCTTTACCGCGGTCCCTGCCTCCCCGACTCGGTTAACGAAAGGGCCGTCTGTCTTTTCCTCGACAAAAGAAAAGAGATGGAAACGATCATCCGCGATTTTCCATATCTCTCAGAGAAGGTCAAAAAGGAGATGCTCCATTACCTGGAAGATTTCTTCCATGAGCTGGAGGTCCCCGCAGTACGGAAAAACATGATTTTCGGAGATTGTCTTCCTGTGGAATGAAAACAAATTGCTCATATCTTAGTGTCAAACTTCACAAACCGTAATCACATTATGACTCGGGAAAAGGTTTTTCACCGTCTTGTTTCACTGGATGCCCTCCGGGGATTCGACATGTTCTGGATCATGGGAGGGTCGGCCTTTTTCATCCGGCTGGCCCAGGCCTCCGGTTCGGAAAGATTCATCACGCTAACCCAACAGTTTCACCATGTACATTGGGAGGGGTTCCATTTTTACGATCTGATCTTCCCGCTTTTCATGTTCATTTCGGGGGTTGCGATCCCCTATTCCATCCTGGCGAAGAAAGAAAAAGGGATCCCTTCGGGCACGCTTTTCCGGAAACTTTTCCGCCGGATGGGACTTTTGGTCATCTTTGGCATCCTCTATAACGGTTTCCTCCAGAATGGGTTTCATGACCCGCGTATTGCCAGTGTGCTGGGACAGATCGGTCTGGCCTGGTTCTTTGCCTCGCTGATCGTCTTGTATACGCACACGTGGCGTGCACGCATCTTGTGGTTGTTCGGCATTTGGGTTTTCATTGCGGGGATGCAGTTGCTGGTGCCGGTTCCGGGGTACGGGGCCGGGGTCCTCACACCGGAAGGCAGCATCAATGCCTGGATCGACCAGCATTTTTTGCCGGGGCATCTATATGGCGGCACGTATGATCCCGAGGGGCTGCTCTGCATTGTTTCGGCCACAACGGTCACGCTGCTGGGGGCTTTCGCCGGCGGCATCCTGCGCGACGGGAAAGAGGCCGACACCCGCAAGACTCTCCTGCTCACCCTTGCCGGCGGCATCTTCGTCGTCGCGGCCCTGCTATTACACGGCTACTACCCGATTATCAAAAAGAACTGGACCGTCCCCTTCGACATGCTCACGGCCGGGCTCAGCTTCCTGCTGCTGGCACTCTTCTACTATATCATCGATGTGCTCAAATGGGAAAAGTGGAGTTTTTTCTTTCGCGTGATCGGGATGAACTCGATCACCATCTACATGCTCCACCGGATGGTACACTGGACCCCCACCTCGGAGTTCTTTCTCGGATCGCTGGCACAGCTTATGGGCGCCTATGGCCCTGCCCTCATCATGGCCGGCGTTGTCGCCCTCGAATGGCTGATCCTGCTTTACCTGTACAAAAACAAGATCTTCCTGCGCGTGTGAGCCGGCAGGGACAACTCAGCGGGAGCCGGCCAACCGCATCGCCATACCGGTATTGGGAGCCAGCTCAAAGCGCAGCGTGTCGGCGGACGTGACCTGCCTTTCCTCCACGCGCACGTGGGTACGTGTCTCCACCAGGGGATCATCTCGGTAGATCTGTGCCATGTACTGCTTCCCTGCCTCCAGGAAAGAGAGGGGCAATACGAGTTGATGTGATTCCCTTCCGTTGATGGCGCCGACATACCAGTCGTCGCCGGCGCGGCGGGCCACCGTACCGTATTCCCCGATCTTCCCTTCGATCACACGTGTTTCGTCCCACACGGTAGGGACTTCTTTGAAGAACTCCAGTTCCGGCACCTCGCTGATCACACGGTTCCCGGGCAGCTCCGGTGCAGCCGGCCCCTTCCGGGAGGCGGCAGGGCGGTCATACCAGAAGAGGAACTGCCACGGGCTGAAGATACATACGGCCTTGGCCAGTTGGGTGGCATGGGAGGAATGCATCTCCGTGACGACACGGTCGGAGAAATAACAGACGGTATTGTCGGCCGGTCCGGCAATGGCACGTGTGAACATGGTGATGAGGGTATGATGGTTATCGGGGGCGGCCTCATCCCCCCGTATTCCCTCGCACGTCATGAAATTGGGCCATGTACGCTGGTATCCCGTGGGACGGTACTCGTCGTGGACGTCGACCATCAGGTGATGGGCCGCGGCTTTGCGTATTGCCGTGTGGAGCCAGGCTGTCCAGCGCTGGGGACCTACCTGCACGAAACCATATTTCACCCCACTCACGCCCCATGAAGCATACAACGGCAGTAGGGTGTCCAGTTGCCGTTCCAGAGCCCGGCGGTTCACATACAGGATGATCCCGATGTTCTTCTCCCGGGCATAACGGATCACCTCTTTCAGATCGAGCGGGCCGGGGGAACGGCGCGGGTCGACGGTCACCGTCGTGGCATCGGAGGCATCGTCATATTCATGGCCATACCACCCTGCATCGAACTCCACGAACTGCAGGCCGTGGCGGGCGGCGAAGTCGACACAGGCCTTGCCACCGCGGGTGGTGAGGGTGATCTCGCGGATCACCTTCCCCGGCCCTATCCAGGAGACGTCATCGAGGGCACAGGGTTCGTTGAGGTTAAGCAGAAGGTAATTGTTCTCCACCAGCCGGCCGGGGCTGCTGGCCACCATGATGTAGCGCCAGGGGCTATGCGCCGGCACATGCAGGGCCACGGGCCCGGCGAGGTGAGCGACCACCCCGCCCGGCTCCTCCCCTTTCGACAGGCGCATGCGGGCATAGTCGACCAATGCCGCCTCTCCCACCGCCACGTATGTGCCCGCAGGCTCTTCGACCACCAGCGGCCGCTCGGCCGGCCGGCGGATCGAGTCGACATCCATACGACGGTAGATCCCCTGGGCGCTGTATGTCACCCAGGCCTGTGAGCCACGGGGAAAGACGAAGCCGGTACGCTCCCGGAGGATGTACACGCTGTCGCCGCCCGCCACGGCCTGCGGAAGAAGGTAGCGAAAAGCCACTCCTTCATCATAAGCCCGCAGTTCCAGCTGCCAGCGGCAGCCGCTCCGCTCCTCGACATCCACTATCATGACCCGGTAACGATCGCGATAGCTCGCGCGTTCCCCCCACACAGGATGCCACGTGGTATCCCGGAGAGAGGCGGGGGATGCCTCGAGACACAATACATGACCTCCCAATGTATCTCCCGTACCCAGGAGCATCCCCAACGGCGAGGGGAGGATCACCTCCTCCCCCGCCCTGTCGACCGCATAATGAAGCCTTCCCGGACCGTTCACCTGCAAAGTGATCTGCAGGCGGCCATCGGGACTGGACAGGAGGATCCCTTGGGGATGCGACCCGCAGGCCACCATCCCGGCCACCAGCATCCCCCATCCCAGTCGGCGGAAAATACCGAAGAAAGTGTCAAATGGCACGGTGCAGGACCCACTCGTTCAAGACGGGCCTTCCTTCTCCATGGCCTGTCATGATCAGCCGGAAGTACTGTCCTGTCACCGGATCGAAAGCCACATTATAGCCCGTGCCGGGAGTATCCCCTTCGATCACGGTACGCCAGTTCTCCCCTTCCTTGACCTGCAACACGAAGTGCTGTCCATGATGGTCCCAGGGATGCCACGGTTCCACCAGCGCCATATGACCGACCTTGACCGGCTCGCCCAGGTCGACCTCCACCCAGGCTTCATGGACCCCTTTCTCAGGCATCCACCGGTTTTTCGGATCACCATCAAAAAGATTAGACACAGGATGTTTTTCTTCGGCCGAGGAGGCTTTCCCCTCTTTTCCGGCGGTGGGGATCGGTTTCACGTTGGGTTCCCCTTCGATCTCGAGCACCACCACCGAGATCACCGTATCGGGCGCTTCGGCAGGCAGGGAAACCTCCACGTGACCGTCACGGGTCGCCGCTTTTACCTTTTTCTCCGGCTCTGCCAGGAGCCAGGCCTTTTTCACCTTATTGTCCATCGGCACCTTCAACACGCCGTCGGCAGGCCAGTCATAGACATGCAGATACACCTTTCCCGGCTTGCGGGTCGCACGTCCCCAGGGGAGCCACGGGAAGGGACTTGCCTGGGTGCCATAGATCGCCTCGCCGTTCTTCTTCATCCAGGCTCCGATGTATTTCAGCCGCTCGACGCTCGGCTGGGGGATCACACCTTCCGCGGTAGGTCCCACATTCAGCAGGAAGTTCCCCCCTTTCGAGACGATCTCCGAGAGCTTTAGCAACAGATCCTTGGCCGATTTCCAGTTATGATCCCAAGACTTGTAGCCCCAGGTATCGTTCATGGTCATACACACTTCCCAGTTCCGTCCGGGATACCCCGTGGCGGGGATATATTGCTCGGGAGTCTCCAAGTCGCCGGGGATCCCGCCCCCCAGCCGGTTGTTGGTGATAAGACGCGGATAGACTTTCAGAAGAGGCAGGAAACGTTCGGCCCGTTCGCGGGTCATATTCTTAGGCGTATCCCACCATAGAATCTCGGGGTGATACTGCGAAAGGATCTCTTTCACCTGCGGGATGGCGATCTTATCGAGATACTCGTCGAAATCGCCTAACTGGGCGGGATCCCAGTGACCGTCATGCTCGGCGGTGTATTTGTCGATACGGGTCGAATCGGGGTTGGGCCATCCGGCTGTCGCCGGCACCCGATAGGCCGCCCCCCCGGGATGGCACCAGTCCTGCGCCTGCGAATAGTAAAGTCCGATGTGCATATCCTGTTTCCGGGCCGCCTTCACCAGCATGTCGATCACGTCCTTGCCGTAAGGCGTGGCATCCACCATATCCCAGTCGGTCACCTTCGAATCGAACATTCCGAAGCCGTCATGATGTTTCGAGGTGATCACGATATATTTCATCCCCGCCTCCTTGGCCAGGGCCACCCATGCATCGGGATCATATTTCACCGGGTTGAACGATTTTGCATATTCCTTGTACTCCGCCACGGGGATCTTGGCACGGTTCATGATCCACTCGCCGATACCTTTTATCTTGTGGCCTTTATAGACACCCGCAGGAACGGAATATACGCCCCAATGGATGAACATCCCGAACTTGGCATCGCGCCACCATTGCATTTTGTCCAGCGTGTCGGCAACCGCTGCACTTTTGTTTTCTCCTCCTTTCCTGGACTGACAAGCAGGAAAAGCAAGTAAGGTCATCACCAAAACCAATGGAAAAAAGATCTTTTTCATTTTTCTACTTTTTTGGGGGTTAGCATGCATGCAAATTTAAGGATTTGAAAGAAAGATCTCACTGAGAAACCAGGTCCGGGAAGCGGCTGGAGAGATCGAGCGTATCCTGCAGTTCTTTTTGCAGTTGCAGCAACTCTCCAAACAGTTCCTTCACCTTATCGCGGTATTCCGGCAGCTGTGCCAGGTCGTGCATCTCCTCCGGATCATGCTTCAGGTCGTACAACAACACCACCGGCACGCGGGGATAGACAATCAGCTTGAAACCATCTTTCCGTATCATCCGCTGGTAATTGAGATAAGCGCCATAGATCGCCGGATAGAAGCTTTTCTCCCGTTCTCCGCGTATCAGCGGCATCACACTATGGAAATAGAGGGAATCGGGGTGATCCACACCGGCCAACTCGAGGGTGGTCGCCATCACATCCTGCAGATAGATATCGGCATCGATCCTTTTGTGGGCGGGGATACCGGGACCGACGACCATGAACGGCACCCGGATGCTGATATCGAAAAGGTTCTGTTTGCCGGCCAACCCGTGAGCTCCCACCGACAAACCATGATCGGCAGTAAAGAAAATGTATGTGTTTTTCATTTTCCCCGTCTTTTCAAGAGCATCGAGGATCCTTCCGATCTGGTCGTCCATGTGGGAGGTGATGGCATTGTATTCGAGACGGTTGACCTTCACCGCATAGGGGGTACGCGGAAAAGGCATCAATCGTTCGTCCCGCAGTTTCCGGCCGCTTCCGATCTGTTCGCCATACGGATATTCCGGGAGGAAACTTTCCGGCAGCGGGATGCTATCGACATCGTACATTTCAACATACCGGCGCGGCGACTGCCGCGGATCGTGAGAGGCATTGAATGCCAGATACATGAAGAAAGGCTTCTCTTTCTTTGCTGCTTCCTGGAGGAATGCCACGGCATCATCGGCCAGCACCTCGCTCCAGTGTTTTCCGCCTTTCCAGTATCCGCCGAAGGTGGTATCCCAGGGACGCCAGAGAGTGTCGTTAGGCCCCTTGGGACGGTCGTAGCCTTGCGGAGTCTGATTGGGCATGCCGGGCCGCTCATGCACGACATGGTCGAAGACCTCCTGGGGAGACACCCGCACATGCCATTTCCCTGTCATATAGGTTTCGTAACCGGCTTTTTCGAGCATCTTCGCCCACAGCTCCCCCCGGGCAGTCAGTTCTTTCAGGTGCGGCACCTGACGGTGCGCCTCCCACAACGAACGTCCTGTGTTCAACATGCCCCGGCTCGAAACACACACCGCCGGGGTCCAGGCCCCCATATTGTATGCGTGGGTGAAGGTCACCCCCTCCTCTACCAGACGATCGAGATGCGGCGTAATGATCACACGGTTCCCCAACGCATGGATCATATCATAATTGAGATCGTCCGCAAAAATGAAGACAATGTTGGGCTTCTCCTGCCTGCCGGAAATGGAGCCCTCTTTCCGGTCCCTGCAAGAAGTGATGCCCCACAAGCCTGCAAATACCAACAGGAAAAGATATCCCCCCCATTTTTTGCATTTCATACCTTTCATTCTTTTTACCGTTTTAATATGACGATTCATATCACTTTCCTTCTATCCTCCCCTCCCCCATTTTTCTTTTCCAGAGCATGCTCCCTGGGGGAGTTTCAGGTTCCAGGTTGACAATGCCTGATAAGTTGCATCATCGCTTTATCGCTTTATCGCTCCCCCTTTGCCTTTCACATCCCCCGATACTTCGAGATCCTTTTCTCCAAACCATGTTCCGGGTCTCCGGTCACCCCGTGCTGATCGATATGGAAGGCATTGGGCTCATAGAGGGTGGCACAGGAAGGATGTTCTTTACGGAGTTTTCGCCATTCTTTCCACAGTTCATCATACCGGGCGATGGCCTGGCGAATGCGCTTTTTCTCGTAGTGACCGGTTTTGTCCCCGCGGTAACCCAGCAGCACGGCTGTAAAACCATTGGCAATGATCTCATATTTGATCCTGCCATAAGTAACCGAAACACGAAGATACTCTTCATTCTCCGGATCATCCATACGGATCTTTTGCGCCAGTTCCTCCATTTTCCGCCAGATCCCGACCGCCTCCTGTTTTTCACGGATCGCCATCTCCACCTTATTCTCGCGTATGAGGTAATCAAAAAAGGTATTGAGCATATGCATATCCGACATGTACTGGTCGCGTATCCACCAAACATTGAAGTGGGCGCGGGGGATATCGATGAGACTGGCATGGCCGCGGACCACTCCTTTAGAGGAGAGGCGCACCAGGTTACGGAAAGCGTCGAGGCTTTCTTCGTTGACTCCCAGGATGCGGGCCACGGTATCGACCACCCTGTCGGCCGAAAGGGTGGTGTCATGGGCCCAGGTAAGCGCAGCCCTGGCATTGAGATCGCACCACATTTCGTTGGTGATATAGGGTCCGCGCCATCCTCCTCCGCGCGACCAGGTCCAGATCCCCGCAAAACGGGGATCCCCCGTCAGATCTGACAGTCCCTGCTTCTCCCCCGGCCGCATGATTTGACTGTATTCCTCAAAACCATTGAGGACCCCGTCAAAGACATAATAGGGATGGGCTCCCTTGCCATAATATTCCGGCTGGCACTGATATTCCACCACAAAACGATGCTTTCCGATGCCCAGTGTGGGATTGAAAGGGAGTAAACGCTGGAAATCCCCTCTGGGGTATTTGATCGAGAAAAAAAGAGCGGGATGGGGCTCCACCTGGTCGGTGATCTTGCGATAGATATCGGGACGGGTATGGAAGAATCCAAAATCCCAGGTCCGGTAAAAAAGTTTTTTATCCCTTTTCACACACACCTCTTCGCGCAGCAGGTTGATCAGTTTGACATGTCCCTTGATGCGTTCTTCCTCATCCCCCCCTACCGGACTCCCGCCGGCATGGTACGGAGTATCGAAGAGATAGGTCTCCCCAAACCGTATCACCAGCCCGTCCAGTTCGGAAAAAGTGGAAAAGATCTCATTGATTTGAATACGCAACAGTTGTTCTGTCAAGGGTTTATTGATATCGGGCCGCAGCCGTCCCCCGATGGCACTTCCCCCTGCATCTTCATCCCGGACGATCTGATCATGAAATTTCGTGAGGATGATCTCCGGTAATACCAGTACATCCATAAAAGCATACACCGGCATGCCGGCCTGCTCGGCCTCCTCCAGGCGGTCACGGATCCATCGTTGCTTGTGCAGGATCCAGCGCCTTTCCACCGAACCTTCGGGAATGATCTCTTTCCGGAACGAATCGTACGTGATCCCGCACTGGATATGCCATGCCGGCACCATCCCGTTATACCCGATCTTCTTCAAGAAGGCCGGATCGGTGTATTTGGTAATAGGAGGTTCTTCTCCCGGATTGGGAAAAACCATATCCATCACGATGGGCAGGGCCCGGTCGTCTGCCTTGGAAACCTCCCTCCCACAGCGCCAGAGAGGGAGGGTCAGCAGGAACAACAAAGGGAAAACAGAGAAAGAAAATTTTTTCATGGGGTCTATTCTTTTTTATCCATAACAACGAAGATATTCCGCCCGACCCTTAATGGGCTGAACGGACCGGGAGAGGGACCGGATGTTTTTCTTTCCCTGCCGGCATAATCCCTGTCGATCTTCAGCGGTTTTCCCTCCGGCGTAACAAAAGGCATTTCCGGCACCTCTGCAACCCCCAGCAGGGCGGAGGTCACCTCTTCCCGTTTCATCGCCTCCACGGAAGGAGGCAGGTTGAAGACAACCCGTATCTTTCCGTTCTCCGTTTCAAGGTGCACCTCCGCCGCGAAGGAACTGTCCCGCACCACGCCAGCCTCCAGCCGAGCGGGACGGGAAGCGCCCAAGTGCACATTGCCCGAAGCAGACAGTCCATCGTAGAGGTGATTATACACGGCAAGCCCGTAGCCGCTCTTTTTTCCCACGGGGGCCAGGAAAAGATTGTTATAGAAACGGTTCTTCCCCGACCAGATGTTCCGCAATCCTTTCACCCGCGTCGAATGGGGAAAAAGATAAGGTGTGAACCGTCCACGTACTTCGAGGGCGGTGATCCTGCCGGCGACGAGGTTATGCGCAAACGCCCCTCCCTCGCTCCAGTTGCGGATCGATTCCTCCGAAAGGAAAAGGTTGTTATCGACCAGGAAAGGTCCGTGGCTCACTTCGACGAAAAGATCACAGAGAAGATTGTCGTAACACAGGTTGGCTGACACCCGCACTCCCTGCGCCATCCAGTCGAGCCAGATCCCCCGGCCGACACGACAGAGATGGTTGTGACGGATCATCATATCCACCGGAGCATGTATTTTGATGCCGGCGATCTCCGCTCCCGTGAAGAGGCGTTTCACCCAGATGTCATGGATATGGTTCTCTTCGATGACGCTGAAGACCGCACCCAGGCTGCCCACGATCCCCGCCTGCTCACAGTGGTAGACGGTGTTCCGCCGGACGATGTGGGAGCCGATCTTTTCTTTCGACCAACCGTCCCGCAGGGCTCGGAAGATCACCTCGTTATAGTGGGTTGCCCCGTCCCTGCAAGGGTTCTTCGACCAGACGTTCTGTCCGCTCTTCCGGTCTTTCCCCAACGTGATCCCCACACATTTGGAATCG
>JAMOUS010000007.1 GCA_027067975.1 Bacteroidales bacterium | reverse complement strand
GCCTGCCTCACGGAAAGCCTTCACAGCTGCCGTATCGGAAGTATCCACCCTCATCTTTTTCACCTCTTTCATGATCTCCTGGCAGGCTTTCACACGGTCGACCGCCACGGCCAGTTTTTCCACCTTTTTCATCACCGGTTCGATGAGGGCACGGTTGGCCCGGATCACCTCCGGGTCGATCTTCAGCCTGGGATCGGTCTTGACGGTCAGGAAGGTAGAATCTTTTGCCTTGCCATAAGTGAACACCAGCTTGTACGTCCCCGGCAACACATATCCCCCGCCGCCACGCTGACCCATGCGGGGTGAGCGCCGGGGACTGCCGGGAAAACGGTAGCCCTTGCGGTCGAGATACCAGTACATTCTGTTCATGCCTGTCCGTGGGGTATCGGTGAGGATCCTGACGGTATCTCCTTCTTCATTAAGAATGAACACTTTCACTTTGCGGCCCTGTCCTTTTTTTATCTCCTTCTCGGCATTTCCCTTTTTCACGGAGTAGGTGATCATGGCACCGGGATAGCGGTTGGCTCCGTGGAAATAAGTATCGCCGCTGCTGAAGTATCCGGGAGCATTGCGCAGGCTCACCTCCCAGGCCACGGGCGGCTCGAAGACATGCAAAGGCTTGTCGAGGAGTCCGGCACCCTGGGCCGCCAGCTCACGCAGGGGCCGCAGGTCGTCGAGGATCCATACAGCCCGCCCGAAGGTGCCGACGACCAGGTCGCCCTCCCGCCGCTGAATGGCCATGTCCATCGTCGAGACACCGGCAGGATAGTTTTCCGTCCAGTGGGTCCAGCTTGCCCCTCCGTCAAGACTCACATACAGGCCGTTCTCCGTGCCCAGGAACATCAGCTTCGGCTCCACAGGATCCTGCACGAACGACAACACGTAGTTACTCACATCCTCCTCATCGACAAGACGTTCCCAGGTCTTTCCATAGTTGGTCGTATGGTAGAGGTAAGGCGTAAAGTCGTTACGGCGGTAATTGTTCACCACCACGAAGGCTTCGCCGGGGTGGTAGGTGGAAGCGGTGATCTGGGGGATCCAGCTGCCGGCGGGAACACCCTTGAGACGGCCGGCCAGGTTGGTCCAGGTCTTCCCCCCGTCGCGCGTGAGCTGCAGGTTGCCGTCGTCGGTGCCGACCCATATCACCCCCTGCTCCAGGGGACTGGGTGCAATGGCGATGATGCTCTCGTAATTCTCCGCCCCCGTCACATCGTACGTCAACCCCCCGCTCTGTAGCTGCTTGAGCTTGCTGGTGTCGTGGGTGGTGAGATCGGGAGAGATGATCTGCCAGGTGTTGCCATGATCGGTACTCTTGAAAAGATACTGGCTGCCGAAGTAGATGGTGTTGGGATCGAACGGGTCGGCGGCGATGGCCGCATTCCAGTTGAAACGCAAAGGCTTCCCTTCGGGATGCACGGGCCGGATGCGGCGGGTATAACCGGTGAGCAGGTCGACACGTCCCACATACCCCTGCTGGCTCATGGCATAGCAATAACGGGGATCGGAAGGATCGGGCAGGACGTCGAAGCCGTCCCCCCCGTATAAGTTCTCCCAGTAGGTATTGAGGATCCCGTCATCGGCCCACACATAAGCAGGACCCCGCCACGAACCGTTGTCCTGCAAACCGCCATATACATGATAGGGCATCGCATCGTCGACACGGATATGGTAGAACTGCCCCACGGGAAGGTTCTCGACAAAACGCCAGCTCTTGCCACGGTCGTACGAAATGGCCATGCCGCCGTCGTTGCCGTCGATGAGATAATCGGGATCGTCGGGATCGATCCACCAGGCATGATGGTCGGGATGGATCTTCCATCCGATCAGTTGGGTGAATGTCTTTCCCCCGTCCTCACTCACATTGACCCGCGAGAAGAGAGTATAGACACGGTTCTCGTTGGAAGGGTCGACATAGATGTCGGCATAATAAAAGGGCCGGTCGCCGATGCCTTGGGTGCCGCGCAGTTGCCAGTGTTTTCCGCCGTCGTCGGAGCGGTAGAGACCGTTCTTCTTCGATTCGATGAAGGCATACACCACGTCGGGCCGGTTGCGGGCAATGGCCAGGCCGATGCGTCCCAGTTCACCTTCGGGAAGCCCGTCGTCGGGACCCAGTTTTTGCCAGGTATCCCCTCCATCGCGGGTGACGTAGAGACCCGAGCCGGGGCCGCCGGAGCGGAAGAACCACGGCCAGCGGCGGTGCTCCCACATCGCCACGAACAGTTTCTTCGGATTATAGGGATCCATCACCATATCTGCCACGCCGGTCTGTTCGTTGACAAACAGGATCTTCTTCCAGCTCTTGCCCCCGTCGGTGGTACGATACACCCCCCGTTCGGGATGTGGCCCCCAGGGCGAGCCGATGGCCCCGACATAGACAATATCGCTGCTCTCAGGGCTGACGATGATGCGATGGATCGCATGCGTTTTCTCCAGCCCCATCAAGGTCCAGGTGTCCCCACCGTCGAGCGAGCGGTAGATGCCTCCGCCCATGTTCATCGAGTTACGGGGATTGCCTTCGCCGGTCCCCACCCAGATGATGTCGGGGTTGCGTTGGTCAATGGCCACGGCGCCGATCGACTGCACCCGCTCCTTGTCGAAGACAGGCTGCCAGGTGGTGCCGCCGTCCTTCGAACGCCACAGCCCGCCCGAGGCCGTGCCGACGAAGATGATGTTGCGGTCTTTCAGGTTCACATCCACAGCCGTAACCCGACCGCTCATGCCTGCGGGACCAATGTTGCGGAAACGCAGGCTCTTCACCTTCTCCATATCCAACTGCTGAGCCCGCAAACCGGAAGAGAAGGCCAGCCCGGCAACCCACAGGAGAAGGGGCAAAAGACGTCTGTTCATGATCATATCGTTGGTTTTATGGTGATTCTTTGGCAAGATCCTCCGGTAAAAAGCTACAACGCTTTCACATAACACCTCCGCCGCTTGTGCTGGATGTGCTCATAGTTCTTCCAGTTGGCAATGGCATTGTGATTGTCCTCGAAAATGCCGGTGGTCTCAATGGTATTGAGGCCGTTCCGGAGCATCTCGTCCTGCAGCTCGGAATAGAGGATGACCGCCACCCCTTTGGCATGGTAATCGTGCAACACACCGGTAAGGAGGGTGTCGATCACGGTGGGATGTTTGAGGGCTTTCATGAGATGATACCACCCGAAAGGAAAGAGCTTGCCGCCCGCTTTTTGCATTGCCTCGGAAAGACTGGGCATCCCCACCACAAAGCCGATCATCTTATCCCCGTCCTTTACCACCTTCACATAACGGGGATTGAGGACATTGAAATATTTTTCCACATAGTAGTCCATCATCTTTTCGTCGAAACGGGTGACATAAGGCAGCTCCTCAAAAGCATCATTGAGGATCTCGAACACTTTCCGGCCGTACGGTTTCAGCTCCTCACGGCTGTTGAAGTTGACCACCTCAAAGCCGTAACGTTTACGGATGATCTCGGCGCCGCGCCGGGCTTTGTTGACCGGCTTGTCGGTAAGGGTAAGACGGAACTCCACCCAGTCGCGCTCCTTCTCAAAACCCAAACGGTCGAAATGATCTTTGTAATAGGGATGATGATAGACCGAGGCAACCGACTGCAGGTGGTCGAAACCTTCGATGAGCAGTCCCTGGGTGTCAAGGTTGGTGAAGCCGAGAGGACCGTGTACCTTCTCCATTCCCTGGCGGCGGAGCCACTCCATGGCTGTCTCCATCAGGGCATCCACCACCTCTGCATCGTCGATGAACTCGGGACGGTTGATCCGTCCCAGCTTCTCACCCACCTTTTCATTGTAAGGATGGTTGACGATCGCACCGATACGGCCCACACATTTCCCGTCACGGTAAGCCAACCAAAAACGTGCATCGCAAAAACCGTAAGCAGGGTTTTTCCGCGGATCAAGCGACTTGCGTTCGTCGGCGATCATCGGCGGCACCCAGTAAGGGTTGCCTTTGTAAAGATCGAATTGCAGTTTCACAAATTGCTTGATGTCACTGGGAGTGGTTACCTCCCGGATCTCTGTCGACATGATGTAGTGGCTTTGGTGGATTTTCAAAAATAAGGATATTTCGCACAGAAAAAAATGTCCGGCGGCAGGGAAAGCACCAAAACGGGAATTGTTATCTTTACTTCTATGAAAGCAACCTTGTACCTCATCCCGAGCACGCTGGGATCGGAAAAGGCGGATGAATATCTTCCGGCGGGTGTGATCGGACGCCTGCACAGCCTGAAGCTG
>JAMOUS010000006.1 GCA_027067975.1 Bacteroidales bacterium | reverse complement strand
GGAGGCGATACGCAAACTGTCTGCAAAGTCGGGACCCAGAAAATCGCTGATGACAAAAGCGATCGACCTTTTCTTAATGGCATTGGTAAGGTAACGAAGCGGTTCCCGGAAGTCGGTGCGTTTGCTTTCCGGCCGGAGTTCGATCAGTTCGCGAATAATATGCAGGATATGTTTCCGGTTCTTTTTTGGGGGGATGAACTTCTCCACCCGATCGCTGAAAAAAATCACCCCCACCTTGTCGTTGTTCTGGATGGCCGAAAAAGAGAGCACTGCCGACACCTCTGTGATCAGGTCGCGTTTGGTCTGTCCCCGCGTACCGAAATCCTGGGATCCGCTCACATCCACCAGTAACATCACGGTGAGTTCCCTTTCCTCTTCGAACACCTTCACGTAAGGATGATTGAAACGGGCCGTGACGTTCCAGTCGATGGTACGAATGTCGTCACCATACTGGTATTCCCGCACTTCGCTGAAGGCGATCCCCCGACCTTTGAAGGCACTGTGATACTCGCCCGCAAAGATATGTTTCGAAAGACTGCGGGTCTTGATTTCGATCTTCCGGACCTTCTTCAGCAGTTCGGTTGCTTCCATGCTCATTTCTCTTTTTTCACTTCCGCCTCATGCCAACGGGCCGGCCGTGTTGTCACGGTAAAGAACCAGTCGCGGCGCACCAGCACCTTCTCCATCGTCCCGTGGGGGGTCTCCTTCAGCCATAACGTATCCGCAATCTTCCGGCATGTGGTGTCCAAATGTTCCTTCACCGGATTCAGTTGATCGTTCTCGTAGATCTCCTTATAGAAGGTGCACACATCCTCATCCGAAAGGAAGTAAAGGATCGTCCGCGTCTCCAGGTCATCCACATACTTCAGGTACCTGTACACCCGGTTCACAGTGGTCTCATCCAGGTGAAAATCTTTCCGTTCAGCCCGCATGCGCTGTTTGATCTCTTCGGCGGTAAGGCCCACGAATTCCTGTGCGGTTCCCTGGAAGGAGAACAGCATCAGCAGCAGAACGGTCGACAATGAACGGAACATGATCATGACATTTACAAAAGGAAAGACAAAGACCGGACCATTAAGGTACTTCGACGGTGTCCAGGATGGTTGTGATGATCTCTTCGGCCGTAACGTTTTCCGCTTCGGCCTCATAGGTCAGCCCGATGCGGTGGCGCATCACGTCATGGCACACGGCCCGGACATCTTCCGGGATCACATATCCTCTGCGTTTGATAAAGGCATAGGCTTTGGCTGCCGCGGCCAGGTTGATGCTGGCACGGGGGGAGCCTCCGTAGCTGATCATCAGCCTGAAGCGGTCGAGACCGTATTTTTCCGGATAGCGGGTGGCAAAGACGATGTCGAGAATGTATTTTTCGATCTTTTCGTCCATATAGACCTCCTTGACCACCTCCCGGGCGCGGAGGATCTCAGCGGGTTTCACCACAGGAGAGGCTTTGGGGAAGTTCTTCTGCAGGTTTTCCCGGATAATCAGTCGTTCCTCTTCCATATCAGGATAGTCGATCAGCACCTTGAGCATGAAGCGGTCGACCTGTGCCTCGGGGAGCGGATAGGTCCCCTCCTGTTCGATGGGGTTTTGGGTGGCCAGCACCAGAAAAGGTTCTTCCAGACGGAAGGTCTCATTTCCGATGGTCACCTGCCGTTCCTGCATGGCCTCGAGCAGGGCGCTCTGCACCTTTGCGGGCGAGCGGTTGATCTCGTCGGCCAGGACAAAGTTGGTGAAGATGGGGCCTTTTTTCACCTTGAACTCTTCACTTTTCGGACTGTACACCATCGTACCGATCAGGTCGGCCGGCAACAGATCGGGAGTGAACTGGATTCTGTTGAACCCCGCCTCGATACTGTCAGCCAACGTACGGATGGCCAAAGTTTTGGCCAGGCCGGGCAATCCTTCCAGCAGGATGTGTCCGCCCGACAACAAACCGATGAGCAGGCTTTCGACCAGATGTTTCTGGCCGATGATCACCTTTTTCATCTCCATGTTGATCAGGTCGATGAACGCACTTTCCATGCGGATTCGCTCATTCAGTTCCCGGATATCTACCTGTTCATTCATAAGGTTCGTTCTTTTTAAAAATTTCACTCATTTCGTTCGTGCGACTGCAAAATTGGTGATAATTTCGTTAAAAAGCTGTTAAAAAATGTTAAACTCCCTGATACAAAAGGTGGAAGATTTTTGGTTATATTTGCCGTATGAATCCTGATGATCTCAAACACAGGTATTTCCTGCAGCTGGCATACAAGGGTACATCGTTTTACGGCTGGCAGTTACAACCCGACAAGCCCACGATCCAGGGAGAACTCACCCGGGCATTATCCACGCTTTTGAAAGAAGAAATAGAGGTGACGGGTGCAGGCCGTACCGACACGGGCGTGCATGCGCGTTATTACATCGCTCACTTCGACAGCGTACAAAAAGGGTTGGAGAAAGATGAAAAACTGCTGTACGGCCTGAACAGTGTCCTTCCGGAAGATATTGCCGTTTATCGTATCATCCCCGTTCCTCATACGGCACATGCCCGCTTTGATGCGTTGTCACGGACCTACCGCTATTACATCACCACCCGGAAGGATCCTTTCCTGAAGGATACGGCCTATCTTTACCATGTCCGTCTGGATCTGCCTCTGATGAACCGCGCCTGCCGGATCCTGATGCAATATCGCGACTTCACCAGTTTCAGCAAGGTACACACCGATGTAAAGACTTTCCATTGCAATATCCTGGATGCTCGCTGGACACAAGAAGATCATCTTTATGTTTTCACCATACGGGCCGACCGGTTCCTCCGGAACATGGTGAGGGCGATCGTAGGAACGATGATGGAAGTGGGAGAAAAGAAGATCGACCTGGAAGCTTTCCGGAAGATCATAGAGACCAAAGACCGCAGTGCGGCCGGGAAGTCGGTTCCCGCCCACGGTCTTTTCCTCACCGAGATCAAGTATCCGGCCCATATTCTGTGAGACACACCATACCTTTTCCTCTTTTGCATGCGCCTTTTGATCCTTTTCTTTTTGTTTGCTTTGATACGGGTTTCGGCCCAAGACACGCTGATCATTCAGTTTGCGGGTGACATCATGTGTCACGAAGCCCAGATCGAAGCAGCCCGGGACCCCGAGACCGGAGCGTATGATTTTTCAGAAACCTTTGAAGAGGTATCCCCGCTTTTTTCCCGAGCGGATGCGGTGATCGCCAACCTGGAAACCACCTTGGCGGGTCCCCCCTACCAGGGTTATCCGCGCTTTTCTTCGCCGGATGAGCTGGTCGCAGCCTGCCGGGAAGCAGGGATCGGCCACCTGGTCACCGCCAACAACCACGCTTGTGACAAGGGGAAGAAAGGGATACTCCGGACCATCGGCGTATTGGAGTTGCTCGACATCGACCATACCGGCACTTTCCGGGACACCGCCGACCGACGCCGCCATAATCTGATGATCCTACAGAAGGGCAACCTCCGCACCGGAATCCTCAATTACACCTATGGCACCAACGGTTTACCGGTTCCCTCTCCTACCCGGGTGAACCTCATCGACACGGTACAGATGCTCGAAGACCTTGCCTCGGCACAGGACGACAGCCTGGACATGCTGATCGTCTTCCTCCACTGGGGGGAGCAATACCAACCGCTGCCCAATGCCCGTCAACGGGAGATCGCCCGCTTCCTCTTTACCCACGGCGTGGACATGATCATCGGAAGTCATCCCCATGTCCTTCAACCTATGGAGTTCGACCCGGAGGGCAAAGAAGGGAAAGGCACACTGATCGTAAACTCCCTCGGGAACTTCATCTCGAACCAGCGGAGCCGCGGAAGGGACGGAGGAGCCCTGGTACAGGTCCGGCTGGTAAAAACGCCGGAGACCCTCCGCATCGACAGTGTAGGATACTACCTCACATGGGTCAGAAAATACATGGACAAGGGAAAATGGCATTTCCGTATCCTCCCATGCAGGAAGTATGAAGAAAACGGTTTTGACGGACTGGATCCCTACTCGGCCGAAAAGATGCGGCTCTTCCTGCAAGATGCCCGGCATCTTCTGGAGATGCACAACAGGAATTTTCCGGAGATACGGTAAGATAGCTGTCCTCTTCAGGGAATTTGGTTATTTTTGCTAGCTGTTCAATGTGGGAGGCAGGGAGGAGAGAAACCGCGATCATGAAGCAAACATCAACCAAAGAGATCTTTTTTCATGTAGGACTGGCCAAGACGGGCACGACCTTCTTGCAATACCGTGTATTCCCGAAATTCCAAGGCATACGATATATCCAACGCACCAA
>JAMOUS010000005.1 GCA_027067975.1 Bacteroidales bacterium | reverse complement strand
CGGGCGGCGGTGTTGTCCGGGGATCGCCGCAGCACCTGCTCATACCAGCGGATCGCATCGGCATCGTGCCCCAGCAGTGAGGCGGTCTGTCCCAGGGCCATCAGCACCGGAAGACTGTCGGGAGCAAAGCGGTAGGCACGCTGGAAGGATTGTTGTGCCCTGTCATACTGTAAAAGCGCCAGATGAGCCTGCCCTTTCAGGAACCAAAGGGTGACATCACTGCTGTCGGCAGCCAGCAGGCGGGACGACTCGTAGAGAGCCCGTTCATAATTGCCGGCCATCAGGGCCTGCTGCAGGGGAGCGGTCTGGCTGCGCAGCGAAAGCGGGGAGAGCAGGAGAAGGAGAGAGACCGTGGGGAGAAAATATTTGGAGCGTTTTTTCATTATGCCGGCTTTATGGGTTCACGCAAAAGGGGAAAAACACCCCCTGACCCCCTCCCAAGAGGGGGAAAGAGGGTGGAGAGAGAAACTTACGGCCAGGTGGGTATGATGATGTGGTGATGCGATGATGCGAAGAGCCACATAGAATTGTATGAACTGTTTCGCCTCATCGTTCATTTCTTCGGTGGTGCCGGCTTGGGCGGTGCGGAGCCGTCCGGCACTTTCTTGTATGAGGTGATGAAGATCACACCGTCCTCGTCGCCGGAACCGTACTTTTTGATATCATCCGGGTCGGTGGAGATGCGAACGTTGGCGATGCTGGCGGCGTCCACCTTTTGGATCTCCCCGGGCGCGAGTTTCTTCCCGTCGAGGATGTAGACCACCCGTTTGCCTTTCATGTTTTTGAGGGCTTCCTGGGCGGGGACGGGATGGTCATTGACAAAGACAATGGGGATGGTCTGCATGACGCGCACCTTACGGCCCCGTTGCATGCCCGGCTCCCAGCGGGGGGAGGAGCTGATGACGCGCACGGCCTCGGCGTCGAGTGAGGGATAGCCGCTGCTGCGCTTCACCGTCACCTGATCGACATGGCCGTCGGGCTCGACGATGAAGCTGACGAGCACCCGGCCGCTGATGCCTTTCTCTTCAGCATCTTCCGGGTATCTTACCTGGCTGGCGACCCACTCGCGGAATGTGTTGATGTCGCCGCCCTGGAACTTCGGCATCTGCTCGACGATGAAGAAGATCTCCCCGTCGGGTGAGGCGACCGGGGGTGGGGGAGAGTCTACCAGCTTGAAGACGACCGGCACCACAAAGGCGACCGGCACTTTTTTACCCTTTTGTTTTCCGGGCGTCCATTTGGGAGAGGAGCGGACCACCCGTGCCGCCTCGGCATCGAGGAGGGGGTCGACGCCACGGACCACCGTCACACTGTCCACATGTCCGTCGGGGAAGACGATGAAGCGTACGAAAACGCTCCCTTCAATGCCATTCTCGGCTGCCTCTTTGGGGTAATGAACATGTTCGGCCACCCATTTTTTGAAATGGTTGAAGTCGTGCCCCTGGAACTTCGGCATCTCCTCGACGATGAAGTAAACCTCTTCGCCGGCACGCGCCCCTGCGAGGTAGCTTTGCGGAGTTTCTTCCTGGGAGTTATCCATTAGGAATATGATAGGGACGGTTTGCTGCACCCGTACCTTCTTACCTCTTTGTTTGCCGGGGGTCCATCGAGGTGAGCTGCTGACCACGTGTACGGCTTCGGAGTCGAGGGCCGGGACGCCGCTGCTCTCCTTGACCGACACCTGGTCGACACGGCCGTCGGATTCGATGATGAAGCTGACGGTCACGCGACCGCCTTGGCCCTTCTCGGCCACCTCTTCCGGATAGTGGATCTGGGAGGCAACCCATTCACGGAACTTATTAAGATCTCCCCCTTGGAATTTCGGCATCTCCTCGACGATGAAGAAAAGTTCTTCCTCCCCTTCGGGAAGTTGTTTCAGAGGGGTTAACCTGACAGGCAGATAGATCCTTACGGCAACCTTTTTCCCGTCTTTTGTGGCGGGTGTCCAGGCAGGGGCCGAGGCGATGAGTTGTTTCAACTCTTCGGTAAGTTTTGGATCGATCTGCTGGCCGGCGGCCGGCGTAAGGGTGAATTTCTTGATCTTTCCGTTTTTGTCGAGGGTGAGCCAGAGGTCCCATTTTTTGTTTTCGTATGCCGGGAGGTTGTTGACCTGTTCACGGAGCCACATCACGAAATAGGGTTTCGGCTTGCCCTGGAAGCGGGGTTGCTGGTCCACTTCGTTCGCCTCGTACACCTTTTTCTTTTGCGGAGTGGTTGTGAGGGATGTTGCATTGGGGTTGTCGACGGGAGAGGACGTGATGAAGAACTCTTTCACCTGCCGCAGACTGCCGGGGTCACGGGTGAATGAAAAGCTCACCACCAGGATGGCCGCCACCGGCAGGATGAGCAGCGACTTCAGCAGGGTGATGTTCCGGGATTTCTTTTTGGTGATCATGATGAGACGTTTTTTGATGAAAGAACGGTTGACCAGCTCGTGCACCACCGGGAAAAAATTGTGGCCGAAGGCCTGACTGAGGATAAGTTGCTGGTAGTTCAGCCGGTTTTCCCCGCGGTTGATGACGGCCTGGTCGGCTTCGTATTCATGCAGCTCATGGAGCGAGTATTTGTAGAGCCACACGAAAGGGTTGAACCACTGGATAATGCAGATGATCTCCAGCAGGAGGATGTCGAGGGTGTGCAGACGCCGGACATGTTCCCATTCGTGCCGGAGGATGCTCTCCAACTCCTTCTCTTCTAATGGATCGGGGTTGAGGAAGATGAAGGTAAAGAAGGAGAAGGGGGAGATCCCCTCGTCGATGGGGACGATGCGGTAGCCCCGGTATTCGCGGACGCCGTAGCGTAAGATGAGCCGGAGCACCTGAAGAAGCTGCACCAGGAACTTGATCAGGAAGAAGAGCACGCCGGCAAGGTAGATCATCAGCAATACCTTGCCTGCGGTGATGCGGATGCCGGCACCCTCGGCCAGCTGGGCAGGATGGACGATCACGCCGTCCATGATGTAACGGTCGAGTGCATAGTAGATCGTCCCCGGCTCGGGAGCCGTATGCAGGGTAATCTTCACGAACGGGATCGTCACGGCCAGCACCAGCGAGCTGAACAACAGGATGCGGTTGAGCGTGAACCAGGTCTCCCGCCGCAACAGGGCCCAGTAAAAGAGGTAAAAGACCGCAATACTGATGCCCGACTGATATAAAAAGGTGCCGAAACTATCCATTTCTCTTCTGTTTTTCGATCTCTTCCTGCATGATGCGCATGATATCCTCCATCTCCTTGAGGTCGATCTCCCGCTCGCGCGCAAAGAAGGAAACCATCTTCTCAAAAGAGTTGGAGAAATAATCCTTCACGAAGTTCTTCATCGTGGTGCGAGTGTACTCCTCCCGGCTTACAAGAGGGTAGTATTTATGCGACTTGCCGTAAGCATGGTGCGAGACGAACCCTTTCTTTTCGAGGATCCGTACGATCGTCGAAACGGTGTTGTAAGCAGGCTTGGGATCGTCGAGACGCTTGAGGATCTCTTTGACAAAAGCCTCCTCCAGATCCCATAACACCTGCATGATCTGTTCTTCGGCCCGGGTGAGTTTCATGACATTGCGCTTTTGTGGTTTTTGGTATACCTGTATTCCTAACGCAAATATATAACTAATATTTTAGTTTTACAACTAAATTTTTAGGATTTTTTGGGAGGAGAATTTTAAACATCTGGAGGACAGGAGAAAACGGGTGGTAGAGAGGGGGACTAGGAAGCGTCGTATACCCTTTCGTAGCGGATGCCGTTGAGAAGGTCGTAGCGCACGAGCCCCCAGTGTCTGGCCAGGTAGATATCGACCACACTGAAGGGATGGGTTTGTCCGTTGCGGGGCAGGTCGCGGAAGGAGAAATGCAGGATGTCGTGGTAGAGCCTTTCAGAGGTGCGGAGGGTGTCGAGGAACTCCACCGTTGAGAGGATCTTTTCCGTTTCTTCGTACCCGTCGTCGGCCATTAACTTTGAGAAGTAAAGGTCGCCATATTCGACACGATGAAGGGTTTTGAAATTGAAATCCCAAGCAAAGGCGGTGCCGTTGAGGAAAACGTAGAGTTCGTCGCCGTAAGGCGGGAACCCGGCCGTGAGGGAGATGTCAAAACCTCCATTGAAAGAGGAGCCATAGCCCAAAGAGCGGTATTCGTTAAATGACATGCGTGTGTTGATCCCCAAGAAGCTGGTCCACGACTTATTGAAGTCGTGCCTTTCCTCTTTCCTGAAAAAGCTGTAGGTGATGCCGTGGTTGTCGCGCATCAGCAACACTTCAGGCAGGGTGTCGGCGGGCAGCCACGTGAGATGGTCTTCCTCCAGATAGAAATATTCTTTCTTGATCGCATGGTTCTCATTGCATGCAGCCAAAAGGAGGAGGGGAAACAACAGAAACAGACTAATCTTTGGAAAGCTCATAATATTCTCCGTTGGACATGATGATCTTGAGGATGCCGTTGGTGTAGTTGTACCAGATGCTGTCGACGAAGATCCCCTCTTCTCCGGGCTCGCCCCACTGGCCTTTGAGGAGGAAGACATTGTGATACCACAGGCTGTCGACGAGGGCTGAGTCGACGCGAATCTCTTCTCCCTCCTCCGGGGTGGTGGGGAGCCGGAAGGCGGTGCCGCCCACCATGGCGGCGAACCAGATGGAGGCGGTGTCGAGGTTGGAGATCTCCAGATGGATCTTGAAGAGAGGATAATCCGGCGTAAGGGTGGTGAGGTTCGACTCATACCGCAGATGGAGATTGCAACACTCACCGCAGGCGGAATAATCCTGGGGATAGGTGCCCCGCAGTACGGAAAAGTTCACCGCCATGTTGCGGGAGTGCCGGAAACGGATGATCTCGCCGTTGTGGTAAGGCACATAGATGAGTGCCGTGTCGGGAAGCGGTCCGTTGTCGATCTCTACCGGATCGGGACACCGCGGACAGGCGGTGAGCATGAGCAGCAGTGCTGCGAGGGGGAGCAGGAGGAGTGATTTTTTCATAAAAAGATATTGTAGCAGTGAGAAACAACATTCTTACAAAAATTGTGCCGCCGGAAAAAGGATGCCGGACAGGAAACCCCGTCCGGCACCTTAGTGCCTATTGTTTTTTCCTGCCGAAGAGTTTTTTCATCCCGCTGAAGGTCCCCGCCGGCAGGGGGGCGCACCGCAGGTTATTGCGGTAAGGATGCCTTCATTTGGCGTTTTGCATCCGGATCAGGTTGAGTGCCGAGCCGGCCTTGAACCATTCGATCTGGTTCTGGTTGTAGGAGTGGTTCACCTGGATGGTCTCCTGGGATCCGTCGTTGTGGTGGATGACCACGGTGAGGGGTTTGCCGGGGGCGAACTCTTTGAGACCAAGGATGTCGAAGGTGTCGTCCTCCAGGATCTTGTCATAGTCGGTCGGGTCGGCAAAGGTGATGGCGAGGACGCCCTGTTTTTTGAGGTTGGTTTCGTGGATGCGGGCGAACGACCGCACGAGCACGGCCTTGACTCCCATGAAGCGCGGCTCCATGGCGGCGTGTTCGCGGGAGGAGCCTTCGCCGTAGTTCTCGTCGCCGACGATGATCGAACCTTTTCCGGCGTCGCGGTAGGCCTTGGCGGCTTCGGGTACCGTCACATACTCGCCGGTGAGCTGGTTCTTCACGCGGTTGGTCTGGCCGTTGAAGGCGTTCACAGCGCCGATGAGGAGGTTGTTGGAGATGTTCTCCAGATGTCCGCGGTAGCGCAGCCAGGGTCCGGCCATGGAGATATGGTCGGTGGTGCACTTGCCCTTGGCCTTGATGAGGAGGTGCAGTCCGTAGAAGTCATTGCCGTCCCAGGCAGGGAAGGGCTTGAGCAGCTGCAGCCGCTCGGAGTCGGGCTTGACCACCACCTCGACACTGCTGCCGTCTTCGGCGGGGGGTACATAGCCGGGATCGTCCACCTCGAAGCCTTTGGGCGGGAAGACCAGTCCTTCGGGCTCATCGAAACGCACCTCCTCACCCTGTTCGTTGACGAGCGTGTCATGCAACGGGTCGAAGTCGAGCCGTCCGGCGATGGCATAGGTCATCACCATTTCCGGGGAGGCTACGAAAGCGTAAGTGTTGGGGTTGCCGTCGTTGCGTTTGGCGAAGTTGCGATTGAACGAGGTGACGATGGAGTTGCGGTGGCCGTCCTTCACCTCCTCGCGGTCCCACTGGCCGATGCAGGGGCCGCAGGCGTTGGCGAGAATCACACCACCGAGTTTTTCGAACACCTCGATCAGTCCGTCGCGCTCCATGGTGTAGCGCACCTGTTCCGAGCCGGGGGTGATGTAGATCTTCCCCTTGGGTTTGAGCCCTTTTTCGAGGGCCTGGCGGGCGATGGAGGCGGCGCGGGTGATGTCTTCGTAGGAGGAGTTGGTACAGGAGCCGATGAGGCCGGCCTCGAGGTTGAGGGGCCAGTCGTTCTCTTTGGCTGTCTCGGCCATCTTCGACACCGGCGTCCGCAGGTCGGGAGTGAAGGGCCCGTTGAGGGCGGGCTCCAACTCGGAGAGGTTGATCTCGATGACGCGGTCGAAATATTTTTCCGGCTCGGCATACACCTCGGCGTCGCCGGTAAGGTGTTCGCGGATGGCTTCGGCCATTTCTGCCACGTCGGCGCGGTGGGTCTGCCGCAGGTACTCGGCGGTGTTATCGTCGAAGCCGAAGGTGGAGGTGGTGGCGCCCACCTCGGCACCCATATTGCAGATGGTGGCGCGGCCGGTGGCCGAGAGGGCTGCGGCCCCTTCGCCGAAGTATTCGAGGATATAGCCGGTGCCGCCTTTGACGGTGAGGATGTCGGCCACCTTGAGGATCACGTCCTTGGGGGCGGCCCAGCCCGAGAGACGGCCGGTGAGCTTGATGCCGATGATCTTGGGGAACTTCAACTCCCACGGCATGCCGGCCATCACGTCGACAGCGTCGGCGCCTCCCACACCGATGGCGACCATTCCCAGTCCCCCGGCATTGGGGGTGTGCGAGTCGGTGCCGATCATCATGCCGCCGGGGAAGGCATAGTTCTCCAACACCACCTGGTGAATGATGCCGGCCCCCGGTTTCCAGAAGCCGATGCCATATTTGTTCGAGACAGAGGCGAGAAAATCATACACCTCCTGGTTGGTATATTTGGCCTTTTCCAGGTCTTTGTCGGCCCCTTCCTTGGCGGTGATGAGATGGTCGCAGTGTACCGATGAGGGTACGGCCACCTTCTCTTTGCCGGCCATCATGAACTGTAACAAGGCCATTTGGGCCGTGGCGTCCTGCATCGCCACACGGTCGGGATGAAAATCGACATAATCTTCGCCGCGCCGGAAAGGAGCGGAAATATTGCCGTCGGCAAGGTGGGTGTACAGGATCTTTTCCGTGAGGGTCAACGGCCGGCCGATGATCTTCCGCAATTCGGGTATCTTCTTCTCATAGTTCTCATAGACCTTACGGATCATCTCAATATCAAAAGCCATGGTATTTGTTCTTTTTAAATGGTTAAACGTTTGGCCTCCAAAATTAGTAAGAAATCATGACTTTTCTCATTTTTCGGGGAAAGGATGCAAGGGTCAGAAAAGAATATGGCAAAAAGATGTATTTTAGGGGTTCAGGAGGCAGAAAACTGGAAAGATGAGGATCAAAGCGGGTTTGTGGGAGGACAATTTGCGCATTTCGCTCGATTCGTTGCGTACCAACCGGGTGAGGGCCGTACTGACGGTGTTCATCATCTCGTTCGGGATCATGGCGTTGGTGGGGATCCTCACGGCCATCGATGCGATCAAGGGGTCGCTCATGCAGCAGTTCACGCTAATGGGGGCCAACACCTTTTCCATCGAGAGCCGGGGGATGAACATTGTGGTAGGGAGCAAGCGGTACCGCAAAAGAAACCATGCGAGGATCACATATCGTCAGGCGGAGCGGTTTCGGGAGGAGTTCCGTATGCCGGCCGTGGTGTCGGTGTCGGTGACGGCTTCGTCGCTGGCGACGGTGAAGTACCGGGATCGCAAGAGCAATCCCAATGTCTTGTTGATCGGCGGGGATGAGGACTACCTGGTGGTGTCCGGGGCGCGACTGGCACAGGGGAGGGGCATCACCGTGCAGGATGTGCAGATGGGCCGCAATGTGGCGGTGATCGGAGCCGATCTGGTACGGCAGCTCTTTCCGCAGGTCGATCCTCTGGGCAGGATCCTCTCGATCGGCGGGGCCCATTTCCGGGTGGTGGGAGTGCTCGATGAGAAAGGCTCCAGCATTGGCGGGGCCGACCGTACCTGTCTGCTGCCGTTGACCACTGTGCGGCACTACTTTTCCCGGCCCAACATGACCTACCGCATCGGGGTGTTACCCCTCGATCCGGCGATGCTGGACATGCTTGCCGGCGAGGCCGAGGGACTTTTCCGTGTGATACGGGGGCTGGATGCACGTGATGATACCGACTTCAACATTATGCGCAGTGACAACCTCGTGAACATCCTGTTGGAGAGCATGTCGTATGTTACGATCGCCGCCACCCTCATCGGCATCATCACCCTTTTCGGGGCGGCGATCGGGCTGATGAACATCATGCTGGTGACGGTCACCGAGCGCACCCGTGAGATCGGCATCCGCAAGGCCCTCGGTGCCAAGGCCCGAACCATCCGCTGGCAGTTTCTTTTCGAGGCGGTGCTCATCAGCCAGATGGGCGGGGCGGTCGGCATCCTCCTGGGGATCCTGATGGGCAACCTCATCTCTCTCTTCATGAAAAGTCCTTTTATCATCCCCTGGATGTGGATCCTGGGCGGTGTGACCGTATGTTTCGTGGTGGGGGTAATCTCCGGCCTCTATCCTGCTGCCAAAGCGGCCCGTCTTGATCCGATCGTGGCACTTCGTTACGAGTAAGTGTACAAGAAATGAGAGATTTTTGTAATTTGGCCGAATTATGAAGCCGCTTATCATCTTACCGACGGAGAAGACACCGGAGATCCGGCTGGGCGATGAGGGACCCTTTCTCATTGCCGGGCGTTCGATCCCGGAAAATCCGGAAGAGATTTATCTCCCTGTGCTGGACTGGATAAAGGCTTATCTCCACAGGAGAAAAGAGGAGCCGTTCAAATTGGAGTTCCGGCTGGAATACCTTAACAGCGGCAGCACGAAATTCATCCTGGAGATTCTCCGAACCATCCGCGATCGTATGGAAACGGGGTGGAATAATGTGACTCTTCGATGGTATTTTGAAGAAGAGGATGAGTCGATCGAGGAGATGGGGCTGTATTTTCGCGATTATTTGAAGATACCGCTGGAGGTCATTCCGGTGTATACGTAAAAAAAAAGAACGTCCCGCATCCGAGACGTTCTTTCCCTTATTGTAAGGGTTGAGCGTAATTACAGCGACATGGCTTTTTCGATGAGATCGACCACGCGTGCCGAGTAACCCCATTCATTGTCGTACCACGAGAGCACCTTCACCATGTTCCCTTTCACCATGGTGCTGAGGGAATCGAAGATGGAGGAGTGGGTGTTGTGGATGACGTCGACCGAGACAATGGGGTCTTCGCAATATTCGAGGATTCCTTTCATGGGGCCTTCGGCGGCGGCTTTCATGGCTTCGTTGACGGCCTCTTTGGTGACCGGTTTCTCGACGTAAGCCACCAGGTCGACGAGCGAGCCGGTGGGGGTGGGCACGCGTACGGCCATTCCGTCCATTTTACCGTCGAGGTCGGGAATCACTTTGCCGATGGCTTTGGCTGCGCCGGTGGAGGTGGGGATCTGCGAAACGGCGGCAGCGCGGGCACGACGAAGGTCGCTGTGCGGCAGGTCGAGGATGCGTTGGTCGTTGGTGTACGAATGGATGGTGGTCATCAGGCCGTTGATGATGCCGAAGGTGTCGTTGAGCACCTTGGCGATGGGGGCCAGGCAGTTGGTGGTGCAGGAGGCGTTGGAGATGCACTGGTCCTCGGGACGCAGCATCTCGTCATTGACGCCCAGCACGATGGTGTTGTCGATCTCGTCCTTGGCGGGAACGGTGAGGATCACCTTCTTGGCGCCGTTCTTCAGGTGGTCACCATAACCTCCTTTTTTCCCTTCGCGCGAGCGGAACACTCCCGTACCTTCCACCACCACATCGGGGGTCTCCGGCCACGGGATCTGCGAAGGGGTGGTCTCGGCCGAGACCTTGATGGCCTTGCCATTGACGATGATCGACTCATCGTCATATTCGACCGTGCCGTTGAACTTACCCTGGGTCGAATCGTACTTCAGCAAATGGGCCAGGGTCTTGGTATCGGTCAGGTCATTGATCCCAATGATCTCGATATTGTCTCTCTCCAATGCCAGCTTGAACACATTCCGGCCGATGCGGCCAAACCCGTTGATCGCTACTTTTATTTTAGCCATGGTTGTTGTTTGTTAAATGATTAAAAATTAAAAAAATCTCAATCGATCATTTCTGTTAAAAAAATCACACAAAAATAGAACATTCTCCCGACCTGACAAAGTCTGCCCAAGGAAAAAGGGGGGATTCAATAAGAAAAAGTGTTTTCCCCGGCCTGATTCTTTTCGTAGGCCTTTTCGTAATATTTGTCGATGACCTTTCCTATGTGGATGCTCACGTAGAGAGAGATGAAAATGCTGTTGTTGTCGGGGGATGCCATGATCGGGATCTTCTTGGGATATGCGTCGACGACGATCCCGGCTTCGAGGGCCTGCACCATCGGGTCGTATTTGCTGAACTCGAAGTTGAAAGCGAACTTGGCAAAAGCACCCGGCACAAACTTCACCTCGTTCCACCCTTTGAAAAAGGAGGCTCTTCCATAGATTTCGTTGGGAGAATAGAGGGAATAGGGATCAAACTTTCGTTCAATGATAGTGTAATGGGTCATGGAGATGAAGTGGATGATCTGGTAGTAGATGGGTTTGTAAAAGCCGAGGGAGGGGCCGAACGTAAAGAGGGAGCGTACCGCTACGCCTCCTTTGTCGATCTTCCGGAAAATATCGCGCTGGAATCCGTACCCGGCCCGGAGGTTGAAAAAGAGGTTCATCTTGCCATAGACGAAACCCCGCGGATTGGGGGAATAGGGATTGTACATCTTCACCTCCTTGGGGTGGCGGAAGTAATTGAAGTCGATCTCGTAAAGCCGCTTGTTGAGATAGTTCAGACGCTTCCCGTACCGGTAGCCTCCGCCGTAGCCCGTTGAGTTGAGTGAGAATTGAAGGGTCGACTCGTTCCGGTAGAAGATCTTTTGTTGTTCGTCAATTTCTCCCTGTCCCAATGCAAAGGGAATAAAAAAAAGGAAGAAAGTGAATATGAAAATTACTTTCTTCATGGGCAGGTGTATGAATACAGGACGGGCAGGGGCGGCCTGGCCGTGCTCACCCGTTGGAGGTGGTCTGGTGGGTATCCGCTTTGCTGTATGCCGGGCAGGTCTCATTGTTGCAGGAGGTGAACAGCCCTGCCAAGAACAGGGATACCACAGCGATCACGATCACTTTCTTCATCATTCACTCGGTTAAAAGTTCCCCAAAATTGTTATGCTTGTTCCCAACAAAGTTAAATTTTTTTTATGAAAATTCAAAAGTAGGTTTTTTTTGCTTCCGCCTCACAGTGAGGGCATCCTGCCGGGTGTCCAGGGGGCGCCCATCTTATCGAGAGCCTCTTCGAGGGGTTTCAGCCCTTCGTCGTAAACTTTCCGTATCCTTTCGAGCAGCGGGGGCAGCTCTTCGGAGAGGATCCGGTAGTCTTCCTTCTCAGTTTCGGTAATGTCGGCGGTAGAGCTCCAGTGGGTGTAGATCATGTTGTTCATCCGTACCGCCAGTGGCATCTTATGGGGTGGGATCTCTTCCCAGCTGGCTTTGGGGGTAAAGCCGTTGAAGGCGAAGCGGATGTCTTCGAGTTCACGGCGTACTTTGCGGGCCTGTTCCAGCATCTCCGGGGTGGCGCCGGCAGCGTGATCCAGTGTTTGCAGGATGAGGTCGGCCTCTTTGATCAGCTCGGCCGTCCGCTCCATGGCTCCCTGGATCTTCCCGGCCAACGCATAGGCTTTCTTCTGGAATTCGAAAACGGCCTTGGGGTCGGAGGGGAGGGTCCCGTTGTCGAGCTTGACCGCCCGGAAAGGTGCCGGTGGTACCAGTTCACGGATCTTCCCTTTTTCCGACACAGACAGGGAGACATAGTATTTGCCCGGCATGGCCAGGATGCCGTCGCGGTCTTTAGCCATCGGGTCGTATTTGCCGTTGCGAAGGTGCAACGGGAACGGTGCGGCATAACGCAGGTTCCAGGTGATACGGTGGATGCCCTTGCTGCCGGAGGTGTTGATCTTGCGTACCACATTGCCCTGGTCGTCGGTGATGGTGAAGATCAGGTGCGGCTTCTCTTCGAGTTTCTCTTCGCGCACCTCGTCCCATGAAAGTACTTTGACCTTTTCTCCTTTCTCGAACGCTTTCTTCTCCTGCTCGTGCCGTTTCTGTTTCTCGGTCTTGAGCGACTCTTTCAGATAGTAGGTGAAGGTGGCGCCGAAGGGCGGGTTCTTTGCGAAGAAGTAAGTGGATCCCTGTGCATCCTTTTTGTGGGTCTGGATGTAGATGAGAGCGTCTTTCACGGAGAAGATATGGGCTTCTTTTTTGTCGACCACCTGCTGATAGAGGCGCAAGGGGGTATAATCGTCGAGGATATAGAAGCCGCGGCCGAAGGTGGCGACCACCAGGTCGTTCTCCCGCTGCTGGATGGCGATGTCACGCACCGGGATGTCGGGCAGGCCGTTCATGAACTTGATCCACTCCTTCCCGCCGTCGGGAGAGAAATAGAAACCGAACTCGGTGCCCACGAAGAGGAGGTTGGGGTCGACAGGATCCTGCTCGATGGTGTGGGCCGTCCCGTTGTCGGGCAGGTTGGAGGCGATGGAGACCCATGTCTTGCCTTTGTCGGTGCTCTTGAGCAGGTAAGGCTTGAAGTCGTCGCGTTTGATGTTGTTGAACGAGGCGAACACCGTATTCTCATCGAAGCGGGAGGGGCAGATGTCGCTCACGTAAGTATATTCCGGCACGCCGGGGAACTTGTCGATCTTGGTCCAGTGCTCTCCGCCGTCATCGGTGACCTGGATGAGGCCGTCGTCGGTGCCGGCCCAGATGAGACCTTCTTTGACGGGCGACTCGGCCAGGGAGACGATGGTGCCGTAGAGTGAGGTGGAGACGTCCTTGCCGACGGCGTCGACGCTCCAGAACTTGCCCATGACGCGGAAGGTGTTGCGGTCGAGGGCGCGGGTAAGGTCGCCGGAGATCTCTTTCCAGCTGTTCCCGCGGTCGTCACTACGGAACACCTTGTTGGCGGCCACGTAAAGACGGGTATGGGAGTGGGGGCTGATAATGAGGGGGGCGTCCCAGTTCCAGCGGAAGGTGAGCTCGTCCTTGCCGGGTTGGGGTTTGATGTCGATGGCCTCACCGCTGCGGCGGTCGTAGCGGACGCTGTTGCCATACTGCCATTCGGAGTAGACGATGTTGGGGTCCTCGGGGTCGACAGCGCCCCAGAAGCCGTCGCCGCCGACGGTGACGAACCACTCGTCGCTGGTGACACCTTCGCGGGCGGTGTTGCGCGAGGGGCCGCCGAAAGAGTTGTTGTCCTGGGTGCCGCCGTAGACATAATAAAAAGGTTTGGAGTTGTCGAGGTAGACACGGTAAAGTTGTGTCACGGGCAGGTTGCTTTTGAAGAGATAGTGTTTGCCTCCGTCGAACGATTCATATACGCCGCCGTCACCGCCAATGAGGAAGTGGGAGGGCTGGCAGGGGTCGATCCACATGGCATGGTCGTCGACATGGCGGGAGTTGTTGCCGAGGGTGTGCCAGGTTTTGCCGCCGTCGTGGGTGACTTGGGTGATGGTTTCGAGGCTGTATACGGTGTTCATGTCCTTGGGGTCGCAGACGATCTCGCTGAAGTACTGGCCGCTGGAGTAGTGGTCGCTCATCTTGGTCCACGACTCGCCGCGGTCGGTCGAACGGTAGAAGCCGCTGCTGTTGCCGGAAGCCTGGATCTTGGCGTACAGGACATCGGGGTTGGCTGGGGAGAGGGCCAGGCCCATGCCGGCCATGTCGCCGGCGGGGAGGCCGTTGGTGATCTTGCGCCAGCTCTTTCCGCCGTCGGTCGACTTGTAGAAAGCGCTTTCGGGGCCGCCGGCGATGGCGGTCCATACATGCCGTCGTCGTTGCAGGCTGCTGGCATAGACGATATCCGGGTTGCGGGGGTCGAGCAGGACGTTGTTCACGCCCGTGTTCTCACTGATGTCGAGGATCTTGTTCCAGCTTTTTCCGCCGTCGGTGGTCTTGTAGAGGCCGCGGTCGCCTCCCGGCCCCCAGACGGAGCCTTCGGCAGCCACATATACAACATTGCTGTTGCGCGGGTCGATGGCGATCATGCCGATCTGACGGGAGTCTTTCAGTCCCATGTTCTTCCAGCTCTTTCCCCCATCCAGCGATTTGTAAACACCATTGCCGTAACCCAGGGCCCGTTGGTAATTGTTCTCTCCGGTACCTGCCCAGATGACGTCGGGGTTGCCGGGATCGAGAGCCAGGCAGCCGATCGAGTAGGCGCCGTGGTGGTCGAACACCGGCTCAAAGGTGGTGCCGTTGTTGGTGGTCTTCCAGATATGTCCCGAGGCGGTGGCTACATACCATACGGCAGGGTTGCGCGGGTCGACCGCAAAGTCAGCGATACGGCCCGAGGCAAAGGCCGGACCGATACTGCGCCATTTCAGTCCCGAGAATACCGACGCATCGGTCTTCTCCTGTTTGGGAGACTCTTTTTTCTTATCCTTCGTTCCCGCCGTGGCGGGAACGTTCATCATCATCCCCAAAGTGATGAGCGTCAGAAAAAGTGTCCTTATTGGTTTCATGGTGTATGGTATTGGTTTGAACAATGATCTTGAATCTCTGCAAGGTAATAAAAAAAGGCCGGTTTGCACCGGCCTTTTTTCAGTGTTTGGACTTGTCTCAACGGATCACGATCCGCTTGACGGAGCTGTTCGTTCCATCCTCGATACGGAGGAAGTAGAAACCGGCGGGTACGTTGAGGTCGAAGGTTTCGGTGACCGTACCGTTGCCGTTCACTTCACGGGTGGCGACCACTTTGCCGAGGGTGTTGAGGATGGTGATCCGTAGCGTTGAAGCGTTTGTGACGGTGATGGTGAAGCGGCCGTCCGACGGGTTGGGATATACCGTTACGGCGTCATTGAGGAGGTTGTCGCGGACGCCTGTGACATCGGAGATGTCGTCGGCGCTTCTGGGCAACAGTTTGTAGTTGCCGTAGGAGTAGTACATGATCCCCTGCAGGTTGTAAACATTGTTGACCACAAAGTCGCTGGTGGCATTGTAATGATAGAGGTAATCGTCGACGCGGATCTCGCCGCTGCCGTCATCGACCGACACCTCGCTGTAGCCGAGGTCGTTGGCGGTGCAGACGGCATTGTGGAAGGCGACGAAGACACTTTCCCATTTCTCGTCGGCAGCCTCGCCGGTGGTGAGCTGTACCGGTCCCGGCAGGGTGTTGTCGTGGCTGATGATGGTGAGGTCGATGACGTTCTTAATCTCGGTGATGCCGTAATATTCGGTGACAGTGCCCACGATGGTGAGGCTGTCGCCCACCTTGACGCTGTCGCGGCCGGGATCATAGACATAGATTCCGTTCCAGGCGGCAGCGGTATCCTGGAGGTAATAGCCCTTGAAGTTGTTGCTGTAGATGTTCAGGGCCGTGACGATGCCGCTCACCTTGACGAGTTGGTCGACATAGGGGGAGTCGCCCGACGGGTCGGTGGTATACTGTATGCCGTAGATCCCCACGTCAGCGGGAGTGGGGGTGACGACGACGGCCTTCCATACCACCTGGGTCGTACCGTCCTCGGCGGTGACGGTGATCTTCACCGTGTCGCTGAAGTCGAGCGGGGTGTTGGAAGGCGGATCGGCCGTAGCGCCCACCGAGACCTCGAAGGAGGGAGTGAGACCGCTTACGTCGGTGCCGTAAGGCATGTCGACGGTGATGACATGGTTCGTGGCATCAATGTCGGTTTCGCCTGTCTGTCCGGGAATGGTGAAGCTGAGGATCTCGGCTTCGTCGGACGGGGCTGCGGCCACGGTCACGGTAAGGGTCCAGTCGCGGGTGTGGAGACCGTCCTCGGCGGTGACGGTGAAGGTCACCGGGTTGGTGAAGTCGAGGGTGTCGCCGTTGATCTCCACGCTGCCGTTATCGGCCACCGTGATATAGGGCACGAGCGAGTCGACCATGTGTCCGGCGCTGTAAATCACCTCGACGGTGATGCTGGCTCCGGCTGAGTCGATGGTGACCGTAGTGCTCACCTGGGTGCCGGTGGTGTCGCGCAGGATGACGCCGGTGACGGTGGTGTTGTCGCTGGCATCGGGTGTGGGATACCCCAGATTGTCAACGAAATTTTTCGGCATTACAATCCACTCGGAGTTATCGGCGTCGGTGCCGGCCGAGTTCGACCATCCGATCAGCAGGTTGCCGGTGGTCACCGAACGCTTGCGGATGAGGGTATGGTCAACCGTGGCATTGCTCACGCCGGCGACAGCCCAGCCGCTTCCCGGGTCGATGTCCGGAATGCCGAAAATGTCGATCATCGCAAACTGCGGAGAGTCTTCCCATGATCCTCCGATGAGCTGTGCCAGGGCACGTGCGTCGTCACCGTTGAAATATGTAAGATAAGGACCGATGAGCGTGTCGACAACCGCTGCCGAATCGCTCAGCAACGAAAAGTCGAAATCGGGGTTGAAGATGGTGTACACATCTCCCGGCTGCAGCGTGCCGTGCAGGACATACGGATGATCATACTGCCATCCTTTGCCGTTGTATGAGGTGATGATCGCATATTGCGACAGGTCGATGGCATGATCGGTGGGGTTGAAGATCTCCAGGGCCTTGTTCCACGAAGATCCTTCCATATATTCGGAAAAGTAAGGCTGTTTTTCCGCGGTGGTGAAGGCCCAGGTCTGGTTGTCGTTGAAACCGGCGAACTTGTTGTGCTGGGAGTCTTCCACCGCATCGGCATCCATGGTGAAATAGTAGGATTTGCCCGGCTCGAGGTCGATGCCCAGCGGGAAGGAGATCATCTCATCGTCGTGGGTGATCGCCGTACCGGTAAGGTCATATTCTTTGAGCACCGAGCCGTCGGCG
This sequence comes from Bacteroidales bacterium, assembly GCA_027067975.1. Classification (GTDB taxonomy): domain Bacteria; phylum Bacteroidota; class Bacteroidia; order Bacteroidales; family VadinHA17; genus DRPN01. Next base: position 764 of record JAMOUS010000005.1, on the reverse strand, counting down.
GCGTGGAGGGTGATCTTTCCACCGAGGATATTGACCGATTCTGTGAAATAGATCGAGGCGGTGAAGCCGTAGGGTGCATCGCTCAGGCCGTTCTCCGGCACCAGCACATCGATCTGCGGCGGGATGGTGTCGACGATATAGATCGGATTGAGGGTGTCGGCCACGGAAGGATCGGCCGCATCGAAAATCACCAGCAACACCGAGTCGGTCTCGGCATCCAGCGGGATGGGCAGTTGGGTAGACCCTGCCGATGCATCGAAAGCAATGGATTTTCCATTGTCATCTTCGAAGATGAAATCTTCGTTGCCGGTGTAATCATGTCCGCCGATGTAGACCGAGTCGAGATATTGGGCTTCCCAGGTGAGGGTGACGGTGTCGCCCACATAGAAGCTGGCGCCGCTTTGGGGGGAGGTCCACTTCACCTCGCGTGCGTCGAGAAGCAGTACCGAATCGGCCACATTGGACATGAACGAGGTGTCGGCGGCATCGAAGAGAGTAATGTCGAAATATTTGCCTGCATCATCGGCTGCCCCTTCGGGGATCTTGAAATCGTAGCTTCCTGCATCCGCATCCAGTACGATGGGATGGTCGTCGTCATCGCTGATGATGAAAAAGAATCCGCCCATTCCGGCACCCATATAGAGGGAGTCGAGGTTCTTGGCCTCCCATTCGTAATGGAGATAACCATTCACATAGACGGTATCTTTCGGTTTGGGTTTGAACATCGTAAGGCTGCGGTCGGCGATGGTGGTGATGCTGAGCTT
>JAMOUS010000004.1 GCA_027067975.1 Bacteroidales bacterium | reverse complement strand
CGTAAGTAAAAGGGATGAAAGTAAAGGCCAACAACTGATCGTAATAATGTTTGGCCAGGGCGAACCCCATCTCGAGGGTGATCATGAAGAGCCATGCGGCCAGCACCTTGTCCTGCACCTGCTGGGGCTTTTTCGTGGCGATCATCAGCCCCGCAAAGAACGACTGGGCCATCCCTATGTACAACACCGGTTCCATGACTCTCTCTTCGCGTTAAAAATAACGAATCTTCCCCGGAAAATTATGGCCTTTTTCTTATCTTGTGGTGAAGAACCACCGGCATGAAGCAACATCTTCTTGGAATGCTTTTGGCAGGACTGGGACTGTTCCCCCTCAGTTCGAGCGGACAGGTCACCCTCTTCCCGGAGGTCGATCATGTCGATCGCAATGAACAGGTGGAGGTGATGCGGGTGGAGGTCAAGGAAACGATGACGGTGATCGATTTCCTTTTTCATCCTTCGACATTCACCACCGAGGGCAACAGTTGGGCCTGTGTCGACCGGTCCACCTATATCACCCCCACCGGACGGGAAGAGCGGCTTTACATGATCATGGCCAGGGGAGTGACCATCTGTCCCAGGATGACAAAAGTGTATGCCGACGACCAGGAGCCTTTCACCTACCGGCTCTCTTTTCCGCCTCTGCCGCCGGGAGTGCTGAAGATCGACATCATCGACAAGAACAGTCGCATCGAAGGGGTGAGCCTTACCAATATGGCCAACTACCCCCCGGCAGATTCCGCCCCATACCGCAGCCAGGAAGCTTTCCTGCACTTCTTCCAAAGCCGTCTGGATTCGCTCGACCCCATCGAAGGTTTATGGCATCTGCAGATACGGCGTCAGAACTATCTGGGTACCGGCGGTTATCTCGACGAAGAAGCCCTGCCCCCTGTCGTGGTGGCCATCATGCGCAAAGATCACCATTTTGAAACGTATGACGACAACGGTCGCAACCGCAGGGAATATTTCCGGAAACTTTCGGGAAAAAAGGGATATTTCTTCCGCACCGTTTATCCCGAGGTGGAAGGGGAAGCTTCCGCCTATACCATCTTCAGCGGTCCCGACCGTTTTTTTGTGAAATATGAATTGCCGGAAAGGCTTACCCATTACTACCTGCTGAACGAGTATGTTCCGGGAGCCACCATGGTGGAGATCGCCGAATACCGCCGTGTGGCCCTCACCGACAAAAAAACGGGAAAACCTTTGTTCGATCTTTCCCGGGATACTCTTGAGATACGGTAAACCTCTCCTTTTTGGCTTAAGGGGAGCTTCTTCCTAAATTTGCATGCACACCCAAAAGATGAAAAAGCAAAAGATGCGTATCGATATCATTGCCGTCATCCCGGAGATCCTGGAAGGCCCTCTGAACCAGTCGATCGTGCACCGTGCACGTGACAAGGGCATCGTGGAGATCGAAGTGCATAATCTGCGTGATCACACCGACGACAACTACCGGAGTGTGGACGACTACGCTTACGGAGGCGGGGCGGGCATGGTGCTCAAACCGGCTCCTCTTTACCGGGCGATCACCCACCTGACCGGCCAACGCAACTACGATGAGATCATTTATGTCACCCCCGACGGCGAGCGGTTCGACCAGTCCTTGGCCAACCAGCTCTCCCTCAAGGAGAACCTGATGATCCTCTGCGGGCATTACAAGGGCATCGACCAGCGTATCCGCGACCATCTGGTCACCCGTGAGATCTCGATCGGCGACTATGTCCTGTCGGGCGGGGAGTTGGCCGCTGCCGTGATCACCGATGCCGTGGTGCGGCTGATCCCGGGCGTCCTGGGCGATGAGAGCTCTGCCCTATCCGACTCGTTCCAAGATCACCTCCTTGCTCCCCCCGTCTATACCCGCCCCGAAGTGTTCAACGGCTGGAAAGTACCCCAGGTGCTCCTCTCCGGCAACCAAAAAGAGATCGAACTGTGGCGCCTGGAACAAGCCATGGAAAAAACCCGTAGACTACGACCCGACCTGTGGGAAAAGATCGAAGAGGAATCCCCCCCGCCAAAAGAGAAAAACGACGCTCAATAAAAAAGCCCGGCAGATGGCCGGGCTTCTTCTACCACATCATGGTTATACCAGTGATCCCTTCGCCTCGAACACTTTGCGCACCCGCGCCACCATCTGGTTGCGCGTGAGGTGATCCTCACTCTCATACTTCACCACCCGCGGCGCCAAATCACGGTGCTGCAACAACTCTTTGTAAAATCTTCTTGGCGTATTCGAGGGACCGAAAACGAAGATCTCATCCGCATCCTTCACCTTCTTGAGGATCATCCGGAAATATTGGCGGAGCTGTTGTTCCTGTTTCTTGGTCCGCTTCTTCTGCGGATTGACATACATCCCTCCGAGGCGGGAATAGGGTTTATGCTCCCCCTCGATTCGCACCCGGGTCTCCACGGGTGATTCCACCTCTTCCACAACCGGGCTGCCACCCGTCAGGGTGATGATGTAAGCCCGCTCACTGTCAAGCCAGATTCCTGTCTGTTTACCCATAACGCAATGTTTTAAAAGTTAGTGATATCCGACGGGCAACATTAAGAACATTTCTCTTTTAAATATACGAAGATCCTGGCCCTTTTCCAAGGAGATCCCACCCGGATGCCCACTTTTTTGCATTTTTTAAGAATTATTCGTAACCTTGTGACAAATAAGATCTTAAATGCCCCGGGGAAAACTCAAGGAATGGTTATCCTCCCTTAACCCCTTCTCCGACTTCCTAAAAGCCCGAAAAGAGCTGAAAGAGCTCGACAGGCGTAACAAAAAACTGGAAAAGGAGTTGAAAGAACTGGAGGAAAAGCGGAAGCGCCTTCTCTATCTGAACCAGTGAAGGCAGGGGCATTCATAATCGCATCACAAACTGCATCTCCAGGGTACGGGGCGGCCGCAAGTCGCCGGGACGGCCCATGTATTCCCGGTTAAAAAGGTTTTTGCACAGGAGATAGACCCGGACCCCTTTCTCAAAAGCATATCCCGCACGCAAGTCAACGATCACCTGCCCCCGGGTGTGGTTCTTGCGGTAGTCCGGATATCCCGGCAGGATGAGGTTGCCGATGAAAGGATCGATAAAGACCGAGTCGACGCGCTCCATGAAACTGCGATAAACAAGCGTGGTGCCGGTACTCCAGCCGCGCCATCCCACTTCCGCCGCACCTTTCACACTGTGACGGTACCGGTATTTCAGGATATTGTTCTTCTTATCGGAGATATTCAGATCGACAGGGTGCAGGAAGAGATATCCAGCCTGCAGGGACCAGGTCAGAGGTCCTTCCCTCCTCTCTATGTGTCCCTGCACTTCGACGCCGCTGATGCGGGCCTTCTCGACATTCAGGGCCTTGAACCCCACATATTTCAGACTGGGCCTGGTGACCCCTTCCGGCAGATACATGCCGAAGAGGAACTCGATCATATCGCGATAGCCACTGACAAAAAGGGAGAGATCGACGAACCCCTCCGTTTTTCCTGCCCGGAAAGCCTGCATCACCCCCGCCTCCGCACTCCAGCCCTCCTCGGGGCGCAATGAGGGGTTAGGGAAGATGTTCAGGGCCCCGAGACTGGTGGCCGTGAACTTCTCCGCCACCGAAGGGTAGCGGTATCCCTGGCCGGCAGACAGACGCAGGTGTGTGGCCTCGAACAGACGGTAGTTGACCCCCGCCCGGAACACCGGCACCTGCTTCACATCGAACGTATCCAGCGAAAAGATCTCCCAACGAGCCCCCGCAGTGAAAGAGAAGCGCTCCCCCACCCGACCGTGAAGTTGACCGTACAATGCCGTCTCGTTGCTGCGGTGGTTGCCGTAAAGACGGGAGAATACCGTGGTGTAATGCTCGAAAAGACCGGCAGAGAACAATAGCTTCCCCTTTTTCTGCTGGTACCTGTACTCAGTGGTATAGCTGTTGAAGTGATTGTCCTTGTCCGGATCCTCGATCATATGGTTATCCACCGAAAAGTAGCGGGTACGCAGGATGTGCATTGCGCCCCGGCGGGTCGTATAACTCACATGGGGGTCGACATAGAGGCGGTATCCGCGGTAGGGCGAGACACCCACTCCCGCTTGTTTCCAGGCCCCGGAGTCGGCGTCCTGCCAAAGGAAGAAGTCGCTCTTGTCAACGAGCATGGCATTGAAGGAGGCGCCGAGGGAGAGGCCCCGGATCTTTTCAGGCCGGAGGGTCACACTGCCGTTGAGGCGTCCGCGGCGGGCATATTCTTCCTGGCGGTATCCGGTGTTGCGGTAGAGGTCGCCGCCGGCGACGAGGCTGCCCCGTCCCAGACGGCGGCTGTGGGCAAAGGAGGCACCCGCCCACCAACGGGGCCGTTCCCACCACACCAGCTCCCGCCGCCGCGGTTTCATGTAAAGTCCGTTATACAGCCTTACATAGGTCGACGGCCGCATCCCAGGCGTGAGCGTCCGCAGATTGATCACCCCGTTGAGGGCCGACGAACCATACAATACCGACGAAGCCCCTTTGATCACCTCCACCTGGGAAAGCGTCTCCAGTGGAAGAAAATCCCACTTCACATCCCCCGCATCGCCGGAAAGCAGCGGCAAGCCGTCGACCACCACCAGCACACGGCTGCCCGCACCGTAACTGTATCCACTCCCTCCGCGGATGCTGGGCTGGCCGTCCAGGATGTCCACGCCGGAAACTTTATTGAGCAAGCCGTCCAGGGCCACGGGATTGTCCAGTTCCACCTCGCGGGGTCTTACCACTGTCATCGAGACGTTCACATCACTGAGCTTCTGGGAGAACTTGTCGGCATTCACCACCACCTCGCTGAGCACCTCCTCGGAAGGCCGTAAGATCACATCCACCACCACCGTGTCGCCGGCGGCGACCTCCACCCTCCGCTCCTCCGGACGGTATCCGACAAAAGTGATGTGCAACAGATAAGCTCCTGGCGGAAGGACAAGCTGATAAGTGCCCTCATAACCGGTGGTCGTTCCCAGACCCGGCCGCACATACACCGCCGCCCCACTCAACGGCTCACCCGTAACGGCATCCGTGACACGCCCCGTCACCACCCCTTGTGCGGAAAGAAGGAAAGACGCGGACAAAAAAAACAGCATGAGCGCCAACGACCGGAAACGTCCCATGACCGAAAGGTTGTGACTCAAAAGTAAAAAAAAACGGCGAACTTCCGTTCGCCGTCATCACGCTCCCTTTCGGGTGCCCAGGACAAGAATCGAACTTGCACGGCCTAAAGCGGCCACCAGGCCCTCAACCTGGCGCGTCTACCAATTCCGCCACCTGGGCAGGTAGCAAGTTTCAAGTTCCAAGTTTCAAGTTCGGGTTGGAAGCCTGAACCTTGAAATGCTCGTGCCCAGAACAGGACTCGAACCTGCACGCTCTTGCGAGCACTAGTCCCTGAAACTAGCGCGTCTACCAATTCCGCCATCTGGGCAAATATCCTTTAATTTTATGTAAAAGAACGTTATTTATATTCAGATCATCTTTTGTTCTTGTTCACTCTTTTTTTTTCCAGATGGCGGAATTGTCCTCCCTGCATCCCGGCCCCTCGCGGAAATGACCCGCAGGGTCATTCCTTACCGCTCGGTCCTGCCATCTGGGCAAATATCCTTTAATTTTATGTAAAAGAACGTTATTTATATTCAGATCATCTTTTGTTCTTGTTCACTCTTTTTTTTCCAGATGGCGGAATTGTCCTCCCTGCATCCCGGCCCCTCGCGGAAATGACCCGCAGGGTCATTCCTTACCGCTCGGTCCTGCCATCCGGGCAAAGATCCCAACAAACAAAAGAACGTTCCAGGGTCCCTTTTTCGGGGCTACAAAAATATAAAATTGTTTTGAACTGGTAAAGATTTTTTCAAAAGATTTTCCCAATGATCTTTTTTGAGGTGTTCTGTGACATCCCGTCATCCGGGATGTACTTTTCGTCGCTTTTCCCGTTTTTTTCGCGCCATTCACCGGGTTTGGTAAGGATTTTGTTCCTGGGTGGGCGCAAACCGGGCTATGATGAGATCACCGAAAAAAGAGGCCGATAGGGTAACCGATTCCCTGCTGCGGGGTGCGGAAAAGCGCCTGCTCAATTTTTTCGTGCGGATCCTGCCCTTAGAGATCCGTCCCGATCATCTCACCACTATCGGGGTCGTGGGAGCGATCCTCATTGCCGTAGGCTATTTCCTGACCAACTACCACCCGGCATACCTGTGGTTGGCCTCGGCCGGTTTTGTGATCAACTGGTTCGGTGACAGCCTCGACGGCAGCCTCGCCCGGTTCCGCAAGATCCAACGCCCCCTTTACGGGTTCTTCCTCGATCATAATGTCGATTCGATCTCGATCTTTCTGGTGGGACTGGGATTGGGCCTTTCACCCTACATGCACATGTCGATCGCCTTTTATGTCATTATCGGCTACTTCATGCTGGCGATCAGCACCTACATCAATGCATACCTCCAAGGCTACTTCAAGATTACATACAGTAAGATCGGTCCTACCGAGGCCCGTTTTTTTGCCATCCTCGGCAATACTGCGCTCTTTTTCATCAATGAGAACCCCTCGCTCCATTTGTTGGGATATGAGGTCACCTTCTTCGACCTCCTGGGTCTTTTCGCAGGGACCCTCTTCCTGATCGGCTATTTCTTTTTCTTCTTTCGCGACCTGCGTCGCATCGCCCGCTTGGATCCGCCGAAAGAACCCCGTGCCGGTGACGAAGGAAGCATTGAATAGGTGCAACCTTTTCTTTTGTCGATTTTGCCCTTATCTTTATGACAACATTTCACGCTGTCACTGTCATTTTGCATGAGGTCTTGTGCCGTAATCATCTTGCTGTGCTTACTCTCTTCCCCTTTCCTGGCAGAGAATGCCAAGGCGCAAGACACCCTGCGCCTGCGCAACCGCGACATGATCGCCGGCGAGATTAAGGTCATGAACAAAGGTGTGCTCGAGATCGAGACCGATTACAGCAAAGCGGACCTGCGGATCGAATGGGACGGGATCGTGTACATCCATACCCTGACCACCTTCCTGATCACCCTG
>JAMOUS010000003.1 GCA_027067975.1 Bacteroidales bacterium | reverse complement strand
GGCGACTAGTCACCGGAAGTGACGGAAAGACCCGCATCATGCTGGGATATAACAAAAAAGTGGAGATAGCTCTTGATGAGGTGGTGGACATGCGTCCTATCAAAGAAGACTTTCTCAGCCGCATGTACGGGAACATGGGCGTGGGATTCAGTCTCACACGGGCCAATCATTTCAAACAGCTCGACCTGCAGTTCAGAAGCGGATACCGGGCGGAGAAATGGCTGCTCGACGGTTCCTCCTCCATCATCTTTTCCCGCCAGGAGAACGTGAACGACATACGCAAGATCAACGGGAACCTATCCTATTCCTATTATCTGCCACACGACTGGTTCACCATCACCGACTTCACCTTTTTCTCCAGCTCGGAACAGAAGATCCATCTCCGTACCAACGGCAACCTGGGGGTCGGATATTATGTCATCCATACCAACAGTGCTTACTGGGGCTTCGGCGGAGGCCTGTCGTTCAACAATGAGAACTATTATGGCGAGGAAGACGACAAAAAGAGTATGGAAGGACTGGTCAAGATGGAACTGAACCTCTTCGATATGGGAGACCTCTCGCTCAACACCAAGCTGGCCTTTTTCCCCGGCATCACGGAATGGGGCAGGATCCGCTCCACGATAGAGATCAGCGTGAAATATGATCTTCCTCTCGACTTTTACATCTCAGTAGGAGGTACCCATAACTTCGACAACCGCCCTGCCGCAGGTGCGTCACGCCATGATTACACCTTGCACACAGGTTTTGGATGGGAATGGTAATGCCCCTCGAAATGGCGCGAAAGATAGGCCTTTGCAAACAACATCGGAAAAAGCGACATCCCCGTTGAACCGATCAACAGCATCTTCTTGCGCCCGATCCGGTCGATGAGCAACATCGCGATCACGGTAAAAAGCGGATTGACCAGGCCGATCAACACCACCTGTCCGACGGCCCCAGCGATCGCCGTATACAGGGGAAGATGTCGGTTCATGCCAAGATCCTCTATCAGGGTTTCTTCTTCTCCAGGGCGATGCGGGCCAGGTAGATGCCGGTCTTCCCCTCATGGGAGGAGTAGTAGCTCACCCAGAGGGTCCCATCGTGCAGTACCATGCCGGGATAGCTGTTGTCACCCCCGCTGGGAAGGATAAGGCGGTCGGAGAGATGTCCCTGACCATCCAGACGGGCCACACAGGTTTTCGGCTCGCCCTTCACCATCATCCTCCCGGCCACCAGGTAACGGCCGGGAGCCAACACCAAGAGGTCAGGCCCCCCGATATAAGCCCCTACATCACGATACGTCCATTGCGTATAAGGAGGACGGCTGATCCCCAAAAAAGCATGACGGTCGCCACCGCCGGTACGGAAAAGGGCGACCATCGTATTGCGGCGGTCGAAACGGAGTGTCACCTCATTGGGAGCATTCCGCGGAGTACGCAAAGCGGCTACCGGCGTAAAAACAAAACCATCCTCGCTCCGTTCGAGCCACACCACATTGGTATCGCCGCGGTAGGAGACCACCCACTGGTACTTCCCATGCCAGACAGGATGCCATGGCCAGCGGTCATGAATGCTCAGCGGCTCGGGCTTGCTCCAGTGCACTCCGTCACGCGAGGAGGCCACCCGCGGCGCCATGCCGACCGCCTTGTCGCCAATGAACAACGTCACGCCCATATTGCAGGTGAGGCTGTCCCCGTGCGCGATCCCCAGCTTGGGATCGCGCAGGTCGAACACCACGGTATGCTCTTTCACAGGAAGTGAGAAATAGGCAACGGGCTCCCACTTCTTCCCATCCCGGCTGCGCAATATGCGAACATGTCCCTGGTCACCCCCGGCATGCGCTTTCCCCTCGCGAAAAGTGCAATAGAAAAATCCTTTGAACCACACCAGATCGGTAAAAGAGTTGTAGTCGGCATAGTCCCAGATCTTCTTCACCTCCAGCAGACGAAGCGACTGACCCTGCGCCCCGGAAAACGGGAATAAAGAGAGGTGCAACAGTACAAGGAAAACAAGGCTGCTCTTCATAATTACCGGATTTGGTCTCAAAGATAAAGATCCGCCCAAAAAAAGCCCATTATTTCTCATGCGGAAGATAATGAAACGTCTCGCCCCACATCATACGAAGGTAAGGAAAGCCGGAGTTGTAGAATGCACGCAGGGAGGGCTCGGAGTAGGTGGTATCACCCCACCAGGGATCCCGGTCGTCGACAGGATGTCCCAATTCATCCTCATGACCGAGGAGGGTGAGGCGGGGCCGGAAGCCGCGGGCGATACGGGGGAGGTGGCTGGCCCAGACGGTCACCATCATGATGTCCACCGAATAATGTTCTGCCACATGGTCGATCCAGGCAAAGTCGTCCATGAAATCCCCCTCATTGATCTGGTCGCCCAGATGGGCGATATGGATTCCCTCAGGGGTGAGGATCAGGACGACGTTCACATCGGTACGGGCCATTTGATGACCGGGATAGACGATCACGCCGAGGGTCCGTCCTCCGGGGAGGGTCAGATGCTGGAGGCTGTCCGCTACACGGGGCAGGTGGGTGACGCTGTCGTAGAGGGAGGTGCCGAGCCATACCTGGCGGGGAGCCACCACCGGCTTGCCGGCAGCCAGGAAAAGGCGCGCCACGACAGGATCCTGGTGATCACGGTGCTTATGGCTCACAAAGAGGATATCACACTGGGCTGCCAGACGGCGCATGAGGCTGTCAGGCAGCGTAAAGCCGGCGCTCCCGACCGAATAACCCCGCACCACATCGAAAGCCACCGTCACACTGGCAGTACGTACCACATACCCCATGTTGTACAGTTTCCATACCCTGGCTCCTTCCTGCACCCTTGTCTTTTCCATATCGCGGACGGCCGCCGCGATACGCTCGTGAAAGATCTTTTGTACCGGCCGGCGGTAAGCCACCGCAGGATCATGCATCACCGCATCGAAAAGGTAGAGGGCGGTCTGGCGGATGCGCGGGGCCGGCCAGGCCGGAGGATACTGCCGGGCCACCGCAAACACCTCCCCCAGCAAAGCAGCCTGCTGACGGTCCATGTAAGCATCCGCCTCGGAAGTCAGACAACTGTCCACCCGACCCCCCTGCGCTTCCCCAAAAGGAACCGCCAGGAAATAAAAAGAAAAGATCAAAACACTCCGGAACATCTTGAAATATTTTCCAGTAAAAGAAAGTAAAACCCTGAAAGGTTGTTTCAAGAATCCTCTCCGATCTTCATCACATTTTCACACCTCTTACTTGAAAAGGAAACATATCTCACTAACAACCATCAACTTACACAACACAAACACCGACCACTACGTAGATACCTACGTAGATGACTACGTAGATACATAATCCTATTACACGTACATACAGCACGTTACAAGGAGATCACAAAAGAAACTTTAGAAACATTTTCACACAACCTATTCATCCGGAAAAGGTATTCATCTAAGTTCCAGAAAGATAACAACCTCAGCCGGGAACAATACCCACAAATGGGGATATGAGGAGAAGGGGAAGAACAGTAATTTTGTGTTTTCAAAAACACAAAGTCAATGGAGAAGAAAGAGAAGCGATACCGGTTCCGCGTTACGGAAGAGTGCATCGGTTGTCGTGCCTGTGTGGAAGTGAGTCCCCGGCATTTTGACATGAACAATGAGGGGCGGGCATATGTGCGGGCACAGCCGGTAACGGAAGAAGAGGTGGCCAGCTGCCGCGAAGCAAAGGGAATATGTCCGGTAGGCGCCATTGTTGAGGAGCAGGTGGAAGTTTCGTCGGTGCGGCCGGTGATGGGCCGTGACAATGTCAAGGAGGTGTTGGACCGTCATCCCGAGCTGAAGGATGTGTTGGTGCGTCTCTCTCCCAAGTTCAAGCGGATCCAGAGCCCGGTGTTGTACCATACGCTGGCGCGTTTTGCCACGTTCCGTGATGCGGCCCGGGCCACCGGAGTGTCGTTGTGCGAGATCCTCCATACGATCAACCGTTCGTTGGGGGTGGAGAAGGAGCTGGTCGATCAGATGCCGGAGTGCATCTCCCAGTCCGCCGCACAGGAGGCGCTTCCCCCGTCCTCTCCCCTCACCTGGCAGGAAGGTCCCGAACGTTTCATCTATGACGAGGGCAGTCGTGATCTGCTGGCGCTGCGGATCCAGCGCCTCCGGCCGGGGGAAAGCATTGTGATCCTCTCGGTCGAACGGCCCGACCTGCTCATCCGCATCGCCCACGGCCTGGGGATGAAGTATCACCTGGACAAGAACAAGGAATACCGCCTCTCGATCCACAACCCGCGAACCATCCCGGAAGTGTCCGGAGGCGACTGGCTCGCCCTGCGCGAGCATTTCCCGGTGCTGGATGTACGGAATATGCATGTGGATCCTTTCGACCGTATCATGGAAGAAGCTTACCGCACTCCTGAAGGGAAAGGATTCACGCTGGTCCAGCGTTTTGAGCCTTTTCCCATCATCAACATGTTGCAGGAGATGGGTTTCGTGAGCCACACCGAGAAGGTGAACGAAGAGGAATTCCGGATCTATTTCTATCACACCCCCGCCACCGAGAAGAACGACACGGTTGGTCCGCGCCTGGAGATCGTGCTCCAGTCGGCCACGCCGGTCGCCTACCCGGTCATTCTCCGCCTGATGCAATCGGACCGGATCCGCCGGACCTTCCATATCAAGGAGATGAAGGTATGGAAAGAGACCGAGAAGCACCTGGGGTGGGTGATCAACGGCAAGGCCGACATCAGCTTTTCGGCGCTGATCACGGCCACACGTCTGAAAGATGCCGGGGTACGCTTTCCGGCGTTGGTGGTATGGGACAACTTTGTGATGCTGACACGCTATCCCGCCCGTGATCTGGCCGATGTACAGGGTCATGAGATCCGCATGCCGCTCTTTTCCGAAGCCCCGCCGGCGAAGATCACCCGCTATCTGATACGCGGCAAGGGGCTCGACCCGGAGGATTTCCGCTTCGTTTACGGCGAGCCTTTCGGGCGGCCGGAAGAGATCTTCGAAGCTTTTGTGACCGGCCGTGCCGACACGGTGGTGTTGCGGGAGCCGGAGGCCAGCTATACCCTGGCCGTGATGCGCGACCGCGGCGAAGAGGTGTGGGAGATCCCCTTCAACCGGCTGTGGAACGAGCTCAACCCCGGCTTCGACAGCTTCCCCAACGCCGGCGTGCTCATCAAAGAATCCTTCGCCCAGGCACACCCCGAAGAGACCCGCCTCTTCCTCGAAGAACTGAAAAAGGCGATCGAATGGATCAACGCCCATCGCCAAGAGACCGCCGCCATGGCTGCCGGCCCCATGAGCCAGCCGCCCGAAAGGCTCGAACTTTTCCTCGAAAGGGTCCGCTTTGAATATGTCGAGGGAGATCCTATGCGGGAGAAGGTGCGAAAATATTTCGACATCCTCATACGCAACAAGATCCTCGACGCAAGCCTCGACGAGGAGTTCTGGAAGATGTTCTCCCTGTGAGAAGGGCCCTTATTCGAGATAGAGGGACTGCAGGCGTTTGACGTCGACCCCCATCTGCTGTTGCAGGTAGTTCTGGAGGCTGCCGTAATGCGCCTCGACCTCCTCAAGGGCACGGGCCAGAGAGGTGCTGTCAGCCTCCAGCACCGGCCGGAGCAGCTCTCCGTCCAGCCCGGCAAGATTGACCATCTGGATCGTCTTTTCGATGTCGTTCCGCAGATAGCGGTTGGTGGCCAGGTAGTTTTCGAAGATCGTCCCCTTATCCGCCCCGAGCGCGCCCAACAAGAGGGTGGTGGCCCAGCCGGTACGGTCCTTCCCCTGGGTACAGTGGAAGACAAAAGGACCGTCGCCCTCCTCAAGCTGCTGCAGAAAAAGGGAAAACTGATCATGGTATAGCCTCACAAAATCCAAGTACACCTGATCCAACAGGGTATCCAGGGCTTCGGCATCCCCTCTTTTGAGCAGGTCCAGGATCCGCTCCCGGCTGGCAAGGGAGTCGTCGATGGCCAGGGGGATCACCTCTATCCCCTCCGGCAATTTGTCAGGCGCTCCGGAGACCTCCTCGTCCGAACGGAAGTCGATCACGGTACGGATCCCCAGACCTTGAAAATAGGCTTTGTCCGCAGAAGTGAACCGACTCAGGTCGCCCGAGCGGTACAGCATCCCCCAGCGGATCTTCCGGCCGTCGGCCATGACGGTGCCGCCCAGATCACGGAAATTGCGTTGGCCCTCAAAAGGCATCTGCACCTCGGACACCACGGCCGTCTCAGCCCCGTTGCGCACCACACGGAAAAAATACCTTTTGGACGACTCGTAGCCTCCCAAAGTGAGTTCCCGCTCACTGGTGAATGCAATGCGAACCGTCATGTCAATCGTCCCGGGAGTCTCTCCCTGATAGATCGACCAACTCCCGTCGACCTGGAACGCAAAATGATATTCCGGTGCCGCCTTCGCCCCCCCATCGGGCTCACGCGTCACCACCACATACTGTTGCAGGTTGGTCTCTTCCGGCACCACCGGTTCCTCATCTTTTGAACATCCCCCTGCCAATCCCACCAGCAGGATCCATCCTGTTCCCTTCAAAAGTTTTCTCATCCCCGTTCATTTTTTAGGGCCATACTGTGACCGTTTAATCGGATTCAGTTTTCAAAAGTAGGATTTTTCCATCAAAAGGCTCCCTCCTGGTGCATACGACCCGCCGCAACCGCTCGGGTCTCCTGAGGTAAACGTCCGCGCATTTGCCGGACATACATCTTTTTTTCTTGAGATTTTCCTGTAAAACGTAGAGATCATGTTTCATCGTCCGTGAGGCCATGGACGGTGTGAGTATTGTTTCGCGGCAGATGCATGACAAAAGAACCTCTCCGGATAATTTTTATTCATTTTAAATAAAAAGTTTTGCTTATCTTTGGAGCAATTCTTTCATTTATTGCGCGCATGCTGATCTTGTTTCTCGTTACCATTCTCCGGACAGACAAAAGGCTGTTGGGATTTTTCGTCCTTTTTTTCTTTCTGCCCGTATTGGCGCTGGGGATTTCCCCTTCCGGTCTTCCGGAGGCTGTGCTTTCAACCGTCACGACCCCTGCACGAGACCTCCTTCTCTCATCTTCCTCAATGTAGCAGGCTCATGAGATCACTGAGGTATTTTCTGATCTTCTTATGGTCACTGATCCTCCTGGGCGGTTGCAATGTTCGGGAGGAGCGTTCACCGGAGAAACAAAAAAGCGGAACTGTTCTTCCTTCCTGGCATGAGACCGCCACGCGACAGGCGATCCTCGACTATGTTTCGACGGTGACGGATCCCGATAGTAACGATTTCATCCCCGAGGCCGACCGGATCGCGGTGTTCGACAACGACGGCACATTGTGGGCGGAAAAGCCGATCTATTTCCAACTCGAGTTCATTTTCGACCGCATCCGGGCACTGGCGCCGAGACATCCCGAGTGGAAACGGGACAAACTGATCCAAGCGGTTTTGAGCAACGACCTTGATCGTATCCGCAAGTTTGGGGGAGAAGGCATCGCCCGGTTGATGGCGATCACGCAGGCGGGCATGACCACAGAGGCCTTCCGGACGACGGTGCGGCAATGGATTGCCACGGCCCGCCACCCGGTCAGCCACCGACCTTATTCGGAGATGGTCTATCAACCCATGCTGGAACTGATCTCCTATTTGAAAGACCGGGGGTTTAAAATATATATCATTTCCGGAGGAGATCAGGATTTCATGCGAGCCTGGGCGCCGGAGGCATATAAGATCCCCCCGGAACAGATCATCGGCAGCCGTCAGCGTCTGGAATACCGTTATGAAAAGAACGGTAAGCCGGTTCTTTATCGCATGCCGGAGATCGAGTTTCTCGACGACGAAGTCGGCAAGGCTGTGGCCATTCATCAATTTGTTGGGAGAAGGCCCGTCATCGCCTTTGGCAATTCCGACGGGGACCTTCAGATGCTGGAATACACCCGTTGGGGAAAGGAACGGTCACTCGTGGGATTTGTCCACCATACCGATGCTTCCAGAGAATGGGCATACGACCGCCATTCGGCTATCGGCAAACTGGACAAAGGGCTTGATAAAGCCCGGCGTTATGGATGGCTTTTGATCGACATGAAAAAAGACTGGAAAGTAATCTACCCCTGGCAATTGAACTAATATTTCTTAATTTTACTTTCAAATCAAACACTTAAAATTTATTCTTATGGAAACCTCTATTTCCCCAATGAAACACATCCGCTCGACGATCCGTCACTGGTGGGTGCATCTGCTCATTGGCCTACTGTTTGTCGTGGTAGGCATCTTGGTTTTACGAGAACCTGCAGGAGCTTATCTCGGTTTGGCGCTTCTTTTTGCGGTGTCCATGCTATTTTCGGGATCTTTCCAGGTGGTATTTGCCATGGTCAACCGCTCCGCTTTGCGAGGGTGGGGATGGATGCTTTTCATGGGTCTGCTGGAGTTGGTTTTAGGGGTTTATCTCCTGGGAAATTTCCAACTGACACTGGTCGTACTTGAAGTGTTCGTTGGTTTTTGGATGCTGTTCCGGGCTGTGGATCTGATCCTTTTTTCCTGGAAGCTCAAAGAGGGGAAGGTTCCACAGTGGGGATGGCTACTGGCGCTGGGAATCCTGCTGCTGCTTCTCTCCTTCCTCATCCTCGCCAACCCGATCTTCGGAGCGTTCTACATTATTCTCTGGACCTCTTTTTCCTTTCTCACTGCAGGTTTCACCTATATCTTCCTCGCGCTGAAGATGCGCCGGGTGAACCGTATGCTTGAAAAAGAAGCATCTGAGTAAGAGAGGGCAGAGAGAAGGGTATTGTAATGAACGGACTAAAAACCACCTTTATGAAAGGCTCCTCGCTCTACATTTTCTTGATCTTCCTTCTTGCAGTCCCCTTTGCAGCAGCCCAGGAGGATACGCTGGTGAACCGTTATCGTCGCATGGCCATCGAGTACCAGCAGCAGATCAAGATGGCAGAGAGCCGCCTGAGTGGGGCCGAGTCGATGCTTGAGGCAGCCAAGTCGGACCGTCTCCCGAAGTTCGATCTCTCGGGTTCTTACCGCTATTTCGGCGTACCTCTCAAGCTGGCTCCGCCGGCCGACGCACCTCCCGGCACACCGGGGGTTGAATTGCACAACCGTTACAGTGTCGATGTGACGCTTTCCCAACCGATCATCACCGGCGGATATCTGAAGAACACTCAACTGGCCGCCATGTCGGAGGTGGAACTGATGAAAGCCTACGTCGACCTTAACAAACAGGAGGTGATGCTCAATGCCGATATCTATTACTGGAATGCCGTCTCCCGCAAGGAGATTCGAAATCTATTGGTGCGTTATCGTGATAACATCGGCCGTTTCATGAAGGTGATCGAAGACCGTGTGAAAGAGGAGGTGGTCGGTAAGAGTGAGCTGTACCAGGCAAAGGTACGTTACAATGATGCCGAATATGGGGTGATCAAGGCAGAGAAGGAGATGAAGGTAGCTTTTATGGAGCTGAACCGCCTGCTGGGGGTCCCTGTGGACACCGTATTGTCGGTCGCCGATTCGCTGAGCGTGGTCGACTGGCAGAAAGCGGCT
>JAMOUS010000002.1 GCA_027067975.1 Bacteroidales bacterium | reverse complement strand
TGACATGTTCGATCGTCATGGCTTTTTCTTCAAAGATAGGGAATCCTTATCTTTGATGAAATGGTCAAGAACATACCCTGATGGAAAAGCAGGAACATACGGCTGTCCTGATCACCGGTGCGGCGGGCGGGGTAGGGCACGCTTTGGTGTCGATGGCTCTCACCTTGCCGGACATAGAGCGGGTAGTGGCGGCCGATATCTCGGAACGGATAACCGCCCTTTACGGAGATGACGAAAAGGTGGTGCCGGTGGTGACAGACGTTTCCGGTGAGGGGGCGTTACGGCAAATGCGAGAACGGCTGCGGCACGAAGGCATCCGTGTGAAATACCTTGTCAACAATGCGGGCATTTTTTTCTTCCATCCCGTCTCGGAGCTGACACAGGAGCTCTTCGACCGCATCGTGGGGGTGAACACGCGGGCGGCGGTGCTGACGGTGAGCATCTTCCTCGACGACCTGGTGGCGTTGCAGGGGCGGGTGGTGCAGGTGAGCACGTGCGGCGTGCGTTTCCCCACACTTTTTCAGCCTTACCCCGCCTCGAAGGTGGCGATGGAGGCGTTCAGCATTTCGATGCGGCAGGAGCTGGCGCTGCTGGGGGTGTCGCTGAGTCTCGTCCGTGCCGGTGCCATCGACACGCCCCTGATGCGGGAGATGGGGGATCTCCCCATGCCGCACGAACGCAGTCGTTACAAGGAGTGGTACGGGCGTTTCCTGGCAATGACGGGAGAGCGGGTGGGACGTGTGGTGCCACCGGAGGCCATGGCCCGTACCGTACGGAAAGCCCTGACGGCGCGCCGTCCGCAGCGGCTGTATGTCATCAACAGGAATCCCACGATCCGCTGGCTGTCGTGGCTGCCGCAGACGTGGCTCGACACGTTGCTAGAAAGGTGGGTGGGAAGGTGAGGGTCAGCTTTCTTCTTGGCGGGCGGCCTCGCGCAGGTCGCGCAGCAGCTTGCCCGTACGGCGGCGCCGCGCGAGGAGCCATCCGAAGAGAAGGGTCAGCAGGATCACCCCAGCCTGGAAGCCGAGAGAGATCAGCACCGACAGGGTGAGCGAAAAGCCGTGCTCCCACGCCCAGACGCCTGCCAACACCGCCACCGTGAACCACATCACCACGCCAAAGAGCATCACCAGCCCCGCTACCACCAACAGCAGGAGATAGATCCGCAGATCGTTCTTCAGCGCCTCGGTAAGCTCGTGGCGGAAATATCGCACCACCATGCGGAAAGGCAGGCGAAACAATGTGCCAAGGAAATCCGCGATCTCAGCGAAGAGCCCTTTCGACGGGGATTTCTCCCCGCTGCCGGAGTCGTGTTGCTGCTGACGCTGGCGATAGGTACCTTGTGCTTTCTCTGCCATATCTGTTCGGTAAGTGATTCAAAGATAACCAAATTTCCCGGATCTTTCCGGGGATGATTTATGTGAGGATTATGGCTACCTTTGCGGAAAGAGATACTTCAAGATCATATCATAATGAGGAAGTTCGTTGTGTTTTTGATGCTGTTGGCAGCGGTACCGGCCGCGGCGCAGTTCGACCGTTGGTTCGAGCCCCGGACGATGCGGCTCGACTATTACCATACTGGCAACCACGGGCAGGAGATCTGGTCGTTCGGGGAACTGATCGAAGAACCCCACTGGGGCGGTTCCCGCACCCACCTGATCGACACCTTTGGCTATGGCAACTATTTCCTGAAGGTGTTCGAAGCCTCTTCGCACCGGCTCATCTATTCGCGCGGCTTTTCCACGCTCTTCTTCGAATGGCGCACCACGCGCGAGGCCGACACGGTGACGCGCACCTTCCCCGAGTCGGTGGTGTTTCCCTATCCCAAGGTGCCGGTGGATGTGGAGATCCACCAGCGTACGTGGGAGGGGAGCTGGAAGAAGGTCTTCACCTACCATGTCGATACTGCCAACTACTTTGTCCGCCGCGAACTGCGGATGGAGTATCCCGTCTTCGACATCTGGATCAGCGGCGATCCGTCGGAGAAGGTTGACATCGTCATCCTCCCCGACGGGTATACCGAAGAGGAGATGGACCGTTTTGTGGCCGACTGCTGGCAGTTCGAGAAGAACTTTTTCACCTATTCGCCTTACAAAGAGCACAAGTTCGACTTCAATCTGCGGGCGGTGCTGGCGCCCTCAGCCGCTTCCGGCACCGACATCCCGAAAGAGGGGAAATGGGTGCCGACGATCCTTGGCACCTCCTATTACACCCTCGACAGCGAACGGTACCTGATGACGCCCGATTATCACCGGGTGCGCGACCTGGCGGCCAATGCGCCGTACGATCAGATCTACATCCTGGTGAACAGCGGGAAGTACGGCGGCGGGGCGATCTACAACTTTTACAATGTGGCGGTGAACGGCAACGTCAGCTCGGCGAAGATCCTCGTCCACGAGTTCGGCCACGGCTTTGCCGGCTTGGGCGATGAGTACGGTCCCGACGAGACCTACGGCGAGTTCTACAATACGAAGGTGGAGCCCTGGGAGCCCAACCTCACCACGCTGGTGCATTTCGAGCGGAAGTGGAAGGACATGGTCGCCGACACCATCCCGGTACCGACGCCGGATATCCCAAAGTATTACGGTGTGGTGGGGGTGTTCGAAGGGGGTGGGTACATGCACAAGGGGATGTACCGTCCCATGCACGACTGTCTGATGAACACCTTCCGCGGTGAGTCGTTCTGCCCGGTATGTCAGCGGGCCATCGTGCGGATGATCGATTTTTACTGCCGTTGAGAGTTTTTGGCGGCCACGGGGCTTGCTGAGAGACGTTTCTTCAGGCGGTAGGTCTCTTCCGAGGCCATGCGGACTGCCTCGAAGGCCAGGCGGCGTGACTGTTCGCCCAGGTAGGCCGGCACCTTTTGCGGGTTGCTGGCGGCCAGGCTGCGTGCCTGCTGCCGCACTGCAGGCACGAGGCGGATCTCCTGCCGCTCGAATGCATTGCGGCGCTCCGTCCAGGAGCGCATCAGCTCCGGATAACGGTCGAAGGCGAGGGTGGTGAGCGTGTGGAAGATCCAGAAGGCCGACATCCCGCTGTACTGCGGCGGGGCGTTGTCATAGCCGGGCGGTACGGCGTCGACACCGTACCATACCGGCACATAGACGGTGGTGAGCGAGCTGCCCAGGCCGGTCCACAGCACCGCCCCCCAGGCGGGATCCTCGCCGGGCATGAGGGTGATGACGCTGCTGTGCACGCAACGGCGGTCGGCGATGGCCCGTTCGGGGTGGTTCCGGTTGACGGGGGAGAAGATGTTGTAGCGCGTGCCGCCGTAGGTGTCGCGCAGGACGTCGAAACATTCCTCGAGGGTGATCTTGTGTTTGGGCAGATGAAAGGGCAGACGGAGGGTGTCGCCGGGGCTGAGGGGGGCCGTACTTCCCAGGAGGGTGGCGGCGCGCCACACACGCAGCGCATTGTAGCGGTCGTCGCCATACTTTTCCTTGCGTCCTCCGCCGAAGTAGGCGGCGAAGGGGAACATGCGGCCGTGGCCGTAGCCCTCACGCTGTGCCAGGGCCCGCAGCGCCGGCGCGACGAGGAAGTTCAGCGTGTCGTCGAGGTCGACGAAAGGCAGGTTATAGCTGTTGGCAGCGACGAAGAAGGCGTTGCGGGGGATGCGCATGGCGGCCCACATGTGGCCGCCGCCGCTCTCGAAATACCACATCTCGGCCGTGTCGGCGATGCCCACGCCGCTGGGGTAGGCGCAGCCGTGGCGGTCGTAGAGGCTGCCGAGGGTCTCGACGCACTGCCGGGCGCTGCGGGCCTGGCGCAGCGCCTCATAGCGTGCGCCGCCACCCAGCCCCTCCGGCACCAGGGGGTCGACCTCCTGTGCGCGGCGGCTGCGGTCGTCCTTGAGCGACACCCCTCCGGCGACAGCCACACCATGGCGGTTCACCGCCACCGCATCCCCCTCGGCAAAGCCTTTGTAGGTCTGCAGCACCAGCAGGGTGGTGTCTTTCACCAGCATCGACGCCTCCCGGCCGGTGAGGTCGTTGTTGTGGGCCAGCAGCACCTCGCCCGTGGCCGAGGCCCCGGATCCCACCATCACCAGAAAACATTCCTGTTGCCGCAAGGCCCCCCGCAGACGGCGGGCACATTCCGCATCGTGCGGCCAGGGGGCGTCGGCGAGGAACACCTGGCCACGGCGGTCGAGGATGACATAAAAGGGGATGCCGGGGATGCGGAAATAGTCGCGGAAAGCCCGTTTCTGGAGGGGCTCGATGCGGTAGTGGTGGCCGGCGACGCCGGTGCGGTCGAGGCCGCTGAGCCAGCTCTGCTGGTCGGTGTTGGTGGAGAGGTAGAGGAATGCCACCTCGCGGCCGGCAAACTGCTGCTGCAATGCTTTCGAGTAGGGCATCTCGCGCAGGCAGGGTCCACACCACGAGGCCCAGAAGTCGATGAACACCACTTTTCCCTGCAGCGAGTCGAGCACCTCGCCCAGCGTGGTGCGGCTGCCGTCGGGACGGAAGAGGCTCACCTGCCGCAATGACGCCGGCAACACCGGGTTGTCGGGGACATAAGGCTGCTGGGCTGTCCCCGGCGAAAGGAGCAGGAGCCATAGCCCCAGCAGGAGCCCTCCCCGGAGGAGTGGGGAACATTTATGGATCGTCATACCGTGGTTTTTCATGATAAGTAAAGTTTTCCCTGGGAACTATGCCTCTGTGCGGATGACGGCCCCGAGGGCGTCGAGGCCGATGGCCTGGCATACGCCATGGCGGTTCTTCTCTTTCATCTTTTCAAGGTCCCAGCGGTACACCTCGTCGCCCTTGCCCCACAGACGGCGGAACTGTTCGATATAGCGGCGGTCGTTTTCCTGTGTCGTGTGTTCGGGCGGGAACTGGGTGGTGGTGGGATCGCGTCTTAGCCAGATGGCGTCGGCGGTGCGGCTGAGGGTTCCGTTCATCTTCACCGGCAGGAGGGAGGAGAGGGTGGGGTCGCCGAGATATCGCATGAGGATGCCGCGGCCGGCGAGATAGTCGTTGCCGTGGCGGGGGCCGAAGCTGGCGAGGAAGGGGGCTTCGCGGAGGATGCCGTCGACGTCGGCGACGAGGGCGCGGCCCACGCCGCGGCCGAGCATCTCTTTCACTTCCGGGTCGCGGGGCCAACGCTGCCGTGCTGCCAGGGCAAAGGTGACGCAGGTGTCCATGGTGTTGCCCCGTTTCCAGAAGTCGTTGAAGTCCCATACCTCCCGGAACCGCCGGAAGGCGGCCAGGGAGCGTTCTTTCAGTTCGTTGTCGCCGGCGGCGGGACGACAGCGCGGCAGCAGACCCACGCTGCCCCAGGCCAGGCTGCCCAGCAAACCGGTACGTACGAAGGTGCGTCTTTTCATCGTTGTCCTCTCCATTCTTGCAAAAACTCTTCGAGGAACTCTTCCAAGTAACGGTGCCGCCGTCCGGCCATTTTCCGTCCGCTGGCGGCGTGCATGCGGTCTTTCAGCCGCCTCATCCCCTGTCGTTCTTTTTCCCCGAAAGCCATTTTGTTGTCTTCTGACTTGAACCTTCCAAAAATAATGGAAATTCCGGTGAAGTACGCAACGCCCCAGAGGGGATGGAGTGATGGAGCGATGAAGCGATGAAGCGATGATGCGATCCGCCTATGCCGGGCTGCGGCGGATAAAACCTGAAATTCCCATGTTCCGGACCGGGGTGAGGGAACAGTTTGTCCGTGTTTAGGCATTTTCTTGCAGAAAATGAATAATTTTGAAAAAATGAAAAATAAGGATCATGGCATTCAGATATGGTACGGAGCGGTTGACGGTCGAGAAGGTGTTTGCGCTGGTGCGGGGTGAGTTGCAGGGGGTGTTGGATGAGGAGGCACGGGGGCGTCTCGACAGGTCGCGGGAGACGGTGGAGCGTCTGGCTGCTTCCCGCAAGGCGGTGTATGGTGTGAACACGGGTTTCGGGCCGTTGGTGGATGTGAAGGTGTCGCCGGAGGAGACGAGCCGGTTGCAGGAGAACCTTTTGATGACGCATGCGGTGGGGGTGGGGGAGCCGATCGCGGCGGAGCTTTCGAAGATCATGATGGTGTGCAAGGTACATGCTTTGGCGCAGGGTTATTCCGGCATACGGCGTGAGGTGGTGGAGCGGATCCTTTATTTCCTCGGGCACGATCTGGTGCCGGTGGTGCCCTCGCAAGGGTCGGTGGGGGCGTCGGGTGACCTGGCGCCGCTGGCGCATCTTTTCCTGCCGTTGCTGGGGAGAGGCTATTTTTTTGAAGAGGGGCGGGTGGTGCCGGCCGGGAAGGTGCTGGCCCGTCATGGTCTGGAGCCCTTGCGTCTGCATGCCAAGGAGGGGTTGGCCCTCATCAACGGCACGCAGTTCATTCTGGCGCATGCGGTGGCGGGGCTGGAGCGGATGGCCTGGCTGCTCGACCTGGCCGACCTGGCGGGGGCGATGAGCCTGGAAGGGTTTGAGGGCAGTGCTTCGCCGTTCCGGGAGGAGCTGCATGCCATCCGGCCTTACCGGGGGACGCAGGAGAGTGCCGCCCACATGCGGCAGCTGCTGGAGGGGTCGGGGATCATCGCCTCGCATCGTAACTGCGGCAGGGTGCAGGATCCCTATTCGTTGCGCTGCATCCCGCAGGTGCACGGCGCCTCACGCAATGCGTGGTACCATCTGCGCGAGCTGGTGGAGACCGAGCTCAATTCCGTCACCGACAATCCGGTCATCCTCGACACCGACGAAGCCGTGTCGGGGGGTAACTTCCACGGCGAACCGTTGGCGCTGGCGCTCGACTATGCGGCGCTGGCCGCGGCCGAGCTGGGCAATATCTCCGACCGCCGCTGTTACCTGCTGTTGGAGGGGAAGTTCGGCCTGCCTCGCCTCCTCACCCGCAACGGCGGCCTCAACTCGGGCTACATGATCCCCCAGTACACCACGGCCGCGCTGGTCTCCGAGAACAAGGTGCTCTGCACCCCCGCCTCGGCCGACAGCATCCCCACCTCGCTGGGACAGGAAGACCTGGTGTCGATGGGCGCCTATTCGGCACGGAAGTTCCTGCAGGTGCTCAACAACGTGGAGAAGATCCTCGCCATCGAGCTGATGTATGCTGCCCAGGCCATCGACTTCCGGCGTCCGCTCCACTCTTCCGCCATCATTGAGGAGAACTACCGCATCATACGCAAGGAGGTGCCCCGTCTCGAAGACGACCGCCCCCTTAAAGAGGATATCGACAAGATGATCCGGCTGGTACGCGAACGGAAGCTCATCGTCCGCTAACTCCACCTTGCTGCGATCCTCTTCCTCACCTTCCAGGAGGACATTCCCGTATCTCTCTGAAAATCCATGGATTATATGGCGGTATCTTTGAAGTTACGTAGTCCTCTACGTAGGAGACTACGTAGTATGATGCCTGTAAGTTATTGATGTACAGATGAGTGGTGTGTTGTGTTGTGATAAATCTGTGTTGATCTGTTTGCTTCTGGGAAGCTACCGGTAGACGGCGATGCCAAAACCCAGTTCGAAGATGTCTTTCAGGGGGATCGTCTTGTTTCCAAATTTGCTGGCGATGTAGAGCCCCCGGGAACCCACTCGTACATAGAAGGCGGTACCTGCAGCGGGTGTGTTTTTCAGGATCAGTTTGGTTTTGATCTCGCCACCGAGGAAGATCCCGGCCGTTCTACCGGGCGACCACCAGTAGTATCCTTTGGTGTATTTGTCGGGGAGGGTGAGCCAGAACTCATTCCCAAAAGTATGGTGGGCATACCATCCGAAGTTCAAAGGGAGGATCTCCACCTTTTTTACCTTGTATTTGAGAAATTTTGCCGTCAGCTGGAGACTGATGCTGTGGAGGCTGTGAATGGACAACCCTTTGGGGACATATCCGTAGAACATGCTGACATCCAGGCGATGATGGAAAAAGGTGTATCCTGCACCTATCGAGAGGAACCCGATCCCTCCGGCATATTGAATCTTCATATAACCGGGAAGGTACTTGTATCCCTTAGCGGCGGCATCCCGGGCCACATCCGTGGTGTCCGTTTCGATCCCTTTTAGAGGGGAAGAGAGGATCAGCAGGAACAGAAATCCCAGGATCCGGCCCCACTTCAGTGGGACTTTGGTGAAAAATAGAGCAGGCTGATCGCTAAAAAGCATACGTACTCAGGTTAAAAGTGTCGTTCCGGATCGTGATCACATTGAACTTGCGGTATTCGACACCATATACGTTCACGAAAGGGATCCCCGTTTCCGGAAAAGGTTCGTAAATGCTGAAAGAATGGATATGACCATGGGCGGCAAGAAGGACATTCCCGTATTTTCCCAGGGTCTTTCCGAAGTTCTCTCTGAGCCGTTGGTCGAATTCCCCGTGGTTGGGGCCCACATGGAACAAGACCACCGCTTTTTGGAAATCCTTTTGGGGAGTGAGTTGTGAATCCAGCCAGGGAATGTCGGGGACCTTTCCGTTCATGTCGAATTCCAGGCTGTTGGTGTTCAGCAGGATGAACTTGATGCTGTCATAAACGAAGCTGATGTTGTAAGGACCGAACATGGTCCGGTATGAGTCTCCTCCGTTGCTGACAAGGTCATGGTTGCCCACTACCACAACGTAGGGTACATTGAGCTCTTGGAGGAGGGCGTTTGACCAGAGGTATTGTTTGGGAAGGCCAAAGTCTGCAAGATCGCCCACATGGACGACGAAGTCGATTTGCAAAGTGTCGTTCATCCGGTTCACGGCCGCGACAAAGTCGTGCAGCTCGTCATAGAACCGGTGGCTGTCACCGGTGAAAGCGATCGTGATCACACTGTCATCGTTGGCTTGGGAGGCGATCCTGTCGATGTTCCGTTCGTTCACATTCCGGTTCGCAGCATCGAAATCTATGGCATAAGGAGAATAATCGAAAAGGCTGGTGCATGAGCTTATCAGGAAAAACAGGGAAAAATACCACACCAAAGCTGTTCCCCCTCCCTTGATCGTGCTGATGCTCATTCTTTCATTTTTTTGCCTGTGGCAGAAAGGTCAGGGGCAAAATTAGGTATAAAAGCGGCTGGGCGAAAAATCTTTTTTCCGGAAGAACAAGATTATTGAACGAATGGTGAAGATTTCGTTTGCAGAACTGGCAGGGGTTCGGTTATTTAGCAAAGGTTATGCAATGGTTACGATCGATAGGACGGGGTATTCCGGGTGAGGCATTGCCGGGCCTGGTGTTTCTTTTGTACGGCGAGGGGAGGATATGGATCAGCAGCCGGGGATACCTCCCTATCTGGATCCCATGCTTCCCTGGGAGGTGCGAGAGGATGATTTGCTTTCACGAATGACGCTGCAGATGAAGGTGCTCCTCACCAGTGCTGCCGAAATTTGAATACGCGCATCTGTGGTGCTGGTGATGTCCAGACCGATCACCAGAAAAGTTTGAGCCGAATGGTGGAAACGGAACTGGAAAGCAGGAAGGACACACAAAAAATGACCATGGAGCGAAATGATGAGGAGCAAGGGGGTTATGTGAATATTATAACATGATGAATGTTTTAAACATTCGACATGAAAGGACGATGCCGTTGTTTGTCAACTGAATAACTTCTTTAAAAGATGAAAAAACTTGCCTCCTTCTTTTGGATCCTGATCCTTGCCGTAAACCTCCACGCCAAACCCCGATATGCCATTGCCCTCTTTCATTACAACTTCCAGTATGTGGCGGGGGATTACCGCATTGAGGCGCGTATCGTACGGGAATCCCTCTGGCCGGCTCTGCAGTTCTTCGAAAAACATCCCCGTTACCGGGCCGACCTGGAGTTCCAGGGGTACGCCATCGAGACCATGGCGCAGGAATATCCCGAGGTGCTGAAACTGTTGAAAAAGCTCGTCGCACGCGGTCAGATCGAGCTGGTGATCGCCCACTATTCCGACCAGTTCTTCATCGGCTATCCGGCACTCGACCTGCAGCGGTCGATCCGGATGTCGGATGAGATCCTGAAAAAATATGGGCTGCAGCGCTCGCGGGTCTTCTTCGGCCAGGAGATCCAATATTCCCCGGGCCTGGCATCGGCGCTGAAAGGACTGTACGACGTGGTGGTGACCAGCTCGGACCCATACAGCTGGTACCGAGGCAGCACGATGCCCCTGGTGCGGGTGCGTTACGGCAGTGACGAGATCCTCGGATGGATGGGGGGAGGAAAGAAAGAGCTGAAGAATCTTGCATGGACCTGGTCGTTCCTCGACGACGGCGAGGTGTTCAACACGCTCGACTACAAGAGCGACTTTTACCGGGTGCCGGAGCAGGAGAAGAAGAACATCGAGCGGTTCCGGCAGTTGGAGAAGAAAGGGTACCGTTTCGTCACCATCTCCGAGCTGGTGGAGATCCTGAAGAAGGATCCGGACTACCACATCCCCGATGCCGGTTTCATCCCCGAGGGCACCTGGAACATGTCGGTATGCGGTCCGTTCATGTGGATGGGACGGCAGCGCAGCGGGGTGGAGACCGACGGCCTGACGCGGGCGCTCAGTTACCGTCTGCGGGGGGAGGTGCTGGCGGCCGAGAAGGTGGTGGAGCATGTGCGGAAGCGTGTGGAGGGGGGACTGCTCTCGCGCCTGCTGGCCTGGCTGCGGGAGGCCTGGCGCCATCTCTTCCTGTCGGAGGTGTCCGACTCGAGCGGCTGGACACCCTGGCTGGTGGAGGTGCAGTATACCGCCAACGAGGTGGCCAATGCCCGCATATACCTGGAACGTATCTGGAAAGCCTTGGCGGAGTGGCTGCCTGCCGGCAAGGAACGCTGGCGTGTGGACACACGTAGCGGAGAGGTGCGTATGGTGACCGCCGTAAACCATCCCCCCGTAGGGGAGGACGATTATCTGCCGGTGTCCCTCTTTGTTCGCGCTGCTGCCTACCATACGGTGGTGCGGAAGGTGGACGACCATCTCTGGCAACTCGATATCTCCTGCGTACGTCCTGCCGACGGGGCTGTGGAGATCGCCTTCCCCACCGCCGACACCGGCCTTTACTATTCGGCCGGCTGCGGTGAAGAGATCATGGTGGAGGTGCCGGCCGACCTGAAACACGATCCGGCCCTGGCCCTCTCGAACGGGTTTCTTTACCTGGGGAACGGATATACACTCATCAAGGACTGCAGTGTGGAACATCTTGCCGTCACCTGGCGCCGTAAGGAGCACCGGGCCGTCTTCCGCGAAGAGCTCAACGAGAACAATCCCGGCATGCGCATGCGGTTCTACATCTACGAAGGTGACAAGGCCGGGGGCCACCGACTGGCCAACCGCCTGAATACCTGGCCGGTGTACGATGTATGGCAGGAGGACGGTAAAATGCGCCTGGAGAAGGTCTTCCCGCCACCTGCTAACGAATAATTTTAAGGATCATGGACCGGAGAACGAAAAGGATCCTGCTTTCCATTCTGGTATTTTTGCTGGTGATGTGGTTTTTGCCGGTGTTCTGGCCTTACCGGATAAGGATCATCGATGCTTTGACCTTGCAGGAGGCGGCGGGGTATGGCGTACACATCCCTGCGTGGCGTGTGTTGTTTGAGCCTTTCCTGGGCTTGCTGCTTTTTTTCAACCGTTCACTCTATGCCCTCACCGAAGTTCCGTTTGCGTTGGCCTGGCTTTTTGCGGGATATCTGATCTGGATGACCGTCAGGGGCACGACCTGGCGTTCGCCGCGGCTGCGACGCCGCTGGTATGGCGGGAGGATCGTGGACATACCCCTGGTGGCAGGACTGCTGCTCACGCTCTTCGTGATCATGATCTTCCTCCGTCTGCCGGGCAACACCATCGAGAAAAAGAGCCGCGATGAGATCCTGGTGACGACCCACTGCCATACGGAATGGAGCCACGACGGGCTGATCTCCCAGAAGGCGCTGTGGCGATGGATGCGCCGCAACGGCTTCGACGCTTTTTTCATCACCGACCACAACCACCACGACAAGACCTTGGCCTTTGTCCGCCGGCAACGGGCCGGAGGATGGCCGGCTACGCCGCTGGTGATGTGCGGGGAGGAGTTCTCCGGAAGCAACCACCTCAGCCTGTTGGGATTGCAGTACGACTTCAGCACGCTTGGCTTCGCCGACAGTACGGCCGTCGATACCACCCATGCACAGGGAGGGGCCGTCATCGTGAACCATTGGTTCGACGGAGAACATATGACCCTGCTCTACTACCGCAACCTGGGCGCCGACGGTTTTGAGATCGAGAATACCGCCACCGACCGTTATTATGACAGGAATATCTACAAAAAGATCAAAAAGTTCTGCGAAGGGAACGGGTTGATCATGGTGGGAGGGCTCGACTTTCACGGCTATGGCAACGTCTGTTCCCTGTGGAATGCCTTCCGTATCCCCGGCTGGGGAGAGATGAACCAGGAAGAGCAGGAGCGGTCGATCCTCCGCGTGCTGCGTGACCATGACCAATCGAAGGTGCGTGTGCTGCTTTACCGTGACCGCCCGTACTATCCGAAGGAGCACCTCTGGTACCGTCCGCCCCTCACGCTGTTTGCCTATTTCCGTACGCTCAACGGCTGGCAACGTCTCTCGTGGACCTTTTGGATGGTGCTTCTTGCATTCGTGACCATCCGTCGTTTCTATCTTTCCGGAGAACAGAAGGTTCTCCGTGTGTCGCGGTGGTTTGCAGGAGCCGGCCTGCTGGCGGCACTTTTCCTGGTGGGACTGGGGGTGCGGTTCCTGCTGAAAGCACCTGCCGTACGGGGATATAACGACATCTATCCGGAATATGCCCGGATGTTCCTCAGCATTGGAGGGATCTATTTGGTCTATGTCGCGCTGGTGGTGCTGCTGCGCCTGCGCCGGCGACGATAATCTTCCTGCTAAAAAAAGAACTATGAGACGGGTTTTCTTTTTGTTCCTTTTTTTTTCATTTTTTCTGGTTCCTCCTCTGACCTCCCAGGAGCCGGACGGAAAACTTCCGCCCTATCGCGATGCGGCGTTGCCGGTGGAGCAGCGTGTGAAGGATCTGCTGGGAAGGATGACCCTCGATGAAAAGATCGCAATGATCCATGGTGCGGAGATCAGGGAGGGGGAGGGGTCCCACGTCGTGGCGAGGAATACGCCCACGACGATCATCCGGGCGGTGAACTTCCTTTCGCAGACCGCCCGCAACAAGCGCCTGTGCATGCCGCAGCTGGTGATGACCGACGGGCCGCTCGGCCCCAACGGCAAACACGGTTCGGTGAACTATTCGGCCACGATCAACTTCGCCGCGTCGTTCGATGATTCGCTGGTGCAGCTCATCGCCCGGCATATCGGCGGTGCTACCCGCGACCTCGGTTACAACATGTTGCTGGGGCCGTGTGTCAACATTGCCCGCACCCCTTACGGCGGCCGTACTTTCGAAGGGTTCGGCGAGGATCCCTACCTGGTGTCGCGCATGGCCGTGGCCTATGTGAAGGGGGTGCAGAGCCAGAACGTGGTGACCTGTACCAAACATTACATCCTGAACAACCAGGAATGGAACCGCATGAGCTGCGATGCCTGGGTCGACGACCGTGCCCTGCATGAGATCTACCTGCCTGCCTTCCGGGCGGTGGTGCAGGAGACCGGGGGATGGAGCATCATGACCGCCTATAATGCCGCATACGGAAAATATTGTGCCGAGAACGACTATCTTATCCAGACCATCCTCCGGGGGGAGCTGGGGTTCGAGGGGATCGTCGTCTCCGACTGGGGTGGGGTGCACAGTACACTGCCCACGCTGCAGGCAGGGCTTGACCTGGAGATGCCCACGGGCCGTTTCCTCGGAAAAGATTCGGTGATGCCCCTGCTGGAAAAAGGAATGATCACCGAAGACCTCCTCGATGCCAAGGTACGCCGCATCCTGCGCGTGATGTTCGAGGCCGGCCTCTTCGACGAGAGCACCGCCGCCTACGGCGGTCAGGCCTATACGCCGGAACGCATCGCCCTGGCCCGCAAGATGGCCGAAGAGAGCATCGTCCTCCTGAAGAACGGAAAAGGTCTTTTGCCGCTCGACAAGAAAGAGTACAAGCGCGTCGCGGTGATCGGTCCCAATGCTCATCCTTCGCCGGTATGTGGCGGCGGCAGTGGCGGCAATGACGGCTATTTCCCCGTTTCGCTCTATGAAGGGATCAAAGCCTATTACGGCGACTGTGCCCGCGTGGAGTATGAACGGGGCATCCCCGAGGCGCGCAGCGAGCTGTCGCTGGTGCCCGACTCGCTGCTGATGCTGCCCCCCTCGAAGGGGGACGGCCAGGGGGTGTGGGCCGAATATTTCAACAACCGCGATGTGGCGGGCAAGCCGGCCCTGGAACGAAGGGAGCAGAACATCAACTTCGACTGGGGCTACGGCGGCTTCCGCGATCCCAGCCAGCCGGGATCGCCCGACCCCAGCATCATCCGCACCGACCGCTGGTCGGCACGCTGGACCGGCCGCCTCAAAAGTCCCGGCGAAGGATGGTACGACATCGGCTGCAAGAGCGACAACGGCGTACGTATCTACCTCGATGGACAGCTCATCGTCGACGCCTGGACCGACCAGGCGCCGGGACGCTTCAAGATCGCACAATACAAGTTCGAGAAAGGAAAGGTCTACGACCTGAAGATCGAGTTCTACGAGAACTGGGGTTCGTGCCGCTGCATCCTGGGCATGGATCCCTTCACGCCGGGGGAGTCGTCGAAACGGGCGGTAGAGCTGGCGCGCAAGGCGGATGTGGTGATCCTCGGCATGGGCCTCAACAAAGATATGGAGGGAGAGGCCAAGGACCGCGACCGGCTGACGCTGCCCAAGGCCCAGGAGGAGCTGATCCGTGCCGTCGCTGCTGCCAACCCCAAGACGGTCGTGGTGCTCTACGGCGCCACGCCCATCCTCATGGAGCGTTGGCTCGACAGGGTGCCGGCGGTGGTGGATGCCCTCTATCCCGGCGAACAGGGCGGCAATGCCCTGGCGCGCATCCTCTATGGCGAGGTGAACCCTTCCGGCAAGCTGCCCCTCACCTTCCCGCGGCGGTGGGAGGACTCGCCCGTGTATGCCACCTATCCCGGACCGCGCGACTCGGTCTATTACACAGAAGGGATCTATGTGGGATACCGGGGCTTCGACCGCAAGGGTGTAAAGCCTTTGTTCCCCTTTGGCTACGGCCTCTCGTACACAACCTTTGCTTTCGGGGATGTTCAACTCGACCGCAAGGTCTTTGTTCCGGGGGATACGCTGCATGTGTCGCTCAAAGTGACCAACACGGGCGACCGTGACGGGGCTGAGGTGGTGCAGTTGTATGTCCACAAGCCCCGCTCGAAGGTGGCCAGGGAGCTGAAGGCGCTCAAAGGCTACCGGCGCGTGGCGCTGAAAGCCGGCGAGACCCGTACCGTTACGATCCCCCTCACGGCTGCTTCGTTGGAATACTGGGATGTGCCGGCCAAGAGCTGGAAGGTGGAGCCGGGCTCCTACGAGGTGTGGGTTGGCAACTCCTCGGAGAATATCTTGCACAATGCCTCGTTCAAGGTAAAGAAATTTTGATCTTAAATGGGCAAATTCCCGAGGCTTTGCTGCAAGGCGGTTCATTTTAAGGATTGCGGACAGAGTGAAAAGAAAAAATAATTTAAATGGAACGTGGTAGAATTGTATGTTATCGTCATATGGTGCTGTTGATGGCGGTAGCTATTGTGACGATGCTCCTGGCGGGATGCACCTCGCGCACTCCTGCGGGGCGGGAGCCCTGGGACGAGGTGGATCCCGACATCGGGGGGGTGGGATGGTTGCTCAAGCCCACCCGCCCGACCGTGTCGATGCCCAACAGCATGGTGCGGATGTATCCGGCGCGGGCCGACTGGCTCGACGACCAGATCGACTTCTTCCCCTTGACGGTCAAGTCGCACCGCCAGGGCGAGCTCTTCGGCGTGATGCCTTTCACGGGCGGCGTGGCGGACAGCCTCTGGGCACGGCCGGCCGCCTATGACCATGATCTGGAGATCAAAAGGCCTTGGTATTATGCCTCCTGGCTCGTCGACGAAGAGGTGGAGGTGGAGTACACCGTCGCATCCCACAGCGGGATTTTCCGGTTTCATTTTCCCGAAGGATCCTCTGCCGGGATTCGCCTGCAGGTGAATGAAAGAGGGGGATGGCAGCAGGTGGGCGACAGCGCCTTCCTCGGCGTGGAAGAGTTTAACGGGATGAAGGCCTGGGCCTACGGGGTCTTCAGCGCACCCGCCACCGCTGTGGCGGATACGATGCGGGTGACGCTCCCCCGCCGCAAGGGGATCAGGAAGGTGCCGGTGTTGCGGGTGGCCTTTGGACCAAAGGCTCCCGCGGCGCTGGTGTTCCGTTACGGAATCTCGTTCATCGGCCCGGAGCAGGCCAGACACAACCTCGAGAAAGAGATCCCCGGCGACGATGTGTTTGTGGAGGTGTCGGATGCTGCACGGGCTGCCTGGCACAAGGCCCTGGGACGTATACGCGTGAAGGGCGGGACACCCGCCCAGCGGCGCGTGTTCTATACCGCCCTGTACCGTTATTACGAGCGGATGGTCAACATCACTGAAGAGGGACGTTATTTCAGCGCCTACGACCATCGCGTGCACAAGGCCGACCGCGATTTCTATGTCGACGACTGGATCTGGGACACCTACCTGGCGCAGCATCCTCTGCGGATGATCCTCGACCCGCAGCAGGAGGCCGACATGATCCGCTCGTACGTCGACATGTACAGGCAGTCGGGCTGGCTGCCCCAGTTCCCGTTGCTCTACGAGGACAAACCCGCCATGAACGGCTTTCATTCGACCATCATGATCCTGGATGCTTGGCGCAAGGGGATCCGGGACTTCGATGCTGAAAAAGCCTATGAGGGTATGAAGAAGAACGCGCTGGAGGCGACGATGCTGCCGTGGCGCAACGGCCCGGCGACGGTGTTGGACACTTTCTACCGTGAGCATGGCTATTTCCCCGCCCTCCATCCCGGCGAGCAGGAGACCGTGCCGCAGGTGCATCCCTTCGAGCGGCGGCAGGCGGTGGCGGTGACCCTGGGAGCCAGTTACGACGACTGGGCCTTGGCACAGATGGCCGGCGAGCTGGGGAAAACGGCCGACCACGAGCGTTTCATGCGTGAGGCCCTCAACTACCGCAATCTCTATGATCCGAGTAGGAAGCTCTTCATGCCCAAAGATGCCCGGGGAGAGTGGATCGACATCGACCCCGGCTGGGACGGGGGCCCCGGCGGCCGCGACTACTACGACGAGAACAACGGCTATACCTATGCCTGGCAGGTGCAACACGACATCCCCGGCCTCATCGCCCTGCATGGGGGGAGGGAAGCTTTTGTGCGCGATCTCGACCACCTGTTCCGCATGGACCTCGGCAGGACGAAATACCAATACTGGGCCAGGTTCCCCGATGCCACGGGCATGGTGGGACAGTTCTCCATGGGCAACGAACCCTCTTTCCATATTCCTTACCTGTACAACTACGCCGGAGCTCCCTGGAAAACGCAGAAACATATCCGTTTTCTGCTGGATGCCTGGTTCCCCGACTATATCTTCGGCATCCCCGGCGATGAAGATGGAGGGGCGATGTCGGCCTTCGTGGTCTTCTCGATGATGGGCTTCTATCCTGTCACACCCGGCGTCCCGGTATACAACATAGGCAGTCCGGTGTTCCGCGAGGTGACGATCCATCTTCCCGGCGGCAAGCATTTTCGCATTGTGGCGAAGAACTATGCTCCTGAGAACAAATACATCCAGTCGGCCCGCCTCAACGGGAAACCCTTGTACCAACCCTGGTTCACCCATAAAGAGCTGATGCAGGGAGGCGAGCTGGTGCTGACGATGGGAGCTTATCCCAACAAGAGGTGGGGCAGTGCCCCGGAAGCGGCTCCCCCGGGAGGGATGCAGTGGCAAGAAGAACGGTAAAACGATCGTGTCATGAAACGAATGTACATGCTTTGGATAATGACGGTTGCCGGCCTCATTGCAGGTGGATGCTGCAACCGGGAGAAAGAACAACAACCGGCCGGTGATCCTTCGGCGTGGGTGGATCCTTTTATCGGTACCGACTACTTCGCGCATCTCTTTCCCGGGGCGACGGTGCCCTTCGGGATGGTGCAGCTGAGCCCGGATACTTATACAAAAGGATGGACCTATGCGGTGGGATACCAGTGGGCCGACAGCTCGATCATGGGTTTCAGCCACACCCATTAC
>JAMOUS010000001.1 GCA_027067975.1 Bacteroidales bacterium | reverse complement strand
AGGGTTCCGGGGTCTTTCCCCCCATGCCCGGCGTCGATCACCACCTTCCTCACACGGTAGTGGCTCTCTTCCTGGGCCGTCATGACAGGGATGGCAAGGACCCACAGGAACAATATCAAGACCATCTTTCTCGTTCCTTCCCCGACCAGTTTGTTCTGCCGGACCTCTATCATCTCATCGAATTTCGTTAGTTTTGCCGTGGTGCTAAAAGGGGGTACGACACTTTGTTCCTACAACAAAGAACATACAAAAATAGTATAATCTGGCGGCATAAAAAGATTTTTCTTTTTATGTCCTTTTTTGTATTCGCCTCTCTGCTTCGAGCTCAAGAGATTCCACAGGTGCGTTATTTACGTCCCGATACGGCCGAGATTCCTGTACTTCCATTACCGGATACGCTCTCTGCGTCCGGGGACACCCTGCGCACGGCACAGGACACGGCCTCTGGTGGAGACGTGATCGATGCCCCGATCAAATACCAGGCCCGTGATTCCCTTGTCATGGACCTGGAGAGCCGTAAAGCGTTCCTCTACGGCGAGGCCGAAGTGGATTACAAAGACATCACTTTGAAAGCCGATTACATTGAGATCGACTTTGCCCGCAATGAGGTCTTTGCCAAAGGGTTACCCGACAGTTCCGGAAAAGTTGTCGGGAAACCCAAGTTTTCCCAGGGGACGGAAGAGTTTGAGTCGGAGACGATGCGGTATAACTTTAAGACCCAAAAAGGGTATATCCAGGATGTGGTCACCCAGCAGGAAGGAGGTTTTCTGCACAGCAGTATCACCAAACGGCAGCAGAACGGTGCCTACGACATCAAAGGAGCCAAGTACACCACCTGTGATGCACCGCACCCTCATTACTACATCGCGCTTACCAAGGCGGAGGTGATTCCCGGCAAAGAGATCATTTCCGGACCCGCCTACATGGTCATTGCCGATGTGCCGGTCCCTGTGGCTGTGCCCTTTGGTTTTTTTCCCATGAAAAAGACCCATGCCTCGGGAATCCTGATCCCCGAATACGGAGAGGAACGTAACCGGGGTTTTTTCCTGCGAAATGGCGGATACTACTTAGCCCTGAACGATTATTTCGACCTGGCGATCACCGGTGATATCTTTACCAACGGGACCTGGGGGGTGAAGCTGACAAGCAACTACCGGAAAAGGTACAAGTTTTCGGGGAACTTCGCCCTTTCCTATTACAAAAACGTGGAGGGGAGTCTGGATGTGGGAAACTACGTCTCCCAGAACGATTATTCACTGAACTGGGTTTACCGACAGGATGCCAAAGCCAACCCCACCAGTAACTTCAACGCTTCGGTACGGCTCAGCTCTACCAGCTACGATCGCAACCACAGCTACAATGCCCAGGACTACCTCACCAATACGAAAACTTCCAGTGTGTCCTTTTCCAAACGTTGGCCGGGGACCCCTTTCAATTTCACGGGCAGTCTCAACCATTCCCAGAACTCCCGCACGAAGGTGGTGAACATGAGCCTGCCGAAGATGGCCTTCACCATGAACCGCATCTATCCCTTTCGCGGTAGACGGAGCACGGCACAACACTGGTACGACAACATTGATGTCACCTATAACGCCACCCTGGAAAACCGTGTCAAAACCCTGGACTCTCTCCTGTTCACCTCCCAGGCCTTTGATGATCTGACCAATGGTTTCCGCCATTCGATCCCGGTGGGTGTCAATTTCAAGCCTTTCAACAATTTCAATATAACCCCCCGCATCCGGTATAACGGAATGCTTTATACCAAGAATATTCAGAAACATTTCGAATATGAGCTCGATACCGTGACGAACCGCTACCGCTCCTATCTGGTCACCGACACCATCCGGAAACTGCAATATGCCCATTCCCTTTTACCCTCGGTGAGCCTCACGCTCAACCCCAAAATCTTCGGGATGTTCGTATTCAAGAATCCCGACTCGAAAGTGGTGGCCATCCGTCATGTAATGACGCCGGCGGTGAGTTTTACATTCGTTCCCGACATGACTTCCATCATGCCGAATTATTACCGGGTGATCTATGACACGACAAAGGTGAAACACCCGGAATATCGATATTCCATCTACGAGAAGGAAATATACGGAACCCCCTCCCTGCCGGGCCGGAGTGGGGTGGTGAATTTCTCCCTCAATAACAATGTGGAGATGAAGGTACGGAGTGACAAGGATACCACCGGCAATGGGACCCGTAAAGTAAAACTTCTGGAGAGTCTGAACTTTTCCACACATTACGATATCTTCGCGGATTCCATGAGGTGGGCGCCCGTCTCTTTCAATGGACGTACCTCTTTGTGGAAAAACAACATTCAGATCACTTTCGGAGGGGTTTTCAACCCTTATGCCTTGGGGGTGAACGGTAAACCCGTAGATGTACCCAACTTCAAAGTGACGGGGAAACCCTTCCGGGCAACCAACCTCAACGTGGCGTTGGGGATGCATTTCACCGGCGGACAGAAAGGAGGAAAGGGCACAAGCGGTCAATCCAATATGGGTTCACCGGAGTTGCTGGGACTGGATCAGGAAAAGCCGCTGGCCGGGACCCCTCCGCCTCCGGAGAATCAGCAATCGGAAGAAGCGTACGATTACTTCAATATCCCTTGGGACATCCGGATCCGGTATAACATCACCTACCGGAAAGAGGGCTTCACCTCTTCGGTGATCCAAACGCTCAATGTTACGGGAAGTTTTAGCCTCACCCCCAAATGGAAGGTATCCGGGAATACCGGGTGGGATTTTAAACTGAACAAGCTCACCTATACCTCGCTGAACATCCATCGCGACTTGCATTGCTGGGAGATGAGCATCTCCTGGGTGCCGATCGGATATCACCAAAGCTATACGTTCCTCATCAACATCCGATCGTCGGTATTGAAGGACCTCAAGTTCCAAAAACGGAAAGGATGGTATGACCGATGATCCATTTGAATGTCAATCAATATCCCTAAGCTATGAAAAAGATCATTCAAACCTCTCGTGTACCGCAGGCGGTGGGGCCGTACAGCCAGGCGGTGGAGTCGGACGGTCTGCTGTTTGTATCGGGCCAACTCGGCATGGATCCCGAGAAAGGAGAAATGAAAGAGGGGATCCGCGAACAGACGCGTCAGACACTGGATAACCTCAAAATGATCCTGATGGCGGCGGGCTACAGCCTGCAGGATGTGGTGAAATGTACCGTCTATCTGGAAGATATGGAATACTTTGGAGAGATGAATGAAGAGTATGCCCGCTACTTTCCGGAAGATCCGCCCGCCCGGGCCGCTTTTCAGGTGGCGGCGCTGCCGTTGGGTGCTCTCGTGGAGGTCGAGGCGATAGCCAGTAAAAAATAAGGAAAAAAAAGAGCGGCCTGAAGCCGCTCTTTCGTTTTTTATTCTTCCGGTACCACTTCGAATGGCACCTCGACGGTCACCTCCCTGTGGAGTTTTACGATGGCGGTGTATTTCCCGACTTCCTTGATGTTCTCTTCTTTGAAAGAGATCATTTTGCGGTCGATCTCAAACCCTTTTTCCTTCAAGGCTTCGGCGATCTGGATGTTGGTTACCGATCCGAAGATCTTGCCGGTCGAGCTGGTCTTTGTAGGGATACTCAGGGTGACGCCTTCCAACTTTTTGGCTGTCTCGAGGGCCTCGTTGCGGATCTTTTCTTCTTTATGGGCTCTCTGCCGTTTGTTCTCGGCCAGCACTTTCTTGGCCGATTCGGTGGCCGGGATGGCATATCCTTTGGGGATAAGGTAGTTGCGTGCGTAACCGTCCTTTACCTTCACAATGTCATCCTTGTGGCCCAGACGGGGCATATCCTCTTTCAAGATTATCTCCATGGTTTTATCCTCCGATCATTTTAAAAGGTCCGTAACATAAGGCAGCAGGGCGAGGTGGCGTGCCCGCTTGATGGCACGTGCCACTTTCCGCTGGTATTTCAGCGAAGTGCCGGTGATACGGCGTGGAAGGATCTTCCCCTGCTCATTCAGGAACTTTTTGAGGAACTCGGGATCCTTGTAGTCGACATATTTGATGCGGTTCTTCTTGAACCGGCAATACTTCTTCTTCTTGATCTCAACGGACGGGGGGGTCAGGTACCGGATTTCTGATTCTTTCTGTGCCATATCCTATTCCTCCACTTTTTTGTTTTCGGTTTTTTCACTGTTTCCTTCCTGTTTTTTCCTCCGTTTCTTTTCCGCATATTCGATGGCATATTTGTCCATGCGGAAGGTGAGGAACCGGATAATCCGTTCATCCCGACGGTATTCCGTTTCGAGTTTTTCGATCAGGCCGCCTTCGGCGCGGAACTCGATCAGATAATAAAATCCGGTCGACTTTTTCTGAATAGGGTAGGCCAGTTTCCGCAGGCCCCAGTTCTCTTCATGGACGATCTCTCCTCCATGGTCGGTGATCACCGACTTGATCTTCTT